>NZ_PREV01000026.1:1867500-2167500 GCF_002959965.1 Microbulbifer pacificus
AGCCAAATTGTCTTAGGCAAGGCGCGCGATGAGCGAGTGAGGGAGCGTACATTAGTACGTGACCGAGTAAGCGAAGAGCAGCAACGCCGCATAAGACGGTTTGGAAAAGCACAAAGTCGTTAGTAGTCGTTTGTGTTGTATGGTCAAGCGACTAAGCGTATACGGTGAATGCCTTGGCAGCTGGAGGCGATGAAGGACGTAGGAGCCTGCGAAAAGTTCAGGGGAGCTGGCACACAAGCTTTGATCCTGGAATGTCCGAATGGGGAAACCCACCCGCTTGCGGGTATCACATAGTGAATCCATAGCTATGTGAGGCGAACCCGGGGAACTGAAACATCTAAGTACCCGGAGGAAAAGAAATCAACCGAGATTCCCTGAGTAGCGGCGAGCGAAAGGGGACTAGCCCTTAAGCTCTTTATGTCTTAGTGGAAGGATCTGGAAAGTTCCGCGATACAGGGTGATAGCCCCGTACACGAAAAGGCACATTGAGTGAAATCGAGTAGGTCGGGACACGTGTTATCTTGACTGAATATGGGGGGACCATCCTCCAAGGCTAAATACTCCCAGCTGACCGATAGTGAACCAGTACCGTGAGGGAAAGGCGAAAAGAACCCCGGAGAGGGGAGTGAAATAGAACCTGAAACCGTATACGTACAAGCAGTAGGAGCAGGCTCGTCCTGTGACTGCGTACCTTTTGTATAATGGGTCAGCGACTTACTGTCTGTAGCAAGGTTAACCGCATAGGGGAGCCGTAGAGAAATCGAGTCTTAATAGGGCGTTTAGTTGCAGGCAGTAGACCCGAAACCCGGCGATCTATCCATGGGCAGGTTGAAGGTTGAGTAACATCAACTGGAGGACCGAACCGACTCCTGTTGAAAAAGTAGCGGATGACCTGTGGATCGGAGTGAAAGGCTAATCAAGCCGGGAGATAGCTGGTTCTCCTCGAAAGCTATTTAGGTAGCGCCTCGCGTCTCACCCTCGGGGGTAGAGCACTGTTTGGGCTAGGGGGTCATCCCGACTTACCAACCCCATGCAAACTCCGAATACCGAGGAGTGCAATCGCGGGAGACACACGGCGGGTGCTAACGTCCGTCGTGAAAAGGGAAACAACCCAGACCGCCAGCTAAGGTCCCAAATACCAGTTAAGTGGGAAACGATGTGGGAAGGCCCAGACAGCTAGGAGGTTGGCTTAGAAGCAGCCATCCTTTAAAGAAAGCGTAATAGCTCACTAGTCGAGTCGGCCTGCGCGGAAGATATACCGGGGCTCAAACTGGTAACCGAAGCTGCGGATGCTCTTATGAGCATGGTAGAGGAGCGTTCTGTAAGCCGTTGAAGGTGAACTGTGAGGTTTGCTGGAGGTATCAGAAGTGCGAATGCTGACATGAGTAACGACAAGGGGGGTGAAAAACCCCCCCGCCGGAAGACCAAGGGTTCCTGTCCAACGCTAATCGGGACAGGGTTAGTCGGCCCCTAAGGCGAGGGCGAAAGCCGTAGTCGATGGGAAACAGGTTAATATTCCTGTACTTGCAATTGCTGCGATGGAGTGACGGAGAAGGCTAGGCCAGCATGGCGATTGGTTGTCCATGTTTAAGGTCGTAGGCTGGGGGATTAGGCAAATCCGGTCCCCTAAGGCTGAGAACTGATGACGAGTCTCTTTAAGAGACGAAGTGGTTGATGCCCTGCTTCCAGGAAAAACTTCTAAGCTTCAGGCAATTGCGAACCGTACTCTAAACCGACACAGGTGGTCAGGTAGAGAATACCAAGGCGCTTGAGAGAACTCTGGTGAAGGAACTAGGCAAAATGGTACCGTAACTTCGGGAGAAGGTACGCCGGTTTTGGTGATGGGACTTGCTCCTTAAGCTGAGGCCGGTCGAAGTGACCAGGTGGCTGCGACTGTTTATTAAAAACATAGCACTCTGCAAACACGTAAGTGGACGTATAGGGTGTGACGCCTGCCCGGTGCCGGAAGGTTAATTGATGGGGTTAGCGCAAGCGAAGCTCTTGATCGAAGCCCCGGTAAACGGCGGCCGTAACTATAACGGTCCTAAGGTAGCGAAATTCCTTGTCGGGTAAGTTCCGACCTGCACGAATGGCGTAACGATGGCCACGCTGTCTCCACCAGAGACTCAGTGAAATTGAAATCGCTGTTAAGATGCAGTGTACCCGCGGCTAGACGGAAAGACCCCGTGAACCTTTACTATAGCTTTGCACTGAACTTTGAGCCTACTTGTGTAGGATAGGTGGGAGGCTTTGAAGCAGGAACGCCAGTTCCTGTGGAGCCATTCTTGAAATACCACCCTGGTATGTTTGAGGTTCTAACTCTGGTCCGTAATCCGGATCGAGGACAGTGTATGGTGGGTAGTTTGACTGGGGCGGTCTCCTCCCAAAGAGTAACGGAGGAGTACGAAGGTGCACTCAGCATGGTCGGAAATCATGCAATGAGCATAATGGTATAAGTGCGCTTGACTGCGAGACAGACATGTCGAGCAGGTACGAAAGTAGGTCATAGTGATCCGGTGGTTCTGTATGGAAGGGCCATCGCTCAACGGATAAAAGGTACTCCGGGGATAACAGGCTGATACCGCCCAAGAGTTCACATCGACGGCGGTGTTTGGCACCTCGATGTCGGCTCATCACATCCTGGGGCTGAAGCCGGTCCCAAGGGTATGGCTGTTCGCCATTTAAAGTGGTACGCGAGCTGGGTTTAGAACGTCGTGAGACAGTTCGGTCCCTATCTGCCGTGGGCGTTGGAGATTTGAGAAGAGTTGCTCCTAGTACGAGAGGACCGGAGTGAACGAACCTCTGGTGTTCCGGTTGTCACGCCAGTGGCATTGCCGGGTAGCTATGTTCGGACGGGATAACCGCTGAAAGCATCTAAGCGGGAAGCCTCCTTCAAGATGAGATCTCCCTGGGACCTTGAGTCCCCTAAAGGGCCGTGGAAGACTACCACGTTGATAGGCTGGGTGTGGAAGCGTTGTGAGGCGTTGAGCTAACCAGTACTAATTGCCCGTGCGGCTTGACCATACAACAGAGATGGTTACTAACGAACGGATTGTGTAAGCAATCGAGAGACGTGCAAGCTTCTCGCAAGAGATCGACTTGCGGTGTATTACTACAGAATGTTTCGCCGAAGTATTTGGGGTTATCGCCGGTCTAAACGACCAGGCAAACAGCGATAACAGGTAGCGCAGGGCACAGCCCGTAAGACCAGCACCAACCCAAGCCAGTTTGCCTGACGACAATAGAGTTGTGGAACCACCTGATCCCTTGCCGAACTCAGAAGTGAAACGCAACATCGCCGATGGTAGTGTGGGGTTTCCCCATGTGAGAGTAGGTCATCGTCAGGCTTCTAAATAAAAGAAAGGGCCACCCAAACGGGTGGCCCTTTCTTTTATTTTTGCGCCCGACACTATGAGCTGGTGCCAAGCATCGTGAGAGTAGGGCTGCCCATCGCGTATGCGAAGCACACGCTTCGCGTGATGGGCAGCGCCCGGCCATGGATGGCCGGGCCGGGGCTAAATAGCACATTCAAAAGTCGCGCCAGGGATGGCAGTGCAGAGGTTCACAATCTCTGCCACAAAATGCGGCAGTTCTCTACTTTGCCTTTTCGAAGCTTCCTTTCCTGAGCTGGTCCTGCCACCGGCGCTTTTTTAAACGCTTTCCCAAGCCCAACAACCACGGGCCTCACATCCGATATCCCAAACTTATCCCCAGCTCTATGCATGGATTTTGTGGGAAACTGTGTAATCCACAGGGCAATGCCTCACAATCGACGCATGCAAAGCAGCGGCATATTTTTGCGTACTTTCTCGAGCTGATCAGCCTCCAGGACTGCTGTAACAACACCTTCGCCCTCGCCCATTTCTGCGAGTACCTCACCCCAGGGGTCAATAATGGCCGAGTGCCCCCAGGTGCGACGCCGGTGTGAATGCTGCCCTCCCTGTGCAGCTGCAACCACAAAGCAGCCATTCTCAATGGCGCGTGCGCGCAGCAGAGTCATCCAATGCGCCTGACCGGTTGTATGCGTAAACGCCGCGGGGATCATGAATACTTCGGCTCCCGCCATAGCCAATTGGCGGTAGAGTTCGGGAAAGCGCAGATCAAAACAGATGCTGAGCCCGAGCCTGCCCCACGGCGTGTGTGCGGAGACTGGATTGTCGCCAGGCTCAATACTCGCCGATTCGCAGTAGCGGCCGGCGGCATCGGCGACCTCCACATCGAACAGGTGCATTTTGTCGTAGCGTGTAACGAGTTTCCCGCGGTTGTCGTAGAGCAGGAACGCAGAGCGACTACGCGAACCGGGGACAGGGGAGCCGTCCTCGCGCTGGAGAAGGGAAACCGAACCGGCGGCGATCCAGATGCCCAGTTCACGAGACCACTTTTGCAGAGAAAATTGCACCGGGTGCAGCTCGGGATCAGCGGTGCCCCGGGCAAATGGTTCCGCCACCGAATAGCTGCCACCATCCGCGAGATGCGCGAAGTTTTCCGGTAAAAGTACCAGTTGAGCACCCTGGTCCACGGCTTGTGTCAACAGCTCACAGGCTCGTTCGAGGTTCACGGAGACAGAATCTCCGCTGACCATTTGTACTGCGCCGACACAAATATCCTTCACCGTCTGCTCCTTGTAATTGAACGCGAACCTGTGGGGTGGGTTGGACACCGGCTCTGTTTTGCGACGGAAGCCGGGAGGTGCGCGGTCACCGGTCCCCGGAAGTGATCGCTGTCGTGATATGGTTCAGCGTTCAACCATTTCTACCGAGGGAATATTCAATGGCACCGAGACCCGCCGGATTTCTGTTCCTGATCATAGTCGCAGGCTGGCTGCTGATACCAGCGGCGCAGGCGGTTACCGCTTCTGAACAGCTGCAGGCCGTGATTGACGAGCACTGGCAGTACAGTCTCAGGGAAGACCCAATCACCGCCGGGAGAATGGGAGCGAAGGGTTATAACGACCGCTTGCCCGGTGTCGCGCCGGAAGATCGCGCACGCCGCCTGAAGTCGGAGAAGGCGTTGCTCGCACGCCTCGATGCTATCGATGCCTCGACCTTGAGTGCATCGGAACGGGTAAACCGTGACCTGCTTGCCTGGGTGCTCAAAAACTCTACTGAGGGCAATCAATTGTTCCTCGATCGCATCCCGGTGAATACGTTCTACAGTTTCTGGAGCGCGGCCCTGGACGCAAGCTCTGGCCTGAATATGCCGAAGGTCTCGGACTATCAGGATTACATCAAGCGTATTCAGGATTTCGGCCGTTACTTCGACGAAAATATCGCGAATATGCGCGTGGGTATCGAGGATGGATTTGTACTGCCGAAAATCGTCGTGAAAGGCATTGCCCCGACGGTGCGTGCGCAAGTATACGAAGATCCCACCAAAAGCAGTCTCTACGAGCCGTTCAAAAACCTGCCGGAAACGTTTTCTGAAGCTGACAAAAAGCGTCTCCGGGAACAGGGTAAACAGGCTATCGCTGAATATGCCATTCCGGCGTTTGATCGTGTGGCGACCTTCCTGGAAGGGGACTACATGAACGCCGCAACTGATTCACTTGCGGTCGAAGCGCTGCCCGGAGGCAAGGAGTATTACCGCCATGCGATCCGCACCTATGTGACCATGGATATGGACCCCGCGGAAATTCATCGCATCGGGCTTGATGAAGTAAAGCGCATTCGCGGAGAAATGAACGCGCTGATTGCACAGCTGAAGAAAGAGGGAAAATTTGACGGCGACTTTGCAGCATTCACCGAGTTTCTGCGCACCGATCCCCAGTTCTATGCAGACACCCCGCGTGAACTCCTGAGCGAGGCATCCTACGTTGCCAAACGCATCGATTACCGCCTGCCGGAGTTTTTCGGCAAGCTGCCCAGACTGCCCTATGGCGTGGTGCCGGTACCCGATGAAATCGCGCCCAACTACACCACGGCGTCCTATAACCCGGCCGCCATTGGCGGCACTCGTGGTGGCGCTTACTGGGTGAACACCCACGCCCTCGACCAGCGCCCGCTGTACGAACTGGTCGCGTTGACCCTGCACGAGGCGGTGCCTGGTCACCATCTGCAGGGAGTGTTGTCCCAGGAGTTGGAGAATGTGCCGGATTTCCGTCGCAACCTCTATCTGAGTGCCTTTGGTGAGGGATGGGCGCTCTATAGCGAACGGCTTGGGGTGGAGATGGGTGTATATGAAAATGCCTACCAGCAGTTCGGCAGATTGAGTTACGAAATGTGGCGTGCCGCGCGCCTGGTAATCGACACGGGAATCCACTCCCAGGGCTGGACTCGTCAGCAGGCGCTGGATTTTCTGGCGGATAACACCTCACTTTCCAAAGCAAACGTGCGCGCGGAAGTCGATCGCTATATCTCCTGGCCGGGGCAGGCGCTGTCTTACAAAATGGGCGAAATCAAAATTCGTGAGCTGCGTGCAAAGGCGGAAAAGGAACTGGGTAACCAGTTTGACATTCGCGCCTTTCACGACGCGGTGCTCGCCAATGGCGCACTTCCGATGGAAATGCTGGAAGCAGAAATGGATCGCGTGATTGCGCAAGGAAAGAAATAACACCGAAGGCCCCGGTACCTGACCGGGGCCTGATTTTCCGGTGCACCATTCCAGTCCGGAAATCGAATGATTTATCCCGATTAATTCGATTTTTCCCCGTCCCCACCGGTCGTATAGTGCGGTCACTCCACAACGGCTGAGGACGAAAAAATGCTCTATCAACGTCGTGCTGACGAACGCGGCCGTGCGAACTTCGGATGGCTCGATTCCCGCCATACCTTTTCATTTGGTCGCTATTACGACCCAAAGCATATGGGTATCTCCGTCTTGCGGGTCATCAATGATGATACCGTCGCACCCGGTGCGGGGTTTGATGCCCACGGCCATCGGGATATGGAGATAATTTCCTACATTCTCTCCGGGGCGATTGAACATCAGGACAGCATGGGTAACGAGTTTGTGGTCCCCGCCGGTGATGTGCAGCGAATGACGGCCGGTACCGGTATCACCCACTCCGAGTACAACCACTCGAAAACCGACCCACTCAAATTTTTGCAGATATGGATTGTTCCCAACCAACGCAACCTGCCACCGGGGTATGAGCAGAAGACGATTCCGCAGAGCGGCCGACTCACACCACTGGTGACACCCGATGGGAGAGACGGTTCTCTGACGGTACATCAGGATGCGAGTATCTTCCGCGCGCAGCTCGAAGCCGGTGAGCAGCTAACGCTAAATACCGGGCAGCGAATGGGTTATCTGCACGTGATTACCGGCAGTGTACAGGCCAGCGGTAACAGCCTCTCCGCCGGCGATGGAGTTGGTGTTATCGACGAGCCGCTGGAGCTGATTGCGGGTGAACCGGGGATAACGGCGCTCTGGTTCGATCTGCCGCGGACGCGCGACCAGCCGTAACTGGCGAATGACGATCTTCGCCTGGAAGCGGGAAAACCGGTATCGGATTACATGGCCTGAAGGTAGCGACGGCCGCCCAGCTGTTGCACCTGACGATGAATGGCAGATGCACGGCTGCGTACATATGGCGAGGGGCGGCTCGCTGACATCTGTATGGGGTTGGGGAGTACCGCCGCCAGCAACCCGGCCTGTGACGCGCTGAGGTGTCGCGCAGTGGTGCCGAAATGCGCTTGCGCCGCAGCCTCGGCGCCGTAAACCCCTTCGCCGAACTCGATAATATTGAGATACACCTCAAGTATCCGCCGCTTGGACCAGAGTGTTTCCATCAACAGCGTGAACCAGGCTTCCAGCCCTTTGCGCAGATAACTGCGCCCATTCCACAGGAACAGATTCTTAGCGGTCTGCTGGGTAATGGTGCTGGCGCCACGGGTGCGTTTACGGTTTTCTGCGAGTGCTTTTTGCAGGGAAGCGAAGTCAAAGCCGTGGTGTCGGGAAAATTTTTGATCCTCGGCCGCAATTACCGCCATCTGCAGGTTCGGAGAGATGTTTTCCAGGGAGCGCCACTGCTGCCGGGCTTTGCGGTCGCTGCTCAATTCCCAGGTGAGAATGACCGCAGATGAGGGCGGGTCAATCCAGCGCAGAGCCAGAACCAACAGCGCAGTAATCGCCGCAAAAGCAACCGCAAGAAAAAGTCCGGATTTAATGGTGCGATTCAGGTAGTGGGTCATCGTTTGCGGAGATCAAAGGAAAACGGCAGCGCGCAGTATCCGTTGGCCCCAGTGCTTGAGGCCATATACGAAAAAGGCCACCCTGTGGGTGGCCTTTTTCGTATATGGCCCGCCCGAGAGGATTCGAACCTCTGACCTTCGCCTCCGGAGGGCGACGCTCTATCCAGCTGAGCTACGGGCGGAGCGGGTGACCTGGTTGGTCTAATCAGCGCCAAATCAACAGCTTAGGAACTCTGGCGCGGACGCGGATTATACAGAAGGCCCGGGTTGCGGCAAAGGGAATTGGGAGTGGATTGGTCGCTGGTGGAGCGCGGGCCTTCGCAGGGGCCGGCGCTATGCTTATAATGCGCGGCTGTTTGGTAGAGGTTTGTGGCGATTGCGCCGAAATCTACGGGCCGGCTTGGGCCTTTAGGGGGAATGGATGAAAGTTGTTTTGAATTTCGTGGCGGCCCTGGCCGTGGTGGCTGGCGCAGCGGTAGCCGTGGCGCAGTCCGTGGATGAGCAGATCGCCGAGCGCATCGCGCCGGTAGGCAAAACCTGCATGAAGGGCGATGAGTGTGCGGCGGCGGCACCCGCGGCGGCGGCCTCTTCCGGTGGCGCCCGTAGCGGCAGCGACGTCTACAGCGGTCACTGCGCGGCCTGTCACGGTACTGGTGCGGCTGGCGCGCCCAAGTTTGGCGACGCCGGAGCCTGGGGCCCGCGTATTGCCAAAGGGATGGATACGCTATACACCCACGCGCTGAACGGCTTCAATGCGATGCCGGCAAAAGGTCTGTGTATGACCTGTTCCGAGGACGAGGTGAAGGCGGCCGTTGACCACATGGTGGAAAACAGCAAGTAAGCAAAAACGTACCGTCACAGACAAGAAGGCCGCTCATTGAGCGGCCTTCTTGTTTCTGGATTCCACTCCTGCCGTTCAGTCAAACATACTGAGCAGAGACCCCAGCGTCTCGGCTCCCTTGGCCTGGTTCTGTTCCGGCGTCGCCTTGCCGAAGCCTTCAAATACACAGTCTTCCTGTGGCAGTTCGTCGAGGAAACGGCTGGGAGTGGTGTCCTGGTTCTCGCCAAACATTTTGCGCTTGCCGGCGAGCGTCATGGTTAGGGTACGCTGGGCGCGGGTGATACCCACGTAGGTGAGGCGCCGCTCCTCCTGGATGTTGTCGTCTTCGATACTGTTGCGGTGCGGCAGCAGGTTTTCCTCCATGCCGATCATGAACACATGGGGAAATTCGAGGCCCTTGGCGGCGTGCAGGGTCATCAGGCTGACCTTGTCGGTGGCCTCTTCTTCCTCCTGGCGGTCGAGCATGTCGCGCAGGATCAGCTTGGAGATGGCCTGCTCCAGGCGCACGTCCTGCTCCAGTTCATCGTCGGTACCCTCCATGGTCTTCATCAGGCTGTCCAGCAGCCAGTAGACGTTCTCCATGCGCTTTTCGGCGACTTTCTCACTGCTGGCGTTCTGGGACAGCCAGCCGGCGTAGTCAATGTCGTCGAGCATCTCGCGCAGCGCCGTTTCCGGGCTGTTGTCGGCGCAGTTGCGGGCTACGCCCTCCAGCCAGTGGGCGAAGCGGTTGAGTCGCTCGTAGCCCTGCTCGGTGATGTGTTCTCTGAAGCCGATTTCGGTGCAGGCGCGCAGCATGGAAATCTCGCGACCCTTGGCGTAGTTGCCCAGTGCCTCCAGGCTGCTGGTGCCAATCTGCCGGCGCGGGGTGTTGATGATACGCAGGAAGGCGTTGTCGTCGTCCGGGTTAACCAACAGGCGCAGGTAGGCCATCACGTCCTTGATCTCCGCGCGTGCGAAGAAGCTGGTGCCGCCGGACATCTGGTAGGGAATCTGGTTTTCCTGCAACTTCATTTCGATCAGCCGCGCCTGGTGGTTGCCGCGGTAGAGCACCGCGAAATCCATGAATTTGCAGCCGCGGCGGGCCTTCTGCAGAAAGATTTCGTTGGCGACGCGCTCGGCCTCTTCGTTCTCGTTGGCTACCTTGAGCACGCGGATTTCGTCGCCGAGGCCTTTATCGGACCACAGCGCTTTGTCGAACTCGTGGGGGTTGTGGGCGATCAGGTGGTTGGCCACCTTGAGGATGCGGCTGGTTGAGCGGTAATTCTGTTCCAGCTTGATCAGGCGCAGGTTGGGGTAGTCCTGCTTGAGCTGACTCATGTTTTCCGGGCGCGCGCCGCGCCAGGCGTAAATCGACTGGTCGTCATCGCCCACCACGGTGAGACCGCCGCGGTCGCCCACCAGCAGTTTCACCATCAGGTACTGGGAGCTGTTGGTGTCCTGATACTCGTCCACCAGCAGGTAGCGGATTTTTCTTCTCCACCGGTGCAGGAGCTCCGGATCGGATTCGAACAGCTGAACAGGGATCAGGATCAGATCGTCGAAGTCCACCGAATTGTAGGCTTTCAGCGCTTCGCAGTAGCGCCCGTAGGCCACCGCCATGGCCTGCTCCCCCGGGCTCTGGGCCAGCTCCAGTGCCTTGCGCGGGGTGAGCATGTCGTTTTTCCAGTTGGATATCTGGTTCTGTACCCGGTCCAGCAGGTCAGTGTCCAGGTCGCCATCGCGCAGCATCAGCTCCTTGATCAGGCCGCGGGCGTCCTCGGCGTCGAAGATGGAGAAGCCGGGTTTGAAGCCGGCGGCGCGGTGCTCCTTGCGCAGGATGTTCAGACCCAGATTGTGAAAGGTGGAGACGGTGAGGCCGTGGGACGCCTTGGACTTCTTGCCATCGGGCCCGGTGATCAGTTTGCCCACCCGCTCTTTCATCTCCCGTGCGGCCTTGTTGGTAAAGGTCAGGGCGGCGATGTTTCGCGCCTGATAGCCGCACTCTCCGATCAGATAGGCGATTTTACGCGTTATTACACTGGTTTTGCCGGAGCCGGCGCCGGCCAGCACCAGGCAGGGGCCGTCGACATATTTCACCGCCTCCGCCTGGCGGGGGTTCAGCTGGGTCATTCTGGGGCTTACATCTTGGTTGCGCTCGAGCCGGGGATTCTACCAGTGTTGCGGTAGTTGCTTGTTCAACTTGCTTTATCGTTACGCCCGCATTGATAGCTTTACCATAATGGACGTGAGCGGCGCCCTGCCGGGAGCGCCGCTTTACTTTTGAGAGACCTCCCGGCCAACGCGCGGGGATTATTGCAGGCGCGCCAGATCCAGTTTCGTGAACAGGAACTGGTTTATGCGTTCCAGTAGCGGCATCTTGCTGCCGTCGTCGGCCAGGGTGATGTCGCTCTGACGGTAGAAGTGACCGCGACCGGGAACCCAGGCCAGTTGGCTGTCGACCCCGGCGCCGCGCATGCTCTGTACCACCGCCGGAGCGATTTGCAGCAGACCGGGAATATCGTTTTCGCCCCACAACAGCAGCAGTGCGGGCGTGTCTGTCGCCGGCTGCAGCTTGTACAGGTTGTAGCCCCAGAAGCCGCCGGAGTTGGCGAACACGGCTTTGACCGGTACCCGGGCGCCGTAGGCCAGGTTGATGGAAGTGAAAGCGCCGGCGGACCAGCCGCCCACCGCCACACGCTCCGGATCGATGCCGAAGGACTCGGCATTGGCGCGGATATATGCCACCGCCTTGCCCATGTCCTCCGAGGAACCGACGATCGCGCGCCAGAACCAGAAGCGGGTTTCATCGGTGAGTGGCGCCAGGCCCAACTCACTGCGCACGCCGTTGGCACCGCCGAGAAACTTGTGCTGCATGGCGAATTCCGGGTCCATCAGGTGCTCTGCGTGCGGCGGGCTTTCCAGGCCCGGGTCCTCCTGGGTCAGCCGATAGTCGATGGAGAAACAGGTGTAGCCACGGGCGGCAAATGCCTGGCAGTAACCGGACATGGGGGTGTTCTGGTGGCCCTCCGCATCGTGCATGGGCGCCGCGTCCTTGCCGCCGCGGTGCCAGAAGCCGCCGAAGGCCAGCACCAATGCCGGCCGTTTCCGTGGCGCCGTCTCGCCGAGCGGTTGGTAGACGTCCATGGTCAGTTTGCGCGTGCGGGGCTCGCTGCTGGAATCCACAACCCCCTCGCCGTAGGCCACGTCTTTTTGTACCTGCACCTCGAATTGTGGTGTTAGGAAAAGAGTCGTTTCCGCGCGGGCGCTGAGAGCGAGAAATATCAGCGGGGCGATCAATACTCGTAACATTTCTCTGGCTCCCGGTTAGCTGGTTTCGGTTGAATGGGTTTTGATGTCGAGCAGTGTCAGTGCGACCGGCAGCTGCTCCAAAAGATCTTTCGCCTGCGCCGCGAGCCCGGTTTCCATGTGTATCGACAGTCGCAGGCTACCGCTTTCCAGTCGCGCCTCAACCTGCGCCTCGATACCCTCACCGCGCAGTAATTCAGCGGCGGCGAATGCCAGCGCGCGGCGACGCAGTTCCGGCTTGAAGATTTTACCCACGGCGGTGAGCGGCATCTCCGATACCAGGAAGATACGCTTGGGCACCGCCGCGCGCTCGCGGATGTGCTGGGCGGCAAAGGCCAGTAGTTGTGTTTCGTCGACTTCCGCTCCCGCACACGGTTGCACGAATGCCACCGGGAGTTCGCCGGCATGTGCGTCCGGCATGCCGACCGCCACCACGTCCGCCACGGCGCTGTGCCCGCGCAGTGGCTCTTCGATCAATTGCGGATCGATGTTGTGTCCGCCGCGAATGATCAGATCCTTGGCGCGACCGGTGATAAACAGGCGGCCCTCGGTGTCCAGGTAACCGCAGTCCCCGGTGTCGAACCAGCGATGTCCCTCGTCGTCCGTATACCAGACGCCGCGGTTGTCGTCTTCCTGCAGGTAGCCGGCGAATACGTTGGGGCCGCTGATCAGGATATTGCCTACTTCGTTGGCGTTCAGCGGTGAGGGCTCACCGCCGCCGAGGGTGGCGATCCGGATTTCCGTATAGGGGATGGGCAGTCCCACACTGCCCGCCGGCGCCGCGCATTCGGCGGGTACCGGGGAGCCCTGGCCGCGCGCGATCAGGCAACAGCTCTCGGTCATGCCGTAGCCTTCCGCGATGCGCAAGTCGAAACGCGCCTCGAAACGCCGTTTCAAACCCTCCGGCAGCGGCGCGGCGCCGCTGCCCATCTCCCACAGGCAGGAGAGATCCAGCCCGTCCACCTCCGCATCCAGCAACAGACCGAACAGGGTGGGCACCACGGGCACCACATTTGCGCGGTGTTCGGCCACCAGCGGCCAGAAGTTGCGAATGACCGCCGGGGTGCGGAAGCCGGCTGGGGTCAGGTGCACCACTCGGCAGCCGTGGATGAAGCTGGCCAGGCCCGCGGCCATGGCACCATAGATATGAAACAGCGGCAGTCCGTTCAGTTGGGTGTGGCACTCGGGCAGCGCAGTCACATCGCGCATGGCCTGGGCCACAAAGGCGAAGTTGGCCTGGGTCAGTCTGGCGATCTTGGGGCGGCCGGTGGTGCCGCCGGTATGAAAGTAGGCGGCGACATCCTCGGCACGGGGTACTTCCCGCAGCGGTACGGCTTCGGTCTCCGCCATCCGCGCCCGGTAATCCACCGGTAACACCCGCTTGGGCAGATCGATGAAGAGGTCGGAATCCAGGGGCCTGTCCGGCAAGCCGACCACCAGCAGGCATCGGACGGACGGGCACTCGCGCAACAGATACTCAACCTTGGTCCAGCCCTCGGGGTCCAGTTCCGGTGCACAGGCCGCCAGCACCCGCGCGCCGACGGCATTGATGATCCCGGCCAGGTGCTCCGCCTCCAGCAGCGGGTTGAGCGGGTTGGCGATGCCGCTGCACTGGGCGGCGAAGGTGAGTATCTGGGTTTCCGGCAGTATCGGCAGCAGCAGCGACAGAACCTGGCCGCGACCAAAGCCCAGCTCCCACAGTACCTGGTGTGCACGCAGTATCGAGTCGTGCAACTGGTGGTAGTGGATGGTGCCGGGGATCTCGCCGGGCTCGCCGGTCATCAGCAACTGGATCGCTGGCTGGTCCGCATAGCGTTCACAGGCGTGGTGCAGCAGGGCGGGTATCGTGTCCAGCGGGAAGCGCTGTGCGCGGGGTACCTGCTCATAGCGCCGAACCTGTTGCAGGGAAATCAGCGGCAGTTCTGTCATCGTCACTCTCAATATCTTGTACTTGTTATTCGTGACAATTTCCCTCAGAGCGTGCACAGGCTCCATTACTTCGCGGGTAAAGCGCGCTTGATACTGGAGGTAATGGCTCCCCGGCACCAAGCCTTTTAGTGTGAGGGCCTGCCGCAAGCGAGGAGAGGCAAAGTGAACCTGACACACGAAGAGCAAGCGTTTCGCGAGGAGGTGCGCAACTTCCTCGAGGAAAATTTCCCGAAAGATATTCAGCAGAAAGCCAGAAACCATATTCCTCTGAGCAAAGACGACCATGTGCGCTGGCAAAAAATCCTGTTCGAGAAAGGCTGGGCCGCGGAGAACTGGCCACTGGAGTACGGCGGCACCGGTTGGACCCATGTCCAGAAGCACATCTTCGCCGAGGAGTGCGCGCAGGCCTACGCACCGGAAGTCATTGCGTTCGGCATGCGCATGGTGGCGCCGGTGATCTTTACCTTCGGCAACGAGGAGCAGAAAAAACGCTTCCTGCCCGATATCCTCGCCAGCAATGTGTGGTGGTGCCAGGGTTACTCGGAGCCCAATGCGGGTTCAGATCTGGCCTCACTGAAGACCACTGCGACCCGGGATGGCGACGACTACATCGTCAATGGCACCAAGAGCTGGACCACACTCGGTCATTGGGCCGACTGGATTTTCTGCCTGGTGAAAACCGGCGGCCCGGACACCAAAGCCCAGGAATCCATCTCCTTTCTGCTGATCGATATGCAGACCCCGGGTGTCACCGTCTCGCCGATCATCACCCTGGATGGCCGTCGCGAAGTGAATGAAGTGCATTTCGACAATGTGCGCGTACCGGTCGTCAACCGCATCGGCGACGAGGGGAAGGGCTGGACCTACGCCAAGGAACTGCTTACCCACGAGCGCACCGGCATCGCGCGCGTGGCCCACTCCAAAGTGCGCCTGCGCGACCTTAAGAAACTGGCGAGAAGCACGCCCAGCGGTGACGGAACCCTGGCGGAGGATCCGATCTTCCGCCACAAGGTGGCGGACATCGAACTGGATCTGCTCGCGCTGGAATACACCGAGCTGCGCACCCTGGCCGCCGTATCCACCGGTAAGGCACCCGGACCGGAGTCCTCCATCCTGAAAATCAAGGGCTCCGGCATTGGTCAGCTGATCGACGAACTCTATTTGGAAGTGGCCGGCCATCACGCGCTGCCGTTTGTGCCGGAACAGTTCGATATGGCGTTTTGCGGCGATTTTGTGGGCCCCTGGTACGCAGCGGATACCGCGCCCCATTATTTCAACTACCGCAAAACCACCATCTACGGCGGCTCGAACGAGATTCAGAAAAATATCATCAGCAAATTTGTTCTGGGGCTGTGACCATGAATTTTTCCTTAAACGAAGAGCAGCTAATGCTTCAGGATTCCGTGCGCAAATTTGTACTTGCGGAGTACGGGTTCGAAAACCGGCAGAAGCGCCAGCGGAGTGTGCCGGGCTATGCGCTGGAAAACTGGAACACCATGGCCGAGCTGGGGTGGCTCAGCCTGCTGCTGCAGGAAAATTACGGCGGCTTCAACGGCGGCGCCCGCGATCTGGCGGTGGTGATGGAGGAAATGGGCAGGGGGTTGATAGTGGAACCTTTTCTGGCCAGCGCCGTGCTGTGTAGCAGTCTGCTGCAGCGGCTCGCCAGCGAGGCACAAAAGGACCGCTGGCTGCCGCAACTGGCGAGCGGTGAAACGCTCATGGCACTGGCGTGCTGGGAGGGCAGCAATGCCTTCGATCTGCGTCGTGTCAGCACCCGCGCGGAAAAGTGTGATGCAGGCTATGTCCTCAACGGCACCAAGGCCGTGGTGCTGAACGGTGCCGAAGCCGATTGGCTGCTGGTGAGCGCGAACACCGAGCGCGGGCTCAGTGTATTTCTGCTGGACGCGCGGCAGTCGGGAGTCCAAGTTCACGGCTACCCGACGGTAGACGGCGGCCGCGCTGCGGAGATTACCTTTCGTGATGTGCGGCTGCCATCGACTGCCTTGGTCGGAGCGGAAGGCATGGCGTTGCCCGGGCTGGAATACGCCGTGGATCTGGCGACCCTGGCCGTTTGTGCCGAGGCACTGGGCATTATGCAGACGCTGCTGGAGAAGACCGTAGAGTACAGCAAAACGCGGCAGCAGTTCGGTCAGCCCATCGGCCGCTTCCAGGCCCTGCAGCACCGCATGGTGGACATGTTTATGGAATGCCAGCAGGCGAGATCGATTCTGCTGATGGCAACCACTTCATGGGACGATACCGTCCGCAGCGAGGAGGAACGCCGCCGTGCGGTCAGTGCCGCGAAAGCGCGTATCGGCAAGGCGGGTCGCCTGATCGGCCAGGAAGCCGTACAGATCCACGGCGGTATAGGCGTTACCGATGAGCTGGACGTGGGGCACTATTTCAAGCGGCTGACGGTCATCTGTCAGCTGTTTGGCAACAGTGACCGGCATCTGCGCCGCTTTGCGGACGCCTCCTGGTAGGGTGGGCGCGGGCTGACGCGGAAAGCCGTCAGAGATCGCGAAAGAGCAGCGGATGTTGCGCGGGTGTCGCTGCCAGCTGCTCCTCGTCGAGCAGTGGTTTACCGTCGTCGCGGTAGATGCGCCCGATCAGCAGGCGCGGCTGCATCAGCTGTGGGGTGGAGGACAGTGTGTCATTGAACACGGTGATATAGCACACCCCGTCATCCGTCTTCAGCACCAGTGGATAGTCGCTGGTGTGCGTCAGCTTGCGTCCCTGTGCCTGCCAGTTTTCCGGCAGTGACCCCGAAGCTTGCAGCCTCTGCAGCAGCTCCCAGCCCTTGGGGTCACTCCCCTGCAGAGTTTCCATGGCGAGATACAGGGTCAGACCACAGGCCAGCGCGGTGCCGTTCTGCAACAGCGGGCGCAACCCCCGCTCGTTCATCACCAGCTCGTAGATATTCGCATCGTCTTCCAGCAGTGCCGGATCCACATGTGGCATGAAGAAGGCCAGCCAGGCGCGGTTCACCGCCAGCAACCTGCCGAAGCTGTCGTGTACAAACGCCGGGGCCGGTTCGCTGTTCGCCAGCGCGGCGCGCATGGCTTTGCGTACCCACACCGCCAACTCGGGACTTTCGAACACGGACTGATCGGGAGAGAAACCGGCCGCGGTCATGAGGTAGGCGCGGTCGCGCGCCGACAGGCTGAATATATCCGCCAGCGTCTGCGCGACGATACGTGAAGGTTTGGAGCGGCCGGTTTCGAGGAAGCTGATATGGCGGGGGGAGACGCCCAGCGGCCCGGACAGCTGCTCCTGCGACAGGCCCGACGCTTTGCGCCAGAAATGCATCAGGCGTCCGAAGGCGCTGTCGCCCCTGGACTTCTCCACCAGTGACAGCGTGGATGGCTTCATGGTTGATAGCTTTCTTTTCAGAGCGGAACATCAATATAAAACGAAGTCACGATGAGCGCCACGCGGGCCGGGGAAATGCCTGCTCCGCAGGCCCGGCTGTAGCGTCAGGTGGATACAGCTCAGCCGCTGCGCACGTGGCGATCGAGAAATGCTTTCATCTTCGCCAGCGCGCGCCGGCTCTCCGGCGATTCCGGCAGCGTCGACTGGAACACGTGGGGCATACCTTCGTAGAGGTCCAGCTGCACCGGTTGTGCGGCGTCGTCCAGTGCCCGATACAGGCGCACGAAGTTGCTCAGGAAGAGTTCCCGGGTGCCGCCCTGAATCAGAGTAGGCGGGAATCCCGGTGAAAAATCCCCGTACACCGGGGACACATAGGGATGTTTCTGATCCCCCGGGTCGGCATAGGCCGCGGCGGCCGGCCCCAGCAGTCGCGCATAGGTGTAGCGCGGTTCCACCTCTTTGAGGGTGGTGTAGCTATCGCCGGTCTCGGTGATGTCCGCCCAGGGAGACCAGAGCACCAGCGCCGCCGGCATGCCCTGATGGCGGTCGCGCATCTTGAGCACCGCACCCGCGGCCAGGGCGCCGCCGGCGGAGTCGCCGTAGATGGCCGTGCGCTGGATCGGGATACCCTCGCGTCTCAGGGCCTCGAAAACCGCGATGACCTGATCGGTAACCTGCTGCCATCTGGCGTGGGGGGCGAGGGTGTAGTCGATAGAAATCACCCGCAGACCGGTACGTGCCGCCACCAGTGCACTGCTGGGCATGGCGCTGCGGCTGCTGTAGAAGGTGTAGGCACCGCCGTGGGTGTAGACCAGCAGACGGCCGTCATCCACCCAGTCGCGCGGTCGGATATCGGCCACGGGCACGCCGCCGAGTTCGCGCCACTCCACCGTCACCCCAAACTTCTCTAAGGCTTTGTCCCCCGCCGCGACCAGCGTGACCTCCACCGCGGACTGCATTTTCCTCCAGCCTTGCCGATCATCTGCCTGTGGCATCGCGGGCCCCTGTGTGGGGTCCGGCAGGGACGCGAACACCTGCTGCCAGCCTTCGGAAACCGTGTCCGCCGCCGTGTTGCGGACCGACGCTGTGGCATGGGCAGTGAACAGCAGCCCCACCAGTAGCGCGCATGTCTTGTTTGGTACCAAGGGGATTCTCTCCGCGATCGCGACCGGTATGGTCAGAATAAAAAGGGGCTGCGAATGCGGCCCCGGAAGTGGCGAAGGTGTCTTGCGAGGACTCGTTTAAAAGCGCTTGTTGAAGCTCAGGCCGTAGGTGCGGGGTTCTCCGGGGTAGGCCATCGCGGTACCCGTCTGCACTACAGCATCAAATATCACGGTCTTGTATCGCTCGTCGGTCACATTGCGGCCCCACAGCGTCAGGTCTGCATCGATACCGGCGAACAGCAGGCCGGCGCGCAGGTTCAACAGGCCATAGGCCTCCTGTTCCATGATCGGGTCATTAACGTTGGAGGTCATCTGATCGGAGCGGTAGTTGTATTCACCGAACAGATAGGCGTCCACACCGTCGGTAACGCTGAAGTCCTGGCGCAGGCCCAGAGTCAGGAAGTGCTCAGGGGTCGTTGCCAGCGGGTCGCCGCTGCGGTCGCACACACTGACCCCCGGATCGGTCTGGCCCGGATCCGCCATACCGGTGTGCCAGGGCGTGGTCACCCAGCAGTTGCCCTTCTTGAATTCCTTGAAGGTGGCCTTGGTATAGGCGTAAGCGGCGGTGACAGTGGTGTTGTCGGCGGGTGCCCAGAACAGCTCGGTTTCGGCACCGTAGGATTCCAGCTTGCCGGCGTTCTGCAGATTGAAACCGTCGCCGGTAAACGCATTGGCCTGATAGTCGTCCAGGGTGGTGTGGTGCAGTGCCATATTCAGGCGCACCGCCTGGGCCGGGAACTCGGTCTTCATGCCCACTTCAATGGAGGCGGACGTCTCGGCATCGAATACCGGGTCGAAGCTCTGGGCGATGCGGTCGGTATTGGTGCCGCCGGACTTGTAGCCGGTGCCGTAGGAGGCGTAGACCATGCTTTGCCCGGACAACGCGTAGCTCAGTTTGACGGTGCCGGTGACCTGCTCGTCAGACAGCTTTGCGTCGATATCCGAGCGCGGACTGTTGGCGGCGAACAGCCAGTTGCCCCAGCCGGGCTGGCTGAAGGAGTTGTATGCGGCAATCACTTCCGGATTTCCGAGGCTCGATGTATCACCGGCGGCCAGTGCTCCCAGGGAGGCCGCCACCAGCGGGATGTTCGGCGGTGCGACGGCTGTCCAGGGGGTGTCGTTAACCCACTCGCTGAAGACGGTCTGCATGGCCTTGTTTTCCTCGGTGTAGCGCAGGCCGGCGGTCAGGGTCAGCGCGTCGGTGAGGCTGTAGTCGAACTGTCCGAAGAGCGCCCAGCTGTCGTGCTGCTGGCGGGCGGTGTGGATGGGCCGGTAGCCGTCGATATAGGCCTCCGCCGCGGGCGCCACCGTGCCGGGGGGCAGGATGGAAGAAACCAGGTTGATGCCGCCGACCAGACCGGCCAGCCCGAGCCCGGGCACCAGATAGGCATTGGCCATGCTGTTGTTGGTCAGCACGTAGTCCATATCCAGGTCCTGCTCGAAGTAGTAGGCTCCGGCCACGGCATTGAAGCGGTCACCGGTAATACTCAGGCGCAGTTCCTGGGAGAGGGAACTCTGCTCGGAATCGTTGGTGGTGGAGAGGATATCCACATCACCGAAGTCACTGTCGATGATGTCGTAAGAGGCGTAATCCCGGCTGGCGGTAATCGAGGTGAGGCGCATGGAATCGGATATATCCCAGCCCACCTCCAGGGACACGCCGGTATCTTCTCCCCTGGATTCGGGGGCGAAGTTCAGCGCGGTTTCCAGGTCGTCAAACTGGCGTCCGGTAAACACGGTGCCGCCCAGGCCTTGCAGAATGGCCGAAGGTCCGGGGTTGCCGGCCTGGTTTTGCAGGCTGTCCTGCACCGTCAGCGCGCCACAGCAGATTTCGTCTATCTCGGATTTATCCAGAATCAGGCGTGCGGAGAGCGTGTCGCTGGGGGTATACAGCAGCTGCAAGCGTGCACCCCAGCGGTCGCGGTTGTTCAGGTCCTCGGTTTCGCCATCGATCGTTGCATCGATATAACCGTCGCGCTGACTGGTGAAGACGGTGGCGCGCGCCGCGAGCACATCGTCCACCAGCGACAGATTGGCGGCGGCGGCAGTGTTCAGCAGGCCGTAGTTGCCAGCGGTCACTTCCACGAAACCATCGGTTTCGTGGCTCGGCGCCCTGGTATTGAACTGAATGGCGCCCGCGGGCGTGTTTTTGCCGAACAGGGTACCCTGTGGACCACGCAGCACCTCAACCGCCTGCATGTCCACCAGGTTGTTGATCATCGAACTGGGGCGGGAGCGATAGACACCATCCACATAGAGACCCACGGATGATTCGAGTCCGAAGTTCTGACCGGAAGTTCCGATACCGCGAATCGCGAAATTCGAGGTGGTGGCGGTCTGGTTTTGTCCGGCGCGCAATCCCGGAGTATTGGTTTGCAGGTCAAAGATATCCTTGATAACTGCGGTTTGCAGTTGCTCGCCGGTAACGGCGGTTACCGCAACGGGTACATCCTGCAGGTTTTGTTCGCGCTTTTGTGCGGTTACCACCACTTCTTCCAGGGCGCGTGACTCCTGGGCCAGTGCCGGCTGGGTGACCACAGCGGCCACTGGCAGACTCAGCAGGCGGATTGCCATCGGTAATTTTTTTATCCCGAACATCGCTTCTCTCCGGATTTATATTTATTTTGCGAATGCGGTGTGGAAAGCAGAACTTAAAATGCCTGTCCGATCGGGATTATTAGCAGAGCAAAAAAATAATAAAACCCTTCGAGATGGTTATTTGAAAAATAATCTTTTTTAAACGGAAAAAAGCCGAAGAATATTATCTTCCAGGTAATATATTTTTCTATCTTGGAGCGCTTCCGTAGGTAAATATTATCTCGAAAGTAATGATGTATTCGGAGGCCGGTGCGTCGCTGTCGGGGAGGCTTGCTCAACTGCCTTTTCGGTGCGCCTGGCGCGGGTTCTTGCACCATACGCTCGTCTGATTTCAGTGGGGTGTCCCATGGGTTGCCATCACCGGAATGAATGTGCGGCTATTCGCATAATAAACTTTAATGATTCATTTGTCGGCGATACCTTGTTTCCCCAGCGAGAACTCAAGGGTGGGGACTTCCGCGGGGCGCGTTTCGGGACCCCGCTCGACTTTATTCAGAATCAGTACGTGCGGAGAGCACCGGGTGTGCCGGGAATACTCCTGGAGGGATTCGGGCAAAACAGGAACGCCGATGTCGAGCCGAAAACATTTCCGCCGTTAGAAGTTGCTGTAGCGAGAGAAAAACAGGAGAAAAATAATGCCTACACTCATTCCGAAAAATCAGATCCAGGAATTTATTGGTCACACCACCGAGCCCACCGAATGGCTCAGGGTGGAGCAGACGCGCATTGATGTGTTTGCCGAGTGCACCATGGATCGTCAGTTTATTCACGTAGACCCGGAGGCGGCCAGGGCGACGCCTTTCGGCAGCACTATTGCCCACGGCTTCCTTACCCTCTCACTGCTGTCTTATTTCGCGGAACAACTGCAGGTTGGTATCGAAGGCGTGCAGATGGGGGTGAACTACGGCCTCGACAAGGTGCGCTTTCTCAACCCGGTGAAAGTGAACAGCAATATCCGCGCGCGTGCAAAAGTGCTCGATATCCTGGAGAAAAATCCCGGTCAGTACCAATTGAAACTCGAAGTCACCATTGAGATCGAAGGCGAGAGCAAGCCGGCGCTGATCGCCGAGTGGCTGTTTTTGCAGTTCGTGTAAGAGGGCAGGATCATGAAAGAGGCGGTTATCGTTTCCACGGCGCGCACACCCATTGGCAAGGCCTATCGCGGCGCCTTCAATAATCTGGAGGGACCGAGCCTGGCGGCGCACGCGGTGCGTGCCGCCGTGCAACGCGCGGGTATTGAAGGCGGCGAGGTGGACGACTGTATTTTCGGTGTGGCGATGCAGCAGGGCTCCACCGGCTTGAACGTCGCGCGTCAAATTGCTCTGCGCGCGGGGCTGCCGATCAGTGTTGCCGGCATGACTATCGATCGGCAGTGCTCCTCCGGCCTGATGGCAGTGGCCACCGCGGCCAAGCAGGTCGTGCACGACGGCACGCCGATTGCGGTGGCCGGGGGCCTCGAGTCCATCTCGCTGGTGCAGAACGAGCATATGAATAATTTCCGTGCCACCGACCCCGCGCTGCTGGCAATACACCCGCAGATGTACGTGCCCATGATCGACACCGCCGAACTGGTGGCCAGCCGCTACGGAATCAGCCGCGACGCCCAGGATGCCTACGCCCTGCAGTCGCAGATGCGCACCGCCGCCGCTCAGGAGGCCGGATTGTTCCGCGATGAGATCGTGCCGGTTACCGCCACCAAGGCGGTATTCGACAAGGAGACCAACGCGGTTTCCTATGAAGACGTCACCCTGGAAAAAGATGAAGGCAACCGCCCGCAGACCTCGCTGGCAGATCTGCAGAAACTGAAGCCGGTGCGCGAAGGCGGCGTGATTACCGCGGGGAATGCTTCCCAGCTATCCGACGGTGCGGCGGCACTGGTGTTGATGGACAGCCAGCTGGCGGAAAAGCGCAATCTGCAGCCCCTGGGTATTTATCGCGGTATGGCCGTAGCCGGATGCGAACCCGATGAAATGGGTATCGGCCCAATCCATGCCATCCCGAAATTGCTGCAGCGCACCGGCCTCCGTATCGACGATATCGGCCTGTGGGAATTGAACGAAGCCTTCGCCTCACAGGTACTTTATTGCCGCGACAAACTGGGCATCGACAACGAGCGCTTCAATGTCAACGGCGGTGCGATATCCATTGGGCACCCCTACGGTATGAGCGGGGCGCGCATGATTGGCCACGCACTGCTGGAGGGCAAGCGTCGCGGCGTCAAGTATGTGGTGATCACCATGTGCGTGGGCGGCGGTATGGGCGCGGCCGGCTTGTTCGAAGTCGTATAAATTTTTGGAGATGGTTATGCGCGCACTGGTATGCGAAGAATATGGACCGGCGGAATCTCTGGTAATTGCCGAGCGCGAGGTGCCGGAGCTGAAGCCCACGGAGGTGCGGATACGGGTCCGCGCCGCCGGCCTGAATTTTCCCGATGCGCTGGTAATTGCCGGCAAGTACCAGATCAAACCGCCGCTGCCGTTCATTCCCGGTGGCGAGTGTGCCGGAGTGGTGGAAGCCGTCGGCAGTGCGGTTGAGAATTTCAAGGCCGGCGATCGCGTTATCGCAATGCCGGGCATGTCCGCGTTTGCCGAGCAGGTGAATGTAGATCAGAAACTGTTGGTGCCCATGTCGGACAAACTGAACTATGAGCAGGGTGCGGGTTTCTGTATCACCTACGCGACGTCCTATTACGCGCTCAAACAGCGTGCCGGATTGTGCGCGGGAGAAACCCTGGTGGTTCTGGGTGCCGCCGGCGGTGTCGGCGTCACCGCGATCCAGCTGGGAAAGGCCATGGGCGCACGGGTGATTGCCTGCGCTTCCTCAGCGGAAAAACTGGCGTTCTGCAAGGAAGTCGGCGCCGATGCGCTGATCGATTATTCCAGCGAGGATTTGAAAGAGCGCATCAAGGAGCTGACCGAGGGCAGAGGTGCGGATGTGATCTACGATCCGGTGGGCGGAGACCTCACCGAACAGGCCTACCGCGCCATTGCCTGGGGTGGCCGCTATCTGGTCATCGGCTTTGCCTCCGGGGATATTCCCAGGCTGCCGCTCAATCTGCCGCTGCTGAAAGCGGGGGACATCATGGGTATCTTCTGGGGTGCCTGGGCGCAGCGGGATCCCAAGGGAAATCTGCAGAATTTTGCCGAGTTGCTGCAGATGGTGGATGACGGCACCCTGAATCCACTGACCACGGAAGTCTATTCGTTCGAGCAGTATGCCGAGGCGTTTGCCGCAATTACCGAGCGGCGTGCGCGCGGTAAGGTGGTGCTGTCGATTGGGGGGTGACTGTCAGGTGCCGGCTCCATTTTCATTACCTGAAACATAATGGCGTGGTGGCTGGGCGGGACTTAGCCTGACTGCTGTGGTGCAAACAGAGCTCCGCGGAGCGCACACAAAACAATAATAAATTTGAGGTAATGGCGATGAGCGAGCGCGATGTAAACAGCGAGCGGAGCAACGTCAACGGCTGGCGCTGGGGACCTTTCTCCCTGCGCCTGCCACTGCTGCATCTGAAGGCGGTACCCTCGCAGATACTACAGGGTCTGGGGGTGGCCGGCGGCACCAGCCTGATCATGGCGCCGGTGATGATCGGATACTTCGGTCTCACCTTCGAGGAAGCGCTGGCCCTGATCATGCTGGCGAACACCATACTCTGTGCGTCCTTTATCCTGTTCGGCGAGCCCTTCGCTCCCGGCATGCTGACACCCGCTTTCCCGCTGGTGCTGACCTTTATCGTCAGTGGCTACCCAGAGGGGCCGGAGCGCTTCCAGGTGATGACCGCGCTTTCGCTGGGACTCGCCGCCATAGCGCTGTTTTTCAGTTTGACCGGGCTATCGCGACGGGTGATGGCCGCGCTGCCGGCGGCGTTGAAGGCGGGCATCATTTTCGGGGCCGCTATCTCGGCCCTCGACCGGGTGTTCGTCAAGGATGTCGCCTTGTTTGAACAGCAGCCGATCAGCGCTATCACCGCCCTGGTGGTTGCGCTTCTGTTCACCTTCTCGGCACCGATTCAGCAGCTGCGGGCGCGCAATCGGATTGTCGATGCGGTCTCGAGCCTGGGGCTGCTACCGGGCTTCGTCGCCGCCGGTATCGTCGGCGCGCTGGTGGGCGAGATCAGCTTCGACATCCGCTGGGGCTGGCTGTTGCCACCGGTGGCTGAAACGCTGGCAAAAGTATCGCCACTGTCGATTGGCTGGCCGCCGCTGACCATGTATCTGGAAGTGCTGCCGCTGGCCTTTGTGGCCTACGTGATCGTATTCGGCGATTTCGTTACCGGTGCCGAGATGATCAAAAGCGCCCAGGCTGCGCGGCCGGACGATCCTATCGACCTGAATTTCGAGCGCACCCAGATCGCGGTGGCTGCCCGCAATGGTGTGTCCGCGGTACTCGCCCCGCTGTTCCCATTTCAGGGTGTGCTGTGGACCGGCGTGCATGCGGTGGTGGTGCAGGCGTGGCAGAGCGGCCGCCACAAGGTCGTGGATCTGCGCAGTGGTATCGCCTCTTACTATGTATTTGGCCTGCCGTTGATTTACCTGTGCTGGCCGATGATCAGTGTGGTGAAACCATTGATGGGCATTGCACTCATGTTGACGCTGGCGCTGACCGCCTTCGCCTGTTTTATGGTCGCCGCGCCACTGGTGAAAAAACCGCTGGAAATGGTTTGTGCCCTGGTCATCGGCTACATGCTGGCGATGTTCGACGTGTGGACGGCCATCGCTGTGGCGCTCTTCCTGTTGGTGGCGGTGAATGGCAATGTGCCGCGCTGGCGGCGATCGGATCGCGCGGTTGCCGAGGCCGGTGAAAATTAATTCCATTTCTCTCTGTCTCGCGGGGTGATCGACAGGCGCCCCGCGTGTACATCGCGCGCCCGATTGGCTATAACTGCCACCTGAGTTTTCCGCCGGGCACCCCTCCCATGCAGCAACCCATCATCGGCTATCACCGCGACGAAGACGATCACTGGGTCGCCGAGCTGGCATGCGGTCACAACCAGCATGTGCGGCACGATCCTCCGTGGCAGAACTGCTCCTGGGTCACCACCTCAGAAGGTCGCGCGCAGATGCTGGGCTTCAAGCTCGAGTGCAAAAAATGTGATGAGGGTTCCCCTCGGGATCAACAACCGCGAGAAGTCCGTTAATGCCGAAAATCTGGGTCGATGCCGACGCCTGTCCCACCGTGATCAAGGAAATTCTGTTCCGTGCCGCTGAGCGCACGCACACCGAACTGACGCTGGTGGCCAACCAATATGTCCGGGTACCGCCGTCATCCTATATTCGCGCGCTGCAGGTTACCTCCGGCTTCGATGTGGCCGACAACGAAATCGTGCGGCGCTGCGATGCCGGTGACCTGATCATCACCGCGGACATTCCGCTCGCGTCCGAAGTGATCGACAAGGGGGCAACCGCACTCAATCCACGCGGTGAGAAATACTCGAAAGCCAATATTCGCGCGCGCCTGAACATGCGCGATTTTATGGAAACTCTGCGTTCCAGCGGGGTCCATACAGGAGGGCCACCGCCACTGGGGCAGCAGGAGCGCAAGGCATTTGCCGATCAGCTGGACCGCTGGCTGGCGCAGTCAGAGAAAAAATAATGTGGATGATAGATGCTGGATTCTCATTGAACCCCTTCGAGGAAAAATATCTCACCGAGCTTATGCGCTGGATTCCGTCGGAAACCGAGTGCCGGCAGTGGGGCGGGCCGGGATTTCGCTATCCGTTCGACCAGCAGAGCTTTTCAGAAGATTGTCGCTGGCGCGAGCTTCCGACATTTATCGTGAAGAATGCCGAGGGCTTGCCGGTGGCGTTTGGCCAGTTTTATCAGCGTCTGCAGTGCTGTCATCTGGGCCGTCTCATTGTGGCGCCCCACACCCGGGGCCAGGGCGTCGGACAACAGCTGATTCGCGCACTGGCTGTGCGAGGATACGAGTCACTTCGCCTGCAACAGTGCTCACTGTTCGTCTTGAAAAACAACCTTCCGGCAAAAGCGTTGTATGAAAGACTGGGATTTGAAGTGTGTGACTACCCTGAACCGATGGACGGACTGGAGATGTGTCACTACATGGTTACGCCAATGGAAAACTTATTGAGTAAGGAATATTGAAATGCATCACGGGTTTGGTTCGATGGCTAAAAAGACATTGATGGCTGCTGTGGCAATAACCGCTGTCTCGTTTGCCGTTGCTGAAGAAAACGCGTTGCCACAGCTACAAGCCTACGAAGTACCTGAACCCTGGCGCACTCCGGTGGAGCCGCTGCAGATTGCCGAGCACACCTGGCAGATTGGCACTGAAGAGCTGAGTGCGCTGCTGGTCATGACAAATGCGGGGGCCGTACTGATCGATGGGGGGATGCCGCAAGCGGCGGAACATTTGCTGGAAAATATGCGCAAGCTGGGTCTGCAGCCCGGAGACCTGCAATGGATACTCCTGAGTCACGGGCATGCCGATCACGCGGGTCCGCTCGCCGCGGTCAAGCGCGCGACGGGCGCTAAAATTGCCGCCAACGCGGAAACCGCCCACCTGCTGGCCAACGGCGGTGCAGGGGATATTCATTTCGGTGATGGCCTGATGTTTCCTCCGGTGACCGTAGATCGCTACCTGATGGATGGTGAAACGATTCCACTCGGGGAGCTCCAGTTGAAGGTCCATTTTATTCCCGGCCATACCCCCGGCAGTGTTGCCTGGACATGGCATGACCGGCATCAGGGCAAAGCGATAGACGTCGCCTATGTCGACAGCCTTACCGCTCCCGGTTATCAGCTGCTGGACAATCCGCGCTATCCGAACCTGGTGCAGGATTTCCGTTTCACCTTCGCCAAAGTGCGCGATCTCCCATGTGACCTGTTGCTGACACCCCATCCTGGCGCCAGTGGTTGGGTGTATACGGACAAAGCCAAACAGGAACGCGTCATGGATTGCAAAGACTACGCGGTGCAGGCGCAACGGAAACTGGATGAACAGTTGGAAGAGCAACGTCAGCAGAAGAAAAAGGACTGACTTCCTGTGCGCATTGAACCGCAAACAGAACGCCTGCAATTACGCCAGTGGCGCGAGGGTGACCGCGAACCTTTTGCCGCAATGAACGCCGACCCCGCGGTGATGGAATTTTTCCCGGCGCTGCTGAGCCGTGCCGAGAGCGATGCCGGTATCGATCGCCAGATCGCGCACATCGAAAAATTTGGCTGGGGTTTCTGGGCGGTGGAAACGCTGCGGGACAAGCGGTTCATCGGTTTTGTAGGCATCAAGAACGTAACCGATGACATGCCATTTGCACCGGCGGTGGAAATTGGCTGGCGGCTTGCGAAAAATGCCTGGGGTAGGGGCTATGCCACCGAGGCGGCGCGCGCCTGCTTGCAGGTTGGCTTTGAGCGGCTCGGATTGCACGAAATTGTTTCCTTTACCCTTCCCGGAAATTTCCGTTCGCGAGGGGTAATGGAAAAGCTCGGTATGCAACAGGGAGAAAATTTTCGGCATCCCGCGCTGCCATCGGGGCATCCCATGCAAGAGCATGTGCTCTATCGTTTGGCGCGGTCCAGGTAACCCATCAGACGGAAACCACAGGCTTGCGGTCGAGATTGCGATACGCCAGTGCCTCCGCGATCTGTGCTGTGCCGATATGTTCCTGCCCGCATAAATCCGCCAGCGTGCGCGCCACTTTCAATACGCGGTGATAGCTGCGCGCTGACAGGCCGAGCCTGTCCACCGATGCGCGCAGCAACGCACTTTCTGTGTTGCCCAGGCGGCAAAAAGCATCCAGTTCGCCACCCGTCAGCTCGCCATTGATTTTTCCCTGCCGCTGTAACTGGATGGCCCGCGCGGCGCGCACCCGTTCGCGCACGGTCGCAGATTTTTCACCAGGCGGGGACTCCTGCAGCTGCACCGCACTCACGCTGGTCACTTCCACCTGCATGTCAATGCGGTCGAGCAGTGGGCCGGAGAGCTTGCTGCGGTAGCGATGTATCTGGTCCGGGGTACAGCGGCAGCGGGGTTCACCCAGGTATCCACAGGGGCACGGATTCATCGCCGCGACCAGCTGGAAATCCGCGGGAAACGTAACCTGGGCGCGCGCGCGGGAAATCCGCACCTCGCCGTTCTCCAACGGCTCGCGCAGAATCTCCAGCGCGGAGCGGGGAAATTCCGGCATTTCATCCAGAAACAGCACACCGCGGTGGGCGAGGCTGATCTCACCCGGGCGCGGGTCGCTGCCACCGCCGACCAGAGCGGTGGGCGAAGCCGAGTGATGTGGTGCGCGAAAAGGTCTCTGGCGGATGCGCGCGAGCCCGGCGCTGGAATAGAGCGCGGCCACTTCGATCAACTCGCGCTCGGTAAGTGGCGGCAGGATACCGGGCAGGCGGCTCGCCAGCATGGTTTTCCCTGTACCTGGGGGACCATAAAACAGCAGGTTGTGACTTCCAGCGGCAGCCACTTCCAGCGCGCGCCGCGCTTTCAGTTGTCCGCGCACATCGGCGAGATCTGCACTGGGTACCTCCTCCTGTTCGTTATCACCCGCGGCATCCGGCAACGGCTCGCGCCCGTGCAGCTGTGCACAGACCTGCAGTAGGGACGAGGCGGCTTTGACCGGGGTACGGATCAGTGCCGCCTCGGCAGCGGAGTCGGCGGAAATCACCAGTGTGCGAGCGCATTCACCACAGGCCATGGCGGCGGGCAGGGCGCCGGGAATAGGGCGCAGGCCGCCGGACAGGGCCAGCTCGCCGATGAATTCGTACTGTTCGAGTCTGTCACCGGGTATCTGGCCGGAGGCGGCGAGGATGCCGAGGGCGATGGCGAGATCGTAGCGGCCGCCGGCCTTGGGCAGGTCTGCCGGTGCCAGGTTGACGGTGATACGTCGCTGTGGGAACTCGAAGTGGCTGTTGACGATGGCACTGCGCACCCGGTCGCGGCTCTCGCGTACCGCAGCTTCAGGCAGTCCGACAATATTGAATGCCGGCAGTCCGTTGGCGAGATGGGTTTCCACTGTGACCAGTGGTGCTTGCACGCCCAGCTGAGCGCGGGCGTAGGTGATCGATAGGCTCACTTTCCTTCCTGAAAAATGGTCGTCCCTGAAATCTCGGCGCAAATGGCCGATTAGTTTTCCCGATTCAGCTGCGTTTCGAGCATGTTCAGCTGCTCTTCAAGACGGGCGAGCTTTTCCTCCGCCCGCGCCAGTTTGGCAGCCTGGATATCGAATTCGCGCTGGCTCACCAGTGGCAGTTTTCCCAGGGCAACTTCGAGCGCATCGCGCAGATCGCTGCTCACAACTGCCCCTTGTTGTTGCAGTTCACTGAGTAACTGTTGCAATTTTTCCGCGGCCACGCGCAATTCTCCACTACAAATTCCTGTTTCGGTAGCGGCAAATAGTACCGCAGCCGTGCTATCCCACCAAGCCGCGGAGTTGGTGCTCACTCTTGGGTCGCGAGCCCCACAATCCATCGCGCGTATGCGCTATCCCGGTGCAGGTTCAATTTTGGTGCGCACTCATTTTGCGCGTCGGCTTTCGCCAAATCCCGGGTTGATCTCCCGAAAATGTACTAACTCGTTGATTTTCATCTGGAATTCCAGAGTTGGCACCAACCCTGCAAGTACTCCTGTGCAAATCGCTCTGGCAATGCAGGCAGGGACAGGCCTTCAGGTGAAGTGCCGGGGCGAGTGCGGCGCATACCGTCTCCCCGGTGAAGTTGTGACCGCCAAGATAAAAATCAAAACAAGCATTTCACACAGAGATCAAGGAGAACCAAAAGTGGGCAAGCTGAACAATAAAGTGGCTGCAATCGTATCTGGAAGCGTACTGGCCGTGGCGATTTCTGCGGGCGCGGCGGCAGATGATACCGGTGTGAGCCTGAGTGGCAATCTCGGCGTCGTCAGTGATTACAAATTCCGCGGTGTTTCCCAGTCCGACACCGGCCCGGCGATTCAGGGCGGTCTGGATCTGGATTTTGGCAACGGTTTTTACCTGGGTACCTGGGCGTCCCAGGTGGACTTCGCCTACAGCAGTGACCAAACCGACTTCGAACAGGACTTCTACGGCGGCTACGCCGGAGAAACTGCGAGTGGTATGGGTTACGACGTTGGCTACATCTACTACGCCTACCACGGCAGCGACCAGGATGAGGATTATCAGGAAGTCTATGGCAGCGTGAGCTTTGGCGATCTGAGCCTGGGCTTCGCTTACTCCGACGACTACTGGTACCAGGCGGGTGAATTCGTTTACCTGAATGCCGGTTACTCCTTCAGCCTGGCCAACGACATAACCCTGGATGTCAGTGCCGGCCTGAACCTGTTCGATGAAGAAATCTTCCTGAGCGGATCCGATTCCTACATCGATTACAACGTGACGGTTGGTAAGGAGTTCGGCGGTCTGGCACTGAGTGCCTCTCTGGTTGGCACCGATGCCAGCAAGGCAGAGTGCTACGACCTCGACTGGTGTGAAGCGACTGTTCTGGCAGGTGCAACTTACAGCTGGTAACAGCCATAACGATATGGGCCCACTCTGCGAGTGGGCTTTACTCATAGGGGGAGACCATGAAACTGGTAACCGCAATTATCAAACCTTTCAAGCTCGACGCGGTGCGCGATGCACTGGCGGAAGCTGGAGTAAAAGGCATCACCGTAAGTGAAGTGAAGGGTTTTGGGCGGCAGAAGGGGCATACCGAACTCTATCGTGGAGCCGAGTATGTGGTGGATTTTCTGCCTAAAACCATGTTGCAGATCGCCGTTGACGACAGCCAGGTAGATGCTGTGCTGGAAGCCATCGGCACTGCGGCGCAAAGCGGCAAGATCGGCGACGGCAAGATCTTTGTTGCAAACCTTGAGCAGGCAATCCGTATCCGCACCGGTGAAACCGGCGTGGAAGCGATCTGATAACCAATAACGATTGCCACAAAAAAACGATTCTTTGATCAACAGAAATAACTGCCGGGGCAACTCGGGAAAGTTTGGGTTAAACGGAGCGAAAAATGGAAAATCAAATTTTTCAGTTGCAGTACGCAATTGATACATTTTATTTCCTCGTGTGCGGTGCACTGGTCATGTGGATGGCGGCAGGCTTCGCCATGCTGGAAGCGGGCCTGGTGCGTTCCAAAAACACCACGGAAATTCTCACCAAGAACGTGGCGCTGTTTGCGATTGCCAGCATCATGTATCTGATCAGCGGCTACGCCATCATGTACGACGGCGGCTGGCTGCTGAACGGCATTGAAGCTTTCGATCTCGAAGGTGTTCTGGCAAGCTCTGCGGAAAACGGATTCGAAGGTGACTCCGTCTATTCCGGTGCTTCCGACTTCTTCTTCCAGGTGGTGTTCGTGGCAACGGCCATGTCCATCGTCTCCGGTGCGGTGGCCGAGCGTATGAAGCTGTGGAGCTTCCTGCTGTTCGCCGTAGTGATGACCGGCGTCATCTACCCGCTGGAAGGTTCCTGGACCTGGGGCGGCGCTGAAGTGTTCGGCCTGTACAATCTGGGCGACCTGGGCTTCTCCGACTTCGCCGGTTCCGGCATCGTGCACATGGCCGGTGCCGCCGCTGCTCTGGCTGGCGTACTGCTGCTGGGCGCGCGTAAAGGCAAATACGGCCCGAACGGCGAAATCTACGCCATTCCCGGTGCCAACCTGCCGCTGGCTACCCTGGGTACCTTCATCCTGTGGATGGGCTGGTTCGGCTTCAACGGCGGCTCCGTACTGAAGCTCGGCGACGCCGCCAACGCGCACTCCGTGGCCATGGTATTCCTGAACACCAACGCCGCCGCTGCCGGCGGTGCTGTCGCCGCGCTGATCACCGGCCGCATCCTGTTCGGCAAGGCCGACCTGACCATGCTGCTGAACGGCGCACTGGCTGGCCTCGTGGCCATCACCGCTGAGCCCTCCACCCCGACTGCCCTGCAGGCGACCCTGTTCGGTGCCATCGGTGGCGTGCTGGTAGTGTTCTCTATCATCACTCTCGACAAACTGAAGATCGACGATCCCGTAGGCGCCATCTCCGTGCACGGTGTGGTTGGTCTGCTGGGCCTGCTGCTGGTACCGGTTACCAATGGAGACTCTTCTTTCAGCGGCCAGCTGATCGGTGCCGCCACCATCTTTGGTTGGGTATTCGCCGCCTCCTTCGCTGTCTGGTTTGCCCTCAAGCTCATCACCGGTATCCGTGTTACTGAGGAAGAAGAGCAGCAAGGTGTTGACTTGGTCGAGTGCGGAATGGAAGCTTATCCGGAATTTATGAGCAAGTAAGCGCTCGTAAGATTGCTGCCGGGGCTGATCGCAGACCCGGCAGCCGCAAGAATCTTCCGGCACCGATTCATTTCAGGGCCGGTGCCCGCAAGAAACAATATCAGGGGATAAGTCAATGAAACTGATTACGGCTGTCGTGAAGCCATTCAAACTGGACGACGTGCGCACCGCGCTGTCCGAAGTCGGCGTACAGGGTATGACCGTGACCGAAGTGAAAGGCTTCGGCCGCCAGAAGGGTCATACCGAACTGTACCGCGGCGCGGAATACGTGGTGGACTTTCTGCCGAAAGTGAAACTGGAACTGGCGGTGGATGACAGCATGGTCGACAGCGCCGTGGAAGCCATCACCAAGGCGGCCCAGACCGGCAAGATCGGCGACGGCAAAATCTTTATCACTGCGCTCGAAGAAGTCATCCGCATCCGCACCGGCGAAACCGGCAGCGAAGCGGTCTGATCAAAGAATCCGACACAGTGTTTTACAAGCCCCGCTCTGCGGGGCTTTTTTGTACGCGAAAAAACCGCGTGAAAAGATATACGGTTGCGCGGCGGGTAAACCGTTTTGCTGTTGAGCGCGTCGTCAAAAATGCGGCGCAAAAAATTGCATAACCAACAGCAATAAATCCGGGCAAAACAGCTCAAAAAAACTCTACCAATTCGGGGAACCTTTTCTGGCAGGCTGGTGGGACACTGCCTATATATATTTCGCCGCAGGAATTCTTCTGCCCGGCGGATTTTACTCGCGGAAATTGCGCGGCTGTACCGTGTGGATTTCTTCGCGGATAAACCTGCGGGGTAGTGGCGGGATTTTTTCCGCTCGATGCTGCGGCAGCAGGGGTATTCCCTCTGTAACAAGGGGTATCAAGTTACAGGGTAAAGTGACATGAAAGACGAAGAGTACAGCGTTCGGGCGAAGGACTCCGAGGAATTCGGCGATGAACGCTCCATCACCTCCCGCCAGCGGGCCCGCAGTGAACTGAGTGCCGAAGTCGAGGCCTTCCTCGCCAGCGGCGGTGCCATCAACGAGATAGCACCGGACATCACCGCGGACCCACCTCGCAAGCCGCAGCCGAAGTACGGCAGTCGGCCCATCTGAGAGCAAAGCGCTACAGGTGATACTGGGTACCGGCTCTGCCGGTAGGACAATACCGCGTCACCCCGGCTCATGCCGGGGTCCAGTTTTCATCTGATCCCCTATCCGGAATATCTTCGCGAGACCCGCGGGGCCTGTTGACTCAGCTGCGTGCCAGCAGGTCGGGCAGCAGGCGCTCGAGTATTTCGCCGATATATGACAGGAACAGGGTGCCGAGGCTGGAGCGGTAGTGGTTGGGATCGCTGGAACCCACCGCGAGGATGCCGAGCTGGTTGGCCAGCGGTACCACCGCGGCGGAGGCGACACGCTCGGCATCGCTGCCGAACAGGAAAGCGGTTTCGCTGGGACGCAGGGTGCCGCACACCGTGCGACCGTTGCGCAAAATGGAGCCGATGGCGGTTTCTGCGCTGGCGCGGGAACAGCTGCGCACGTCACCGAGCAACTTGCCGGAGCCCGGCAGTGGGCCGAACAGGGTTAGTGCGGTGACCTCCACCTTGAAGTCGTCGCGGAAGCTGCGCAGCAGCGCGTGCCCGGCTTCTGCCACGGTGCGCGCTTCCAGTAAAGCCAGCACCAGGCGGCGGCTGTGCATGAACAACTGATCGTTATCCCGGGCGTTCTGCAGCAGCTGGTCGAGACGCTGGCGCATCTCGATATTGCGTTCGCGCAGCAAATTGGTCTGATGTGTCATCAGCGACACGGTCTTGCCGGATTCCCGCGGGATCTGAATGGCTTCCAGCAGCTCGAGGTTTTCGGCAAAAAACGTCGGATTCTGCATCAGGTAACGCGCCACCTGCCGCGCCAGCAGCTTCTTGTTGCGCTGGTTTTCGCTGTCGGCGGCTTCCTGTTTTTCCAGGTTGGCCTCGACGGCGCTGTCGATCAGGGGGGCGTCGCTGTGCTCGGTCATTACGTTGTGTTGCTCGGTCGCTGGTCCGGTGTTCTCTGGGTTAAACCACTATCTGTCCGTGATACACCGCGGTGGCGGGTCCGGTCATGGTAACCGGCGCACCGGGGCCCGGCCAGTGAATTGTCAGGGTGCCGCCGGGCAGGGTGATCTGCAGTTCTTCATCTACCAGGCCGCGAATGCGCGCAGATACCATGGCGGCGCAGGCGCCAGTGCCACAGGCGCGGGTCTCGCCCACACCGCGCTCGAACACGCGCAGGCGCGCGTTGCCGCGGTCGAGAATCTGCAGGAAGCCCACGTTCACGCGGGCCGGGAAGCGCGGGTGGCTCTCGATAGCAGCGCCGAGGCGTTCCACCGGTGCGCTATCCACATCCTCCACCAGCAGCACCGCGTGGGGATTGCCCATGGATACCGCGCCGACGGTATAGGTTTCGCCGTCTACCTCGAGGGGATAGGACTCCGCCTGAATATCCGCGTGGAACGGGATCTTTGCCGGCTCGAGCACCGGAGCGCCCATGTCCACACTGACCTGATCTGCGCCCTGCACATTCAGCTCGAGGATGCCGGCGGCGGTTTCCACCAGAATTTTTTCCTTGCTGGTGAGGCGGCGCTCACGCACGAAGCGCGCAAAACAACGCGCGCCGTTACCGCAGTTTTCCACTTCACTGCCGTCGGCATTGTAGATGCGGTAGCGGAAGTCCACGTCCGGGTCCCGCGGCGCTTCCACCAGCAGCAGCTGGTCGCAGCCGATACCGGTATGGCGGTCGGCGATCTGGCGGACCTTGTCCGAGGTCAGCTTCACCCGTTGGGTGATGCCGTCGACCATCACAAAGTCGTTGCCGAGGCCGTGCATTTTGGTGAACTTGAGCCGCATCGTTGTTCGTTCCCGTCAGTCCTTTCTCATCAATTCCTGGCCGGCACTGTGGTTTCACCGCGCACCAGGTCCGCGAGCGTTTCCCGCGCGCGCACCAGGTAGGTTTTGTCCCCATCCACCAGCACTTCCGCCGCGCGGGTGCGGGAGTTGTAGTTGGAACTCATGGTGAAACCGTAGGCGCCCGCGGAGAGCATCGCCAGCAGCTGGCCCTGCTCCAGTGCCAGCGGGCGGTGCTTGCCGAGGAAATCACCGGTCTCGCACACCGGCCCCACTATATCCCAGCTTTCGGCTTCGCCGTTGCTGGGGGTGACCGCGACGATGTCCTGCCACGCCTGGTACAGCGCGGGGCGCAGATTGTCGTTCATGGCGGCGTCGACGATGGCAAAGTTGTGGCCTTCGGTGCGCTTCAGGAATTCCACCCGGGTCAGCAGCGCACCGCCGTTGGCGGAGATGGAGCGGCCCGGTTCCAGTACCAGTGCCAGGTTGCGCCCGGCGAGCTTTTCTTTTACAGCACCGAGATAATCGCTTACCTGGGGCGGTTCTTCACCGCGATAGCGCACGCCGAGACCGCCACCGAGATCCAGGTGTTTCAGCACGATGCCGCCTTGCGCCAGCTCGTCGATCAACGTCAGCAACCGGTCGAGTGCATCGAGAAAGGGCGCGATGTCGGTGAGCTGCGAACCGATATGGCAGTCCACGCCCACCGCATTGAGGTTGGTGGAGGCGGCCACCTTGCGGTACACCTCCGGAGCGCGCTCGATGGCGATACCGAATTTGTTTTCCTTCAGACCGGTGGAAATGTACGGGTGGGTCTTGGCATCCACATCCGGGTTGACCCGCAGGGATACCGGGGCGACTGCGCCCATCTCCGCGGCCACCGCGTCGAGGCGCTCGAGTTCCGCTTCCGATTCCACGTTGAAGCAATGTACACCCACTTCCAGTGCGCGTCGCATTTCTGCCGCAGTCTTGCCCACACCGGAGAACACCACTTTCTTCGGGTCACCGCCGGCCATCAGTACCCGCTCCAGCTCGCCCGCGGATACGATATCGAAACCCGCACCCAACTGTGCCAGCACCGACAGGATACCGAGGTTGCTGTTGGCCTTGATGGCGTAACAGATCAGGCCCGGGTGATCGCCAAGGGCATCGGCGTACGCCCGGTATTGGTTTTCGAAGTGGGCGCGACTGTAGACATAGGTGGGGGTGCCGAAGTGTTCGGCAATCTGCTCAAGGCTGACGCCCTCGGCCCACAGGCTTCCCTGCTGGTAGTGGAATTCACTCATTTGGTTACTGCTTCTGCTTCCGTGTGTTGCTCGGACGGTTGTTGGCTCGGGTCTTCTTTGGCCTCATCCTTGCGCGCACTTGCGGGCTGGCCGTGGCTGTGAGTACCGGTCGCGGAAGTCGCTGCCGGTGCGGCCGGTCCCTGGGGAAGGTACAGAGGGCCTTTCTGGCCGCAGGCGCTCAACGCGACCACGACAATGGTGGCCAGTGGAATCAGTGGTGTGCGCATCGTTGTTACCCGGAACCTTATGAATCGTACCTGCCGCGTTTCGCGGGACGAGAAGACTGGAAAAGCCTGCTAGTATAGCGACCCACGCCTTCCAGCAACACAGTAACAGCAGTAACAGAACTATGAGCCAAGCGGCATACAACGCGGCGATCGAGCAGACGCTGATTGCGATCGAGGACGCACTCGACAATTGCGACGTGGACATGGATTACGAGCGCGCGGACGCGGTGCTCACCATCACCCTGGAAGACAGCGGTACTCAGGTGATTCTGTCGCGCCAGAGTGCGGTGCAGGAGCTGTGGGTGGCGGCGCGCTCCGGTGGCTACCACCTCAAATTTCAGAATCCCGGCTGGAAGTGCACCACCACCGGTGAGGATTTACCGACCCTGCTGAACCGGGTATTGAGCGAGCAGCAGGGTGCTCCGGTGTCACTGGCGCTGGGAGACCTCTGATCCCGGGAGAGAAGCTGCCGTTACCCTGATGCCGCGCGCGGTTGCCCCCTTAACCGCGCCTGTCCGTGTACCCCATTCCCGCCTCTTGCGCACTGCCGTTCCCCCCCAACCATCACGCCCGTCGAGCGCGTTGCAAAAAGTGGTTGGCTATCCGCGCGTGTTGGTGCTAATTTGATATCAAATTGACATCAAAAGGAGATTCCGGTGATCCGAGAAAAGCGCGCATTCACTCTCAATGGCTACGGGATGCTGGCGGTGCTCCTGATATTGCAGGCAGTCACCGTGGCGATGGCTCTGCGCAGTCTGGCGGCCACCGAGTTTCCCGTTGCGGCGGGCTGGGGGCTGGCGGCGGTGATTGTCGCCTTCTGCTGGCACGGACTGTTTATGGTGGCGCCCAATCAGGGAAAAATACTGCAGCTGTTCGGCAAATACGTGGGTACAGAGCATGTCACCGGGCTGCGCTGGGGCAATCCGCTGATCTTCAAGCGCACACCCATCTCGCTGCGCATCCGCAATTTCGAGAGCGGCAAACTCAAGGTAAATGACGCCAACGGCAATCCGATCGAGATCGCCACGGTGGTGGTGTGGAAGGTGGTCGACTCCGCCGAGGCCTATTTCGAGGTGGATGACTACGAGAGCTTCGTCACCATCCAGAGCGAGGCGGCGTTGCGCAACGTGGCGAATGAGTTCCCCTACGACAACCACAGCGAAGACACCCTGTCTCTGCGCGGCGATCCGATTGAAGTGGCAGAGAAAATCCGCGCTCAGGTGCAGGAACGTCTGGGCAGTGCCGGTATCCAGGTGATTGAAGCGCGCATCAGCCATCTCGCCTACGCACCGGAAATTGCCCAGGCCATGTTGCGTAAACAGCAGGCCGGTGCGGTGCTCGCGGCGCGCAAACTGATCGTCCGCGGCGCGGTGGAAATGGTCACCGATGCGATTACCACTCTGGCGGAATCCCATGCAATAGAACTGGACGATGAGCGCAGGGCGAATATGGTCAACAATCTGATGGTGGTCATTTGCGGCGAACAGCAGGCACAGCCGGTCATCAACAGTGGCAGTCTCTACTGATCGACCGGGCCGATACTGAACGATCAGGATTATCATGACGAAAAAGAAAGCTTTCCCGCTGCGAATCAACGAGCAGGTACTGGCGGCGATGCAGCGCTGGGCAGACGATGACCTGCGCAGCCTGAATGCACAGATTGAGTATGTGTTGCGGGATGCGCTGGTTCAGTCTGGCCGAGTGAAGCTGGTGCAAAAAGTAGTGACCGAAATCGAGGAAAATAAAGCAAAACCCGGGGAATCGTGAAGGGCGCAGGGCATGCGTCTGCGCGGCCACAACCACAGCTGCGCCAGCGCGGCTTGTAAAATACATGCCGGGCCGCGTTGCGCGAGCCCGGCGGCATTTTTTAATTTGGCAGGCGCTGCACTGCGTGTTCTCCGGGGGAAAACCGGATCTTCGCATAGGGGCCGATCTGTTCGATTTTCTCGACCCACAGCGCGCCGCGATAATCCGCCGGCAAGAAATCCAGCTCCTGGGGTTTGTAGATCCCGTGCATTCCGCGCCCGCGCCCTGCAAAATCCAGAGCCATCACCAGCGAGCCCGCGTCGTCCATACGTTGCATAAAACGGTCTGGCCAGCCCCACAACACCCACTGCCATGTGTTCGGTGCCACCACCGCGCCGTTGCGGCAGGCTTTCGGTACATAGCCGCTCCATCCCAGCATCACGTAGCGCAGAGTGCATTGCTGAACGCTCTCGCGGCTGAACACCCATGCATCCGGGCGCAGTTGGCGAATTCTCGCCATTACCTGCTCGCTGCCGTAAACACGCAATGGTCTTTGCTGGGGTAGCTGGCGCGCACTCAGATATTGGTGCAGCAGATCCGCTTCCTCTACATCGCTGCTTTTGATGTTGATCAGGAATTGCCTGCCGGGAAATGCGCGGAACACCTCTTCCAGTGTCGGCATCTGCCCCACACCCCTGCCGCGAAATGGATAGGTTTTGCCGTTGTCCGGGGTATAGCCGTAGCCGATGTCCAGGGTTTTCAGGTAGCTCATCGGGTGTTCGCGGGTGGTGCCGGTGCCCTCGGTGCGGCAGTCGAGGGTCCAGTCGTGGAACACGGCAAACTCGCCATCGGTGGTGGGGTGCACGTCGATCTCGACAATATCCGCCCCGTAATCAAACGCCGCCTGCATGGAGGCGAGGGTATTTTCCAGGTATTCGTGTTCCGCTGGGTACACGCGGATCGCGGTGCAGTCATCGCGACCGAGGTTTTCCTTGTTGTAGGTCTGGTAGACGCCGCGGTGGGCAATCAGCGTGGGTTTGCCCGCGGCTTTTTGGGCGAGCCACGAGGCGTTGGTGAGGTAGATGGCAACGGCGAAAGCGGCAGTGCCGAGCAGAAGGTATTTGCGCATGGAAGACTCATTTTTTTGATCGGAACTTGTGATCGGAGGAGTCTAGCGGGTCACGAAAGCTGGAAAGTGGCGGCGGACGGGATGAATTGTGACGAAAAATGGCGGCGGGGGATTTTTCCCCTGTAGGAGCCTGCAAGCAGGCTCCTACAGGGAGAGGGTGGTTTAGCGCGAGGCGATCAGTTTGCGCGCGCGCACACAGGCCGCACGCACCTGGTTCGGCGCAGTACCTCCGATATGGTCGCGGGCGGCAACAGAGCCTTCGAGCGTCAACACGTCGAACACATCCTCACCGATTGCATCGGAGAACTGCTGCAACTGCGCCAGGCTGAGCTCCGCGAGGTCGCATTTCTGTTCGATGGCAAAGGCTACGGAGTGGCCGACGATCTCGTGGGCATCGCGGAAGGCCACGCCCTTGCGCACCAGGTAATCCGCCAGATCGGTAGCGGTGGAGAAGCCTTTGCCGGCGGCGGCGTACATGTTTTCCTTCTTCGGCTTCAGCGCCGGTGCCATATCGGCAAACGCGCGCAGACAGTCGAGCACGGTGTCGGCGGCGTCGAACAGGGGTTCCTTGTCTTCCTGGTTGTCTTTGTTATAGGCCAGCGGCTGGCTCTTCATCAGGGTCAGCAGCGCGATCAGGTGGCCGTTCACACGGCCGGTCTTGCCGCGCACCAGTTCCGGCACGTCCGGATTTTTCTTCTGCGGCATGATTGAGGAGCCTGTGCAGAAGCGGTCGGGCAGGTCGATAAAGTCGAACTGGCTGGAAGTCCACAGCACCAGTTCCTCGCTGGCGCGGGACAGGTGGGTCATCAGCAGCGCGGAGAAGGCGCAGAATTCGATGGCGAAGTCGCGGTCGCTGACGGAATCCAGGGAGTTCTCGGTGGGCGCGTCGAAACCCAGCAGCTCCGCAGTGCGGGCACGATTGATCGGGTAGCTGGTGCCGGCCAGTGCCGCGGCACCCAGCGGTGAGCGGTTGACGCGCTTGCGGCAGTTCATAAGGCGCTCGTAGTCGCGGGTCAGCATCTCGTTCCAGGCCAGCAGGTGATGGCCAAAGGTAACCGGCTGCGCACTCTGCAAGTGGGTGAAGCCGGGCATGATGGTGTCGGCATTCTGCTCGGCGAGGTCCACCAGGCCGCTTTGCAGGCGGGTGAGTTCACCGGCGATCTGGTCGATACGGTTGCGCAGCCACAGGCGGATATCTGTGGCCACCTGGTCGTTGCGGGAGCGGCCGGTGTGCAGTTTCTTGCCGGTGGCGCCGATGCGCTGGGTAAGGCGGGACTCGATGTTCATATGCACATCTTCGAGCTCCACCGACCAGGGGAATGTACCGGTCTTGATTTCCTCGGCGATCCCGTTGAGTCCTTCCGCGATCTGCTGGAACTCATCGGCCGTCAGCACACCCACTTCCGACAGCATCTGTGCGTGGGCGAGAGAGCCCTGAATGTCTTCCAGCCCCATGCGCTGGTCGAACATCACCGAGGCGGTAAAACGCTCCACAAAGGCGTCGGTGGCTTCACTGAAGCGGCCGCCCCAGAGTTTCGCTGCCGGGTTCTGTGCGCTGTTTGCGGAGGAGTTATCGTTGCTCATGCTGCCTCTGGTGGAATCTGGATTGGGATATGGAAGTCGATCCGGGATGGCGGTATCTTCTCTGACCTAGAGCGGATCCAGAATAAAGATAACGCAGTATGACATCTTCCCGGCCCGCGCAAGCGGCGGGCATTATAGCGCAGCAAATTCGTAAAATTGCCCCCGCAGGCAAAGATTCTGCGCGTCTGGATTCCACCAACCCCCCTCATTTCCTTCCCGACCTGTGCGGTGTGACCGGTGTTGCCTCTCTGGTGCTGATGGGCGAACTGCTGGCGCTGGTGCTGGTGCTCGCCACCGACGGTCTGCACCCCTTCAACTGGCAGCGCCTTGGGCTGGTGTCCCTCACGGTGCAGTGGGTGAATCTGCCCGCGGCCGCCATTCTGTGCCGTTTGCGCCCGCGCCTTGCAAGGCTTTCCCACAAGGTCGCCGCCGCCCTCAGTTATTCCACCGTGCTGGCGGTGCTGCTGGGCGTACTGCTGGCGCAGCACGGGTGGGTGGCGGATATGGAAGACGTGCCCATCGACTTCTGGAGCCTGCTGGCCCATTTCTTCGTCGGTGCGATTTGCTCCGGTGTAGTGCTGCGCTACGCCTATGTGCAGCAGCAGTTGCACAATCAGCAGCAGGCGGAGCTGGGGGCGCGTATCGAGGCACTGCAATCGCGCATTCGCCCGCACTTCCTGTTCAACAGCATGAACAGTCTCGCCAGCCTGATTGCGGTAGATGCCGAGCGTGCAGAAAAATTGGTAGAGGACCTGTCTGCATTGTTCCGTGCATCACTGGCGGACTCAAAAATGGTGCCACTGGAGCAGGAGGTTGCGCTGGCCAGGCGTTATCTCGAAATAGAATCCCTGCGCCTCGGTGACCGCCTGCAACAGGAGTGGCAGATCGACGCGTTGCCGGAGCAGGCGCAATTGCCGTCCATGTTGCTGCAGCCGTTGCTGGAAAATGCGGTACTGCATGGCGTTGCGCGATTGCGCCGCGGCGGAAAAATTAAAATTTGTATTCAACAAAATGTCATTGGCAGCCGCACGCGCGAGCTGCTATTGTCGATTCATAACCCTGTTGCAGTTTCTGAAGCAAACAATGAGGCGGATAACCGAACCGGTGCAAGTTCCGGCAACGGTATGGCGATGGAAAATATTCGCCAGCGTCTCAGTGCGTATTACGGCAATCGCTTCCGTTTTACCGCGGAAGAGCGCGATGGAGAGTGCGGTAAAGAATACCGTGTGGAATTGCGTTTGCCGCTGAACGCCACGCCTTCCGCGAAGGAAGCCAGAATAACTGAGCCAGCAAAAACTCCGGTGACGGAAGAGGTAGCCCAATGAGCGCTGCCGATTACCCGCTGGGCGTGCTGATCGTCGACGACGAACCGCTGGCGCGGGCCAGACTGGCCCGACAGTTGCAGACTATTGATGGTTGCCAACTGCTGGGAGAAGCTGCCGATGGGGAAAGCGCATTACAACAGCTGGATCTACTCGACCCGGACCTGTTGTTACTGGATATCGAAATGCCCGGAGAAAACGGGCTCCAACTCGCCGCACAAATCACCGCCCGCCCCAACCCACCCGCGATCATTTTCTGCACCGCCCACGACGAGTTTGCGCTCCCTGCCTTTGCGGTTGCTCCATCGGGTTACCTGCTCAAGCCCGTCAGTGTGGAGCAACTGGCACAGGCGATTGCCCAGGCGCGAAGACTGAGCAAACCGCAGCGTCAGGCACTGCGCGCACAGTCACCGCATTCCGAGCCGAACTCCGCCCGCGGACGCCGCCACATCAAGGCGGTGAGCCGCCGCGGTGTGCAGTTGATTGATGTCGATGACATTCGCTGTTTCATCGCCGAGGACAAGTACGTTATCGCCCACCACAGTGGGGGTGAGACAGTTCTGGACGAATCCCTGAAGGAACTGGAAGCGGAGTTCGGCGAGCGATTTGTACGTGTACACCGCAGTGCCATTGTTGCTCTGGATTACATTACCGGCCTGCAAAAAGGCGGCGACGGATATTGTGTAACCCTGAATGGGGTCGCGATCGCACCGGCGGTATCGAGACGTCTGCTGAGCAGTATCAAATCCCTGTTATCGGAAATGGCATAGTCCCGGTCGGGCGCTGTGCCAGTCCTCCCCGGTTTCTCCCCCTGTCTGTTCACTCAGCTAGTGCGCATCGCCATCCAGAGGCCACTGGTAATCAGGATGCCGCCACCGAATACATTCAGATAGCGTGCTTCGGGATTCCCCAACAGTAAGTTTTTGGCCCGTACGGTGATCCATACATAAAACAGCATGACGCCACCCACGGCGAGCGCCGTGACGGCGAATATGGTGAGGGCGTCCATTGCGGTGATTGCATGCATGGGCAGAAATGCCGGGAAAAAACTCAGGTAAAAGAGAATCGCCTTTGGGTTGCCCAGCGTGGTGGTGAGTCCGAGCAGCAGGCTGCCATAACCTGAGCTTTGGGATTCGGTTTCAGGGCTGGGGCCGGTGTGGCGACGGGTTCGCATCAGGCTGACGCCCATCCAAATCAGATAGGCGGCGCCGAGAAATTTCAGTGCCACAAAGGCGCCACCCATCACATCCGCTATATATGCGAGCCCTGAAAGACACAGGGCAATAAACACATAGTCGCCGAGCACGATACCCACCGACGTCAACACACCGTGGACGGGGCCACCTTTGGCGGAGCGGGCGACCACCGCAAATACGCCGGGACCGGGAATCACGGCGAGAATGATCATAGTTCCGAAAAGGGTAAGGGCACTGAAAAAAGTCATCGCGTACTCCCGCTTTAAAGCCCCCCGGTTACATCAATAAATGCCCCGGTAGAATAGGTCGCTTCGTCGAGCAGCCAGGCGATCGCCGACGCGACCTCTTCGGGTTGTCCGCCCCGTGCCAGAGGAATACGTGGCGTCAGTCGCGCTATGCGATCGGGCTCGCCACCATCGGCGTGCATGTCTGTGGCGATAAATCCGGGGCGCACCGCATTGACCCGAATTCCGTCACCGGCCACCTCTTTGCTAAGGCCAATGGTCAGAGTATCTACCGCGCCCTTGCTCGCTGCGTAGTCCACATATTCATCGGGTGAACCGCTGCGGGCGGCACCGGAGGATATGTTGACGATGGTTCCGCCACTACCGCCATTCCGAGGGGACATACGTCGAATCGCCTCGCGACAACAGAGGAGGGTACCGGTGACATTCGTCTGCAGGATGCGGTTGATGCGCTCGGCAGTCATGCTTTCGACACGAGTCTGTGTCAACAGCATGCCGGCGTTGTTGATCAGTGCGGTAAGCGATCCCAGTTGCTGGTCCATCTCCGCAAACAATTGCACCACATCCGCTTCGCGGGAAATGTCTGCCTGTACCGCAATCGCTTTTACGCCAAGCGCATTGCAGGCTTCCATGACAAGACTGGCTTCAGCGGATCGTTCGCGATAGCTGATACAGATGTCATAACCTTTATGGGCCAGCAGTATCGCAGTCGCCGCGCCGATACCGCGACTGCCTCCAGTAATGAGGGCTGTTGGTTTCACGGCAGCATCAGCCCTGCTTCCGCCAGGCGTCCGCGCAATTCAGCCAGGGTTCCGCGATATTCCCAGTACATGATACGGCCGTGGGAGCTGGTGACCAGCACATACTGCTCGCTGATGGACTGTATGCGTTCAATGGCGATTAATTTGGTAGTAAACGCGGGCTCGTTTATCTGCTCGGTAATTTCCCGGTTTTTTTCGTCGTAACCGTGGACGATAAGGGCGGTGCGGACTTCCAGTTCCAGAAACTTCACGGTGGGCTTCCTGCTTGCAAGCATTGCGGGAGCCTGAAGCAGGCACCCGCAATGCGATTTTTAGTAAATACGCGGGCCGCCACCGCTTTCGGTATCGCTGGCGAGGCTCAATTCGTCGGCGGCGCTGTTGAGGTACTCGGCGTCGGACTCGGACTTGAGCTTGATCATCAGGCGCAGGTCGTTGGCGGAGTCGGCGTGAGACAGTGCGTCTTCGTAGGTGATCTCGCCGCGGTCGTAGAGTTCGTACAGGGCCTGATCGAAGGTCTGCATGCCCTGCTCGGTGGAGCGTTTCATCAGTTCCTTCATCTTGTGCACTTCGCCTTTGCGGATCAGGTCCGCCATCAGCGGGGTGTTGATCATGATTTCGAGACAGGCGCGGCGGCCGTCGCCGTCTGGTGTCGGCACCAGTTGCTGGGCGACCATGGCGCGCAGGTTCAGTGACAGGTCCATCCACAGTTGCTGGTGCCGGTCGGCGGGGAAGAAGTGGATGATCCGGTCGAGGGCCTGGTTGGCGTTGTTGGCGTGCAATGTACACAGGCACAGGTGGCCGGTTTCGGCGAAGGCGATGGCGTGGTCCATGGTTTCACGCGAGCGCACCTCACCAATGAGGATGACATCGGGGGCCTGACGCAGGGTGTTTTTCAGCGCGGTTTCGAAGGAGTCGGTATCGAGGCCCACTTCGCGCTGGGTGACGATGCAGCCGCGGTGCTGGTGGATGAATTCGATGGGGTCTTCGATGGAGATGATGTGACCCTTGGAGTGCTCGTTGCGGTGGCCGATCATGGAGGCGAGGGAGGTGGATTTACCGGTGCCGGTGGCGCCCACGAAGATGATGAGGCCGCGCTTGGTCATGGCCAGTTCTTTGAGCTGTTCTGGCAGGCCGAGACCGTCAATTGTCGGGATTTTGGTTTCGATGCGACGCAGGACCATGCCGACGAGGTTGCGCTGGAAGAAGGCGGATACCCGGAAACGGCCGACGTTGCGTACGGAGATGGCGAAGTTGAGTTCTTTGCTTTCGATGAATTCTTTTTTCTGCCGCTCGTTCATGATGCCGATGACGAGTTCGCGGGCTTTTTCCGGGGTGAGGGCCGTGGTACTGACGGGAACGATTTTGCCGTGCAGTTTGATGGAGGCGGGCACACCGGCGGTGATGAACAGGTCGGATGCGCCTTTTTCAGTCACCAGTTGTAGGAGTCGTTCGATTTCCATTTTTTAGCACCACTTTGGGTTGTTCTGTTGCCCCGGGGTCCTTTTTTAGCAGGTCCGGTGGCGGCCGGGCACCGGGGGCAGGTTTTCAGGACCGCTGTGAATACCCGCAAGCGGGCCCGGCCGACAATCACAGATTGTCGTCGTTAGGCTGCGCGCGAAGCAGTGCTTCGCAAACGTTTGCCTAACCCCGGTACGCTTCGGCGCAAAGTGTCAGGCCGCTTCAACGCGGCGCCTGCGGCCCTGTTTGCGACGATCCTGAAAACCCGCCCCGGCACCCGGCCTTCAATTCGAATATACTTGCTGCGTAGCCGATAAGATTATCGGCGTATTGAACTTCTTTATGCTCGTCATCCCGGTTTTGAGCCGGGATCCAGTCTTTCCGTCGCTGGAAAACTTCCTCAGAAATTTTCCGGCATTTTCGCCTTCTCGCGCGCTACTTCGCGACTGATGACACGCCGCTCTACCAGATCCTGCAGGCACTGGTCCATGGTCTGCATGCCGACGCTGGCACCGGTCTGGATGGCGGAGTACATCTGCGCGATTTTGTCTTCGCGGATCAGGTTACGGATCGCCGGGGTGCCGCGCATGATTTCGTGGGCGGCGACACGGCCGCCGCCGTTGCGTTTGAGCAGGGTTTGGGAGATTACCGCCTGCAGGGATTCCGACAGCATGGAACGCACCATGGCTTTTTCCTGTGCGGGGAATACGTCCACCACCCGGTCGATGGTTTTGGCGGCGGAGGTGGTATGCAGGGTGCCGAAGACGAGGTGACCGGTTTCCGCGGCGGTCAGCGCCAGGCGGATGGTTTCGAGGTCGCGCATCTCACCCACAAGAATGATGTCCGGGTCTTCACGCAGGGCGGAGCGCAGGGCTTCGGCGAAGCCGTGGGTGTCGCGGTGGACTTCCCGCTGGTTGACCAGGCATTTCTTGGATTCGTGTACGAATTCGATCGGGTCCTCGATGGTGAGGATGTGTTCGTACTTGTTGTCGTTGATGTAGTCGATCATCGCCGCCAGGGTGGTGGACTTACCGGAACCGGTGGGTCCGGTGACGAGAACCAGTCCGCGGGGGGTGTCGGAGATCTGCTTGAACACCTGGCCCATTCCCAGGTCTTCCATGGTGAGTACCTTGGAGGGAATGGTACGGAACACGGCGCCGGCGCCGCGGTTGTGGTTGAAGGCGTTGACACGGAAACGGGCGACGCCGGGGACTTCGAAGGAGAAGTCGGTTTCGAGGAACTCTTCGTAATCTTTGCGCTGCTTGTCGTTCATGATCTCGTAGATCAGGCCGTGTACCTGCTTGTGCTCCATGGGCGGCAGGTTGATACGGCGGACGTCGCCGTCCACCCGGATCATGGGCGGCAGGCCGGCGGAGAGGTGCAAGTCGGAGGCGTTCTGCTTGGCGCTGAAGGCGAGGAGTTCTGTAATGTCCATACTGCTACCTTTATTGTTCTCTTAACTTACTCTTGTCGATATGACGCGGGGGCACTGAGCGCATAGAATGCCCGCCGAGCAAAATTTGGGTCCCAGTATATGCGCAAAGGGTCTATCGCCGAAAACCTCAATTCCGTGACTGAGCGGATTGTCACAGCCTGCCGGTTTTGTGACCGGCAGGCGGATGCCGTTACTCTGCTGGCGGTGTCGAAAACCCGTCCGGCAGCGGACCTGCGTACCGCTTATGGCGCCGGTCAGCGCCATTTCGGTGAGAACTATCTGCAGGAGGCGCTGGATAAACAGGAAGCGCTTACAGATCTGGACATTGTGTGGCATTTCATCGGCCCACTGCAGTCCAACAAGACCCGGGATGTGGCGGCGCATTTTCACTGGTTGCACACGGTGGACCGCCTCAAGGTTGCCCGGCGTCTGTCTGAGCAGCGCCCCGGCGGGTTGCCGCCGCTCAATATCTGCCTGCAGGTGAATATCGATAACGAAGACAGCAAGTCCGGGGTCAGTCCGGAGGAATTACCGGCGCTGGCCGCGGCGGTGGCGGCATTGCCAAACCTGAGTTTACGGGGCTTGATGGCGATTCCGGCGCCGCGCGGTGAGACTGGGGACCAGCGGGTCCCGTTCCGGCGACTGGCGGCACTGCTGGAACAGTTGCGAGTCCAGCTGCCGGCGCAACCGCTGGACACCCTGTCCATGGGCATGTCCGGAGATATGGAGGCGGCGATATTCAGCGGCGCCACCATCGTACGTATAGGTACCGATATCTTCGGGGTCCGGAAATAGCGGCTGCGCGTCGCTGTTGGATTGGCAAGAGAGCACTCACAAGGAGTTAGCGATGTCTGAACACAAAATGGTCTTTATCGGCGGCGCCGGCAATATGGCCGGTGCGGTGATCGGTGGCATGGTGGCGAGTGGCTACCCGGCGGCCAATATCATGGCGACCGGTCGCGACGAGCAGAAGCTCCGGGATTTCGTCGCGCGCACCGGAGTGCGCGGCAGCACCGATAACCTTACCGCCATCCGCGACGCCGATGTGATCGTGCTGTCGGTCAAGCCCCAGGTAATGAAGGAACTGTGCGAAACCATCGCGTCCGATGTGAGTGCTCGCAAACCTCTGGTGATCACGCTTGCCGCGGGCATTCCATTGGCGGCCTATCAGCGCTGGCTGGGCGCGGGCGTGCCGATCATCCGCGCCATGCCGAATACCCCGGCGCTGGTGGGCACCGGGGTGACCGGGCTCTATGCCGGTGAAGGGGTCACCAATGAACACAAGTCCGTGGCCACGCAGATGGCGGACGCGGTGGGCATCGCCCTGTGGGTGGAGGAAGAATCCGGCATCGACCAGGTGATCGCGGTGTCCGGTTCCGGTCCAGCCTACTATTTCCAGTTTATGGAATCCATGATCGATGCCGCCGAAAAGGCCGGCATGAAACGGGAAGACGCTGCGCGCCTTACCTTGCAAACCGCTCTGGGCGCAGCGAAACTTGCGGTGGCCAGCCAGGTGGACGTGGCGCAACTGAAGCGCAATGTGATGTCACCGAACGGCACCACCGAGCGCGCGATCAAGCGTTTTGAGGAGGGGGGGCTGCCGAAGCTGGTGGCTCAGGCAATGCGGGATTGCGCGGCGCGCGCCGCGGAAATGGCACAAGAACTCGATAAGTAAAAGGACGTTTGATGGTCAGCACCTTCAGTAACATCGGCGTATTCATTCTCGCCACCCTCGGAATCCTGTTTCTGTTTGCGGTGCTGCTGCGCTTTATGCTGCAGTTGGCGCGGGCGGATTTTTACAATCCGATTTCCCAGGGCATCGTCAAAATTACCAACCCCCTTCTGCGTCCGCTGCGCAAGATTGTCCCCGGTCTGTTCGGTATCGACATGGCATCTCTGGTGCTCGCACTGCTGGTGGGCTGGGTGATGATTATGGGCGCGGGCATCCTCGCCGGCGCCGGGATGTTGAACCCGCTGTCGGCACTGCTGTGGTCCCTGCTCGGTTGCCTGATGACACTGATCGCCATCCTCTTTGTGGGGATGCTGATTTCCATTGTGGTGAGCTGGGTTGCCCCTCACAGCAGCAATCCCGCACTGGTGCTGCTGCGGCAGCTGCTGGAGCCGGTGTATGCGCCGGTGCGCAAGATTATCCCGCCGCTGGGGGTGATTGATATCAGCCCGATCTTTGTGTTCATTCTGCTCACGGTGGCGGACAAGCTGCTGACCGGCTTTGCCCAGAGCGCGCGTATGCCGCAACTCGTGTACAACCTGTTCTGGCACATACCTTTCTGATGTTTCCGGGAGTCGATGTGAGCGGCTCCCCATCTGACTTTCCTGTCAGATTCATTTGGCTTCACCAACCAGTTCGCGAAACACCGGCAACGGGGTTTCACTCTCCGCGGGCATGCTGGAAAATGTCCCGAAATTTCGTAAGCAGTAACAATAAGAACACCAAACATGGAAGATGCGACCTTGCGCAAGCACATTGCCGACTACGACCGGTGGAAAAAGGGTCTCGATGCCCAGTTCAACCGCTTCAGCCATTGGCTGGAGGAACACTTCCCCAACTCCGCGGGCGCCCGCCAAGTGGTACAGCAGGCGCGCCAGTTGCTGGTGGACGATCAGTTTACGGTGGCGCTGGTGGGGGAGTTCTCGCGCGGCAAGACCGAACTGATCAACGCGCTGCTGTCCCACACCTACGGTAAACGTTTGCTGCCATCGCGCCCGGGACGCACCACCATGTGCCCCACGGAAATCTTCAGCGATGGCACTCCGCAGGCGTCGGTGCGTCTGCTGCCCATCGAGACCCTCGCCACCAATACCAGCCTCGAGAGTTTCCGCCGTATCCCCCAGAAGTGGGTCAGCTTCGACTTTGACCCGGATGACGCCGATGCCACCCGCGACGCGCTGATGAAGGTGGCCTCAACCAAGGCAGTGACCCCGGAAGAGGCGGCGCGCTATGGTTTCGACCGCCGCCATCTGGACGGCAATGGCAACCTGGTGCAGATTCCCGCCTGGCGCTATGCGCTGATTTCCCTGCCGCACCCGCTGTTGGCCCAGGGCCTGCGTATCATCGATACGCCGGGACTGAACGCGCTGGGCAACGAGCCGGAACTGACGCTCTCTACTCTGCCCGGCGCCCAGGCGGTCGCTTTCCTGCTCTCCGCCGATGCCGGTGTCAGTGGTACGGACCTGAATATGTGGGAAACCCACCTGGTGCCACTCAAGGAGCATCGCGGCACCGCGGTGATGGCGCTGCTGAACAAGATCGATGTGCTGTGGGATGACCCGGACGAAGATTGCGAACAAATGCTGCGCAAAATGCGCTCGGAAGTGAGCAAGCTGCTGGATCTTCCGCAGGAGAGTGTGGTCGGCGTCTCCGCCAAGAAGGCCCTGCTGGCCCGGGCCGAGCGCGATCCGGCGCTGTTGCAGCAGAGCCGCTTCGGTGATTTCGAACAATTGCTGGTGCAGCGTCTGATGGACCATCGCCAGAAGGTGGCCAACCACCGCTCATTGCACCAGGCGTTGATGCTGATGGCGGATACCCGCGACCTGTTGAAGCGCCGCCTGAACAGCGGTCGCGCGACCCTCGAACACCTGAAGCGCCACGGCGCGACCAGCCCCGAGCAGGTCGAGGAACTGAAACAACTGCACCAGACCGCCAAGGAACAGCACAAGTACTGCCACCAGGAACTGCTGATGCTCAAATCCAGCCAGCGTATGCTGGCCCGCCAGCGCGCGTCGCTGCTGGCACCGGTATCCAGCCAGCAGCTGCAGCAACTGATCGACGAGACCCGTCAGGCCCTGCACGAGCGCTGGTCGCCGCTGGGGCTGGCGCGCGCCATCGACGGATTTATGGGCGGAGTGGAGCACCAGTTGTCCAACCTCGAGCGGGAGGTGGATCAGGCCAATCGGCTGGTGGACGCCATCTACGACCGTTCCAGCCTGAACAACATCACCACCGCTGAGCACCATTTCAATGTCGGCAGTTTCCGCGCTGCGCTGCGTGGCCTGCACCGGCAGGCCGCGCAGTTGCGCCGCTCACCACAGTTGCTTCTCGCGCGTCGCAACAGACTGACGGAGCGTTTTGTGGCGACGTTGGCGAATGAAGTGGGGCGGGTATACAGCCAGATGATTTCTGCGGTGGACGGTTGGCTGGAGCAGGTGCTGGAGCCGCTGAAGCAGCATGTGCAGTACCAGAAACACTTGTTGAACCGCCACCTGATCAAGCTGACGGAGTTGAAGCAGAAGACCCAGAGCAAGCGCACCGACCTGCGCGCGCTGGAGGAAGAATTGCTGCGCAACCACAGTGCACTGGGAGGGTTGGAAGATCTGCTCAAACAGACCCAGAGCCCGCCGCAACCCATACCGCCCGCGCCGGTGGCCAGCAATGTGACTCCGCTCAAGGCGCCCGCACACTCGTAACGGGACACCGGGGCGGTGTACTACCGCCCCCACCTTTCGTAAACTTGGCGCCCCGCCAAGCAACCACATGCGAAAGATTTTGACCACGGAAGCGCGATCCCCCAATTCAGCATTTCCGGCCAACTCGGTCGGTATCGTCGAGCCGCAAAGCCACACCTTTCCCGGGCCATTCAAGCTTGCCTGCGGCCGGGTGCTGGACGAATACACCCTGATGTATGAAACCTACGGCACACTCAACGCCGACAAAAGCAACGGTGTGCTGATCTGTCATGCACTTTCCGGGCATCACCACGCGGCGGGTTACCACAGCGAAAATGACAAACGCCCGGGCTGGTGGGATCACTATATCGGCCCCGGCAAGCCTATCGACACAAACAAATTCTTCGTGGTGGCGCTGAACAATCTCGGTGGCTGCCACGGTTCCACCGGCCCCGCGTCCATCAATCCGGCTACCGGTAACGTCTGGGGACCGGATTTCCCGCCATTGCGCGCGCGGGACTGGGTGCACAGCCAGGCGCAGCTGGCGGACCTGCTGGGAATCCGGCAGTGGGCGGCGGTGGTGGGTGGCAGCCTCGGCGGCATGCAGGCGATGCGCTGGTCGCTGGAGTATCCCGCGCGGCTGCGCCACTGCGTGGTGATCGCCTCGGCGATGAAACTGTCCGCACAGAATATCGCGTTCAACGAGACCGCCCGTCAGGCCATCACGTCTGATCCGGATTTTCGTGACGGTCGCTATCTGGAAGAAAATACCCTGCCGCGCCATGGTCTGGCGGTAGCGCGCATGATTGGGCACATTACCTATCTGTCCGACGATGGTCTGGGAAAGAAATTCGGGCGTGAACTGCGCTCGGGGACTTTCGAACAGGGCGTGGAGGAACTGGTGGAATTTCAGGTGCAGAGTTATCTGCGGCACCAGGGCGACTCCTTCTCCGGCAGCTTTGATCCGAACACCTATATCCTGATGACCCGTGCGCTGGATTATTTTGATCTGGCCCGTGAGTACGAGGACGACCCGGTAAAGGCGTTCTCCCACGCCCGCTGCAAATTCCTGCTGGTGTCATTTACCTCCGACTGGCGCTTTGCACCGGAGCGCTCGCGGGAAATCGCCGATGCCTTGATGCACGCGAATGTACCGGTTACCTACGCGGAGGTGGAATCGCCCATGGGCCACGATGCCTTCCTGCTGCCCAATGAGCGTTATGAAAAAGTATTTGCCGCATATATGAATAATGTTGCCCGTGAAGTAAACGCGGAGGTGACGGCATGACACGCAAGGATCTTGAGATTATTGCCGACTGGGTCGCGCCAAATTCGCGAGTTCTGGATCTCGGTTGCGGTGACGGGGAGCTGCTGGTGCGGCTGGCGCAGCAGAAGCAGGTCAACGGGTACGGTCTGGAAATCGATCCGTTGCAGATCCAGAAATGCGTCGAGCGCGGCGTGAATGTGGTGGAGCAGAACCTGGATAAAGGACTCGCCAACTTTGCCGACCAGAGCTTTGACACCGTGGTGATGACCCAGGCGCTGCAAACGCTGCGTTTTCCCCACCTGGTCGTGGAGGAAATGCTGCGAGTAGGGCGTGAATGTATTATTACCTTCCCCAATTTCGGGCAGTGGAAAGCGCGCTGGCACCTGGCCTTTTCCGGCCGCATGCCGGTATCCGATTTATTACCTTACGAATGGTATGACACGCCCAATATTCATTTTTGTACTTTCAGGGACTTTGAAGTGTTGTGTCGCGAGCACAATTGGGAAGTTTTGCACCGGCAAGTGGTCTCTGAGTCCGCAGTTTCCGGTGTTTTGAAGGATTTCTTACCGAATCTGTTTGGCGAAACAGCGATTTACCATCTGACTCGCTAATATTGATGTCAGAGAGTTGGGTAGCGTGTCACCCGCACCGGTTTCCGAGCGTATATACGGCAAGTTTGGATGACACGAAAATCATACGAGAACCATCACAGGAGGACGCCGTGAAACGTCTGTATGCTGCATTTATTTCCATAGCACTGCTGTTGTGGGCAGCCGCAGCGGCGGCGCAGGGTGCGAAAACCATCGAGAACCATCAGGATTTCGGTGATTACCGGGTCACCTACTCGGTGTTCAACAGCGACTTCATCTCCCCAGAAATCGCCCGGCACTACAATCTGGTGCGTGCCGATGATCGGGCCTTTGTGAATATTTCCGTGAGCAAGAAAGGCGAAACCAAGGGTGCAAGCGCGGGGGTTTCCGGCAATGCGACCAATCTGATTCAGCAGTCGCGATCACTGGAGTTTCAGGAAATCCGCGATCAGGATGCGGTTTATTACCTGGCGCCATTCCGCTTTGATCACGAGGAAAATCTCACCTTCAATATCGATCTGGTGCTGCCCGATGGCAGTACCCAGGAGCTCACCTTCCGCCGCCAGTTACACAAGAACTGACGTAATGCGCGATGGTTAAAACAGCGAGCGCGGGGCGCTCGCTGTTTTTGTATACCGGCGCCGAATTTTGACGCTGTCTGATTCTGATTATAGAAAGTCTCTATGGATAAAATCGTCCTCGCCAGTGGCAACGCGGGCAAGCTGAAAGAATTTTCTCTGCTTTTCTCTGGCTGGCAGATTGCGGTACTGCCGCAATCGGAATTCATCACCGAAGAAGCGGATGAAACTGGCCTCAGTTTTATCGAGAATGCGCTGATCAAGGCGCGTCACGCCAGTCGTGCCAGCAGTCTGCCGGCGCTGGCGGACGATTCCGGACTGGCGGTGGATGCGCTCGGCGGCGCACCGGGCATCTACTCCGCGCGCTATGCGGGCGCCGGGGCCAGCGATGCCGACAACAACGCCAAGCTGCTGGAAGCCCTGGAGGGTGTGCCGGCTGAATTGCGCTCAGCCAGTTTCCACTGTGCGCTTGCATTTGTACGCACGCCAGAGGACCCGGTACCTCTGGTGTGCACCGCGCGCTGGCAGGGGTTGATTGTGGATCGGCCCGCGGGCGATCAGGGGTTTGGCTACGACCCACTGTTTTATGTGCCCTCAGAAAAACTCACGTCTGCGCAGCTGTCGCGGGAAACTAAAAATCGTCTCAGCCATCGCGCCCGCGCTGTGAAAAAATTCGAACAGATGTGGCGCGAGGAAATGGTGCTGCCGGAGCGACAGCAGCACGCCGTCTCCGGCAAGACGATGATCTGAGAGTAATCCGTGTCCATCGACCTGTTGCCTCTGCGACTGCCGCCCCTCAGCCTCTATGTGCACATTCCCTGGTGTGTGCGCAAATGCCCCTATTGTGACTTCAACTCGCATGTGCACGCCGCCGGCGTTCAACAGGTTGTTGCAGATGCTCAAGTGGCCACTCGCCATACCGCGGGTGCCGAGTCGAGCGGTCAGCTGCCCGAAGTGGACTATGTGGATCAGCTGGAGCGGGACCTGCGCAGCCAGCTGCCCTGGGTGCAGGGGCGAAAACTGGGGTCCATCTTCTTCGGCGGCGGTACCCCAAGCCTGTTTTCACCGGCGGCTATCGGGCGGATTCTGGATCTGGCGGAATCCCTGGTGGGGTTCAAGGACGGGATCGAGATCACCCTGGAGGCCAATCCCGGTACCTTCGAGCAGGCCAAATTTGCCGGTTACCGCAGTGCCGGGGTCAACCGCCTCTCCATCGGTGTGCAGAGTTTTGACCCTCTGCAACTGCAGAACCTGGGGCGTATCCACACCGGCCCCGAGGCGGAGACCGCGGCCACCCAGGCCCGCAGCGCCGGCTTCGACAATATCAATATTGATCTGATGCACGGCCTGCCGGGGCAGTCAGAAACGGATGCGCTGCGCGACCTTCAGCGCGCGGTGGATCTCGAGGTCGAACATATCTCCTGGTACCAGCTCACCATCGAACCCAATACCGCCTTCTACTCGGCGCCGCCGGTCACGCCGGGTTCCGAGGAAATCGCGGCCATTCAGCAGGTTGGCAGGACCTATCTGGCGGAGCAGGGGTATGGTCGCTACGAGGTCTCCGCCTACTGTCGCACGGGGTTCGCCTCGCTACACAACCAGAATTACTGGTCGTTTGCTGACTATATCGGCGTCGGCGCCGGCGCCCACGGCAAGTACACCCTGCCGGAAAGTGGCCGAGTGATCCGCACCCAGCGCACCCGCGCCCCGCGGGACTATCTAGGCCTCGGTTGCGCGATCGGCGAGGGCGGGCTCGATTTCCCGCTCCCCAAAACGACGGACGTGCCCCCCGAGGAGCGGCCGCTGGAGTTTCTGATGAATGCACTGCGGCTCGTCGGCGGGGTGCCCGCAGAGACCTTCAGCGCCTATACCGGGCTGCCAACCTCGGTGCTGGCAAAGGAGTGGCAGCGCCTGCAGGCGATGGAACTGGTGGCTCCACTCGCGCCGCGGATTACCACCACCGCATTCGGCTATGACTATGTGGACGAAATATTGCAGCGATTCCTGCGCTCAGACTGACCGATCAGGCTGTCGCCTTGAAAATTGTATTTTGGCCCTCAAATAGGGCCACATGCCAACTGTTGCGGCGAAACGCCAATGGTGGCGAGAGCATTTGCCTTGCGAGGGTCGCGGACGCTACTTATCATGTTTGCCCGCGTGGCCCCTGGGCCCGAAGAAACAGAACCACAGGAAACCACTATGAGCGCGAATATCGTCAACGTTACCGATGCAGAATTTGAAGCCGAAGTACTCAAGGCCGAAGGCCCGGTACTGGTGGACTTCTGGGCCCAGTGGTGCGGCCCCTGCAAGATGATCGCGCCGGTTCTGGAAGATCTGGCCGGTCACTACGGCGAGAAGCTGAAGATCGTCAAAGTGGACGTGGATGCCAACAAGGAAGCCGCGGCCAAATACAATGTGCGCGGTATTCCCACCCTGCTGCTATTCAAAGGTGGCAATGTGGAAGGCACCAAGGTGGGCGCGTTGTCCCGCGCGCAGCTGACCGAATTCATCGACAGCCAGATCTGATCCCTCAGATTGCGGGGCGCCCAGCGCGCCCCGTGTCGTCCCGGCGGCGACCGGAGGTCAGGTAGCGTCGATCGGTGGATCAAATAGGCCTTGCAGGATGCCGAACTGCCGTTATACTGCCTAGTAATCAAGTTAACAGTTCAGTCCATATCTGAGCCGAGTCGCCAACCCCGCTGTCGATCCAGCCTCTCCGGCGCAAATTCCTCAAGTCGAAGACCCTCCTCTCTGGCGCCTTTGCCAAATCAAGCGTGCCAATGTGAGCGGTAATCCGTTTTCCGACAAGTGATGAGTTGCGTGCGGTCAGCCAGTCTTTCGGCAGATCTTTACGGGCATTATCAACATCGAACTTTCAACTCCCCCCGCAGAAACATCCGGCGCGTCCGCGCCAACGGATAGCAGAAACCTTAATAAAGCAATTGGTATGAACCTTTCTGAATTAAAAACAAAACCTATTGAAGAACTGATTGAAATTGCCAAGGGCATGGGGCTCGAAAACCTCGCCCGCTCGCGCAAGCAGGACATTATTTTCAATATCCTCAAGCGTCACGCCAAAAGCGGCGAAGACATCTACGGTGAGGGGGTATTGGAGATTCTTCAGGACGGGTTTGGTTTCCTGCGATCGGCCGACTCTTCCTATCTTGCCGGTCCCGATGATATCTATGTCTCCCCCAGCCAGATTCGCCGCTTCAACCTCCGCACCGGCGACTCCATTTCCGGCAAGATCCGCCCCCCCAAAGAAGGTGAGCGTTATTTTGCCCTGCTGAAAGTCAGCGATATCAATTTCGACAAGCCCGAAAACGCCCGCAACAAGATTCTTTTCGAAAACCTCACCCCGCTGTTTCCCAATGACCGACTCACTCTCGAGTGCGGAAACGGCTCCTCCGAAGACCTTATCGGCCGCATCATCGACCTGATCGCCCCCATCGGTAAAGGCCAGCGCGGTCTGATTGTGGCGCCGCCTAAAGCCGGTAAAACCATCATGTTGCAGAACATGGCGCAGGCCATCACCCGCAACAACCCGGAGTGCCACCTGATCGTTCTGCTGATTGACGAACGGCCGGAAGAGGTAACGGAAATGCAGCGTTCCGTGCGCGGCGAAGTGGTTGCGTCCACCTTTGACGAGCCGCCTGCCCGTCACGTACAGGTTGCAGAAATGGTGATCGAGAAGGCCAAGCGCCTGGTGGAGCACAAGAAAGACGTGGTGATCCTGTTGGATTCCATTACCCGCCTGGCGCGGGCCTATAACACCACAGTACCGAGCTCCGGCAAGGTGCTGACCGGCGGTGTTGACGCCCACGCCCTTGAGCGTCCGAAGCGCTTTTTTGGTGCGGCGCGGAATATCGAGGAGGGCGGCAGCCTATCCATCATTGCTACTGCACTGGTGGATACCGGTTCCAAGATGGACGAGGTCATCTTCGAGGAATTCAAGGGTACCGGTAACATGGAGCTGCAGTTGGATCGCAAGATCGCCGAGAAACGCGTCTACCCGGCGATCAATGTCCGCCGCTCAGGTACCCGCCGGGAAGAGCTGCTGATGCCGGAAGGCGAAATGCAGCGCGTCTGGATCCTGCGCAAGCTACTGCACGATATGGAAGACCTCGCCGCCACCGAATTCCTGATCGACAAGCTGAAGGACTTCAAGACCAACGATGAGTTCTTCCTGTCCATGAAGCGGAAATAAATTCTATATAGAATCAAGGCTGACGGTTTGCGTCAGCCTTTTTTGTATCGTTTGGATAAATTTTGCAATGCGACGAATGAGGCGGGAAATTACGCCGATTCCTGTTGAAATAGCGGGGCGTTAGGCATATAAAGGCCAGCATTGCGGTGTAAATGACCAATGTTTACGCCAACCGAATTGGTCACAGGCGGCTGGGAAGTCGGCTGTATTCAGGCCAATCTCAAATGGATAACGTGGTGGAGCTGGTTATCCAATTGTGAATGCTCGACAGCCCACTTACTCATGTGAGACTTTTTTGTGAATATCTATATCGGAAATCTGGCCTACGGCGTAACCTCTGACGATCTGCACCAAGCGTTCGGTGCGTTCGGTGAAATCTCCCGGGCTACTGTAATCACTGACCGGGAAACTGGCCGTTCTAAAGGTTTTGGTTTCGTAGAAATGCCGAACGACGACGAAGCGCGTAAGGCTATCGAAGAAATGAATGACAAGCCGCTGTCTGGCCGTAACATTCGTGTTAACGAAGCCAAGCCGCGCGAAGACCGTGGCGGCGACCGCCCGCGTCGTCCCCGCTTCTAAGTTATCGCTTAGATGCCCGGCAACCCGCAGCCAGTGCTGCGGGTTGTTCCATTCTCCTTCCCTCTTTCTTTTCGCCATATTCTGAAGTGCGGCGAACGGCTTCTTTTGCTTCTTACCTTCCCATTTTCCCCATTTTGTTCTGACTGTTTTACACTGGCCGCTGAATTTTCTGGTCGACCGGTAAAACATGAAATACAAAGATCTGCGTGACTTTATTCGCCTGCTGGAAAAGCGCGGCCTGTTGAAACGCATCAAGCACCCTGTTAGCCCCTATCTCGAAATGACAGAAATTGCCGACCGCGTTCTGCGCGCAGGGGGGCCGGCATTGTTGTTTGAAAACCCGACTGGATACGACACGCCGGTGCTCGCCAATCTGTTTGGCACCCCCGAACGCGTTGCGCTTGGGATGGGGCGCGAATCCGTCAGTGAACTCAGGGAAGTGGGTGAATTATTGGCATTTTTGAAGGAACCCCAACCTCCCGAGGGTTTGAAAGATGCGTGGGAGAAGTTACCCGTCTTCAAACAGGTTATGAACATGGGCCCGAAGCTTGTCAGCAAGGCCGAGTGTCAGGCGATAGTGATAAATGGGGAGGACGTCGACCTGGCTCAGCTGCCAATTCAGACCTGCTGGCCCGGTGACGCCGCTCCCCTGGTCACCTGGCCGCTGGTTATCACCCGCGGGCCGGAAAAAAAGCGCCAGAACCTTGGAATCTATCGCATGCAATTGATTGGAAAAAACCGTCTGATCATGCGCTGGCTGTCCCATCGTGGGGGAGCGCTGGACTTCCGTGATTGGCAGCAGAAATTCCCCGGCGAACCATTCCCTGTCGCGGTAGCGCTTGGCGCTGATCCAGCAACCATCCTCGGCGCCGTTACACCGGTACCAGACACTCTCTCCGAATATGCGTTCGCGGGGCTGCTCCGTGGCGGTAAAACCGAAGTCGCGGATGCAAAACTCAGTGACCTGCAGGTACCCGCAAGCGCGGAATTTGTACTGGAAGGGTTTATCTACCCGGAAGATATGGCCGATGAAGGCCCCTACGGTGATCACACCGGGTACTACAACGAAGTGGATCGCTTCCCGGTATTCACTGTAGAAAAAATTACCCACCGGAAAGACCCCATCTACCACAGCACCTATACCGGTCGTCCACCAGACGAGCCGGCGGTATTGGGTGAAGCGCTGAACGAAGTCTTCGTGCCGATATTGCGTAAGCAATTTCCAGAGATCGTTGACTTCTACTTGCCTCCCGAGGGTTGTTCATACCGTCTCGCGGTAGTCACCATGAAAAAGCAGTACCCCGGACACGCAAAGCGCGTAATGATGGGCGTTTGGTCATTCCTGCGACAGTTTATGTATACAAAGTTTGTCATTGTTACTGATGATGACGTCAACGCCAGAGACTGGAAAGACGTGATCTGGGCCATGACCACGCGTATGGATCCGGCACGCGATACCGTCATGGTGGAAAATACACCGATTGATTATCTCGATTTCGCCTCTCCGGTGTCCGGGCTCGGATCGAAGATCGGGTTTGATGCAACGAACAAATGGGAAGGTGAAACAACCAGAGAGTGGGGAAGGCCTATTGTCAAAGATCGAGAGGTCACTCAGCGAGTTGATGAGATATGGTCCGATTTGGGACTCTGATAAAAACGGAAGTGAATACACCACGGAGGGTGAATGGAAATTATAAAAACATACAAACCGGGACAGGATGGCAGCAAACGCTATGTCCAGAAATATGGCGAGCAGCTTTGCGCGGTGCGCTATCGACGTTCCCCGTGTAAGCGGACTGTATACACCACTGTGGAAATCATCGTTGCTCAGAGGGATGCGTACCAGCGACAAGACAGGGAAAGAGGGAATTCAAAGTGGGTAGCGTTGAAAATAGGTCAAAAGGAACTGACGCTTAGAGGTGAGGTAAAACGAATCGGCGGAAGGTGGAGCCGCGTAGCAAAGGTCTGGGTTGTTCAACGCTCTCTCGCCCAAAGCGCAAATCTCGACCACAGGATTGTTGAGGGTCTAGTTACCAGTTGCACCGATATCCCAACCTGGGACTAGCGCCCAAAGTCCATATCTAGGCATTATTGCCAGATATGGAAGAAGAAATCCAGATTTAGGCAGTTTGCCTAGATCTGGAGCTTATGAATAAACTGTTAACTGTCATGAATAGAAAATTTATCATTTCAATTTTAGGTATGTTGATTTCTGTCTTTTCTCAAGCAGATCAGCCACGCGGAAGCAATCTTCATATATGGTCGGAGAATGATGATGTTTATGTTTTGCACTCCCATGTTACTCGTGCGTGGACGGTTGAAAATTCAGATTTACGTATAATTAGAAAAGATGACGGTAAAGTTATTTTCAATGCGAAAACAACACCGTTCACGAAAATAGTTCCGGTAGAGGGGGGAGCATACTTTGCTGGTCTATCAGATCTTCAAGCCGGCTCAATGCCTCATGGCTACAATTTCGCGCTTTTTGATTCAATGGGGAACTTTATCTCTAGGGTCTACGTTTCTCGGGAAAGTGGCTACTGTGAAAAAGTAAGGCAGTCAGTATCCCAATCTATTGGTTGGTTTTCTAGGAATCCGAAAATCAAACTTGATAGAGAAAACGGGGAAATAACTAATATCGTAGTTAGCCCGTACTACGCTGACTCGAAGCCATGCTACCTTCCAGTTGGTGACCATCTAATTAAGCTCCGGAGTGAATCCCAAGGCAGCAGTTAACAAAGCGCTGCAGAGGGACGGCCAACGCTATGCACCTTTGTGCTGGTCGCTACGCTTCCATTGTTGCACAAAGGTGCATAGCATTGTCCGCCCCTGAGCGCGGCGTTAGCTTTCAAGAGGCATCGATCTGATGTACGGAATTGAAAATATAGGCCTTTTTATTGTATCTGGCTTAATTTTGAACATTCTTCCTGGCCCGGACTCTCTTCTAATTGCGGGTAGAAGCCTCTCACAGGGCTTTAAAGGCGGCTCGGCAGCCGCGCTTGGTATAGGCGCCGGCACATTTGTACATATTTTCGCAGCCATGGCTGGCCTGTCGGTTGTTATAGCTACATCAGCTACTGCATTCACTGTCATTAAAATTCTAGGTGGCCTGTACCTCATTTATATTGCAGTAAGTATGATTTTAGATCGGGAAAGTGCGACTCAAATTGATTGCCCTCAGGTAAGAAAAGAGCCTTATAGGAAAATTTTCATAGAAGGTTTTCTTACTAATGTTTTGAATCCAAAAGTCGCGGTATTCTTTCTAGCGTTCATACCACAGTTTATTTCTCCTGAAAGTCAAAACCATCCTCTGGCTTTCCTGATTCTAGGTGTAATTTTCAATGTAAATGGCATGTTATGGTGTCATTTTCTGGCATGGTCTTCGGCTGCAGTGGGTGCGCGTGTGGTCGCAAGTGGCAAGGTTAAGAAATGGCTCAATCGTATGGCTGCAACAATGTTTGGGTACTTCGGAATAAGATTAGTGCTAACGGCCCAAAGCTAACAAGGTGCTGCAGGCCGACGGCCAACTTTGTGCACTTTACGCGCGGTCGCTGCGCTCCTATTATCGCGCATAAAGCGCCCAAAATTGTCCGCGGCTGAGCGCGGCGTTATGCATTTATACAGATGAGCGAGTAATTTAAAAAATGTCGATGGAATTATTTATTTTTCTTGCTTTGGATGTACCGTTGGGCACAAACGATCTAAATGAAGTGGCGAAGAATCTGGAGCCACGAGTCGTCTATGAAGAAAACGTTAACCTCGAAAAGCATAGCGGGTTCTTGCCAGTAACCTTGAGAGGAAGTAAATCTGGTGTAGAAACTTACAGTATTGGCTATTCAAGTCTGGAAAATTATCTACCAAAAAATGAGAGTTTAAACTCCTCAAATACAAAGGTTCTGCAGCTGCGCTGGGGTAGCAGTCAAGAGGAGAGCATCGTTGCATTCTATACTGCTTCATTATTCTCAACTCACTTCAATGGTGTGGTTTTTGATCCAATGAGCGGTGTATATCTAAAAGAAAACCAGGTACGCCAAGCGCTATCGACGTTCAGCGAAGGCACAGAGTAGCGCCATGCATAACAAGGCGCTGCAGGCCGACGGCCAACTTTGTGCGTTTTATGCGCGGTCGCTGCGCTCCCATTATTGCGCATAAAGCGCACAAAATTGTCCGCGGCTGAGCGCGGCGTTAACGTAGGGAATCACAAAAAGTGAAAGTGGTTAACCTGCAAGAAATAATGAAGGAATCCTGTATCGGGTTTTGTTGGGCTCCGGAAGTCAGAACCAGGTAGCTAAGTTTCCGGTAGCGGATTCTGTGCAGCCTGAGAGTCAGCTAGAGGTAGAGTTCGTTCCGCATCGAGCACAGATTCTCGATTCAAAGCCATCTTTGTTGCTGGGGTTAAGAAAAGAATGAGATTTTCAAAATACGTGGAAGAACTCACTCTTTTTAAAGGCAGTGAAGTAGGCCAAAGTTGGTTCTTGGCTTTGTGCGCTTCGGCAGTAAAAACCGAGGTTCACGTTAACAAGGCACTGCAGGCGACGGCCAACTTTGTGCACTTTATGCGCGGTCGCTTCGCTCCCATTATCGCGCATAAAGCGCACAAAGTTGTCCGCGCCTGAGGGCGGTGTTATGCGTCAAAAACTGGAAAGTGAAAAATATCGGTAATAAGTAAAATTTGGAAGTTTCTAGCATTCACTGATCAAGAAAAGGTCAAGTTTTCGTTTGCCATTGTAATGTCATTGGTGGCCGCATTAATTTCTTTCTATGAGAGGCACGAGAAGGATCTAAAAAGGGAACAGAATCTTACTTATGAAAAACAGGTAGAAAGGTTGGCTAGCATACAAAGCAGCGTTAAAGACTTGGCTGATTTCGTTTCTCAGCAGCAAAAGCAACTAGAGTCTTCGAGAGTTACTTTACAAAGCCTGGAAAATGAAAGGAAGAAACTAGAGCCGGTTGTACAAGCAGACCGAGAGGTAGTCGAAGCCATATTAAAATTACAAGCAGAAAAAGAAGTTTCAAGTGTTTGGCTTGAGCGTGGCATAGGCTTTTTATTAGGTATAGCAGGTTCGCTAATAGCGTCAATTATCTTTGCCTTCGCCCGAAAACGAGTGGGTCCTAGCGGTGTTCAAGAAACCGCATAACAAGCTAATGAACTTCGCGCGCGAAATGCGCGCGCCGGACAGCCTGCGCTACGCTTCGGCTGCCGGTTATTAGAGCGTTATGAGTCGTCAATTTAGAGGTAGATTCAATGATTGAAGGAATGGAAATTAAAGACTTGGTAATGATCGGTGCAGTTATTTTAGGCCCGGTGCTTGCAGTCCAGTCTCAAAAAATTATTGAATCGGCTAGAGATAAGAAAAATCGCCGGTTGAAAATTTTCCAAACTTTGATGGCTACACGAGCCTCAAGGGTATCTATAGATCATGTGGCTGCACTCAACATGATAGATATCGAATTTTATGGGAGAAGAATTTTTGGGGTTCGCATTCAAACAAGGAAAGAAAAGGCGGTAACGAATGCCTGGAAAAACTATAACAATCAGTTAAATACACAATATACTCCTGAGCAGTTCGTAGTTTGGGTAGATGGCTGTTTCAACTTATTCGCGAAGCTATTGTATGAAATGTCAAAAACATTAGGTTACGACTTCGATGAGGTTCAGATAAAAAGAGATTGCTATATGCCCATCGCTCACGGCGACTTAGAGCAAGATCAGCTCCGGCTAAGAAAAATGCTTTTGGAGGTTCTGGCGGGCAGTCGCGGGGTTCCAATTACGCAATTTTCTGAAGAGTCTTCTGCTACGGAAAGCCCGAGCTCTGAGCACTCATAACAATCACAGGCAGTAAAGCTCCGGCCCTTCGGGCCTCCGCGGGACGTCTTACCTTGTGCACCTTTTGCGCGGGTCGCTACGCTCCCATTTTCGCGCAAAATGCGCACAAGGTAAGCCGCCCCTGCTGTGGGCGTTAACGTAGGTAATCACTAGAAATTAAAGTGGTTAAACCTATAGAAAAATGAAAGTTTCCGGTAGCTGATGCCTTCAGGGTAAGAAAGTCAGTACCTGGTCGATAACTTTTCGGTAGCTGATTTCGTGCAGCCTGAGAGTCCGCTAAAGGTAAAGATCGTGCCGCATCGGGCACGGATTCACGAATCAAGGCCATTTTTGTTGCTGGAGTTAAGGGAAGAATAAGCTTTTTAAAAATGAGTGGGAAAACCACTCTTTATAAAGGCAGCAAAGTAGGGCAATTTTAGTTCCTAGTTTTGTGTGCTTCGGTAGTCGAAACCGAGGTTCACGTTAACAAGGCATTGCAGCCGACGGCTAACCTTGTGCACTTTCTGCGCTGGTCGCTGTCGCTCCCATTATCGCGCATAAAGCGCACAAGGTTAGCCGCGGCTGAGCGCGGCGTTATACGTAAATACAAATGTCTAAAGAGCCAACGATAAAAGTAATTTACAACTCCGCTTGCCCAGTATGTGATGCGGGCATTAGCTCGCAGAAAAAGAAGTCGGCTAGCTGCAATGTAAATTGGCAAGATGTGCACCTTGATCACGAATTAGCCAAAAATATCGGTGCAGACGTAGAGTTTGTTAGGAAACGGTTACACGCAATTGATGAAAATGGAAATCTTAAGGTTGGTTTCGAGGCTTTCATTCTCATCTGGGAAAATTCGCCATCCGACAAATGGAAGGCAAAAATTTCAAAGGTTCCGATCCTAAGGCAAGTTTTGGGCATTATCTACAATGCGTTTGCGTGGTGCCTATACACGTGGAACCGCGCATTAAAGCATTGGTAACGTATAACAAGGCGCTGCAGGCCGACAGCTTACTTTGCGCACCTTTTGCGCGGTCGCTGTCGCTCCCATTTTCGCGCAAAATGCGCACAAAGTAAGCTGCGGCTGAGCGCGGCGTTAAATGCCAGTAATCAAAAAATCTATCGCGTTTATAATTTCATCGCGAAAAGTTTCTAGGTTTTCGACGGGGCGTCTCAATATTGATTTCGGTGCACTGGTTAGCTGGTGAGTAAGTAGCGCGTACTCATTGCTGTCAATTTGAAAAATTGGGCATAAACGTTCTGGCGCTTCTCTTTCCAGATTCTGAGCTGGAATTACCGGAATCACGATTCTGGAGTTCAGTACAGAGATTAGGTCAGTTTGCACATCCAAAAAATATGGATAGGCCTTTCTGGTGGTTTTATCTGTGTTTTCGTAGAGGGTAAACTGGCTCACTAGAAATCCCTAAATGCGTCAGAGAAAAGGCCGTTCTTTTCCACGAACTCATTGCAGGCTTCAAGGCCTTTTTGATTGGCTTTCAGCCATTCTTCAGCCTGTCGCTTGCTGACTTCGGCAGCCAATGCCTTCTCAAGCGTTGCGGAAAGGTTGATATTAAGCTGCTTTGCCTTAGTGAGTAAGTCTTTGTTTAGGCTAAGGTTTGTAGGTTTCTTGGCCGCTGAATGGTCATAAATTGACTTCATGGTCACTATCCTCGCATGGGTCATGTGCATAGTTTATGCGCATAGTCCGTGCGTGGCAAATGCATTTAACAATCAGCGGCAGAGCGACAGCCAACGCTACGCACCTTTTGTGTTACTCGCTGGCGCTCAAACATTAACACAAAACGCGCTCCGCGCTGGCTGCGCCTGCGCTGGGCGTTAGCTTTCAAGAGGCATCGATCTGATGTACGGAATTGAAAATATAGGCCTTTTTATTGTATCTGGCTTAATTTTGAACATTCTTCCTGGCCCGGACTCTCTTCTAATTGCGGGTAGAAGCCTCTCACAGGGCTTTAAAGGCGGCTCGGCAGCCGCGCTTGGTATAGGCGCCGGCACATTTGTACATATTTTCGCAGCCATGGCTGGCCTGTCGGTTGTTATAGCTACATCAGCTACTGCATTCACTGTCATTAAAATTCTAGGTGGCCTGTACCTCATTTATATTGCAGTAAGTATGATTTTAGATCGGGAAAGTGCGACTCAAATTGATTGCCCTCAGGTAAGAAAAGAGCCTTATAGGAAAATTTTCATAGAAGGTTTTCTTACTAATGTTTTGAATCCAAAAGTCGCGGTATTCTTTCTAGCGTTCATACCACAGTTTATTTCTCCTGAAAGTCAAAACCATCCTCTGGCTTTCCTGATTCTAGGTGTAATTTTCAATGTAAATGGCATGTTATGGTGTCATTTTCTGGCATGGTCTTCGGCTGCAGTGGGTGCGCGTGTGGTCGCAAGTGGCAAGGTTAAGAAATGGCTCAATCGTATGGCTGCAACAATGTTTGGGTACTTCGGAATAAGATTAGTGCTAACGGCCCAAAGCTAACAAGGTGCTGCAGGCCGACGGCCAACTTTGTGCACTTTACGCGCGGTCGCTGCGCTCCTATTATCGCGCATAAAGCGCCCAAAATTGTCCGCGGCTGAGCGCGGCGTTAGGCTATTTAGAGAAATTAATGAACATTGAAGCTTGGCTGGCATTTACTGCAATTGCATCCGTAGCAACTATCGTGCCTGGACCGGCGATGCTACTGGTCGCCACGCATAGTTTGAGATTCGGAGTTCTTCAATCTCTAAAAACAATCTTGGGTAACATTACAGGCCTAGCAATCCTATCGAGCATATCTGTTGCGGGCTTAAGTGCACTAATTCTATATTCTTCAGGTGCTTTTCTGGCAGTTAAAATTATAGGGGCGCTCTACCTCACATACCTTGGAATTAAAATTTGGCGGAACGGCGTCTCGCCTATTAATGTGGAAGAGGCTGATTCAAATAAACGGGGCAGCTTCTTGTATCTGCAAGGTATCGCCGTTTCGCTTTCAAACCCTAAAGCCATTGCGTTTACAACTGCGCTCTTTCCTCAATTTATCGATCCCGGCCAAAACGTATTTTTCCAATTTGTAATATTTTTGGGGACTTTTATGGCTTTATCATTTACATGCTTGAGTGTTTGCTCAATCATCGCTCACAAAGCATCGTATAGAGTTTCAAAGAGTTTATCGTTTAATCTGGGGAAAGTGTTTGGTGGCTGTTTAGTTGGAGCTGGCGGCTTACTGCTAGTTTCCAAGCACCAGTAGCCTAACAAGGCGCTGCAGGCCGACGGCTAACCCCGTAAAGGAAAAAGCATGAGAATAATAACTTTACTCGCTGTAGCATTAATGTTTACTACGCCCTTGTCGGCCCAGCAGATACAGTCAAGAGACACAATGATAGCCTCTGCACTTGATGAGTATGGAAAAGTTGCTGGTTCTTGGTTTTTGAATGAGAAATGCACCTTTCTATCCAAGGAAGAACGGAGCTCATTCGAAGAAAGCGTCGCACTTATAACAGTAACTCTAGGTAGAGAGATAGGTAACCCTACAATTCTGTTCGTAATCCAAAAAGGAGCAAAATCTGCTACAGAAAAGCCAGAATATTCAGGCTGTAACAGCACTTCTAAAGAACTATTTCAGTACGGATACGACCATTCTAAAAATTGGAGTGATCAAATTAGAAGGCTCCAGGCAGAGGTAGGCAAAAAGGGTTAACAAAGCAATGCAGCCGACGTCTTACTTTGTGCGCCTTTTGCACGGTCGCTGCGCTCCCATTTTCGTGCAAAAAGCACACAAAGTAAGCCGCGTCTGATTGCGGCGTTAAATGACGAGTACTTAATGCGTCTGAAAATTCTTTTCTTTACTTTTTTAGCAGCTGTAATTTTCCTTGTAGGGACCACTACTGCAGTTTACTTCGAAAAAGATAATGCTGAATTTCTTGCTTTTCTTAGTCTCGTTTTTACTGGTTTAGCAGCCATCGCCACAGCTTGGGCTGCACGTAGTGCCTCTAAGAGTGCACGTATCGCAGAAGTATCCGCCGAAACTTGGAAAAGACAGATGCGTCTTAATATCGAATTAGAGGAGGCAAAGAGATTGAAGCTTGCTCTTTCTTCGTGGTATCGGCATTTCATTGGTGAGAGCTATCGATATTCCGATCAAGACCTTGTGAGGATAGGTGAACTCCAGGATATAGGTAAACGTAATGATGCAAGAGGTAAAGCTCAGCATATACAAGGGTACCTAGATACCTATAAAAATCTATGGAACTCACTAGAAGAATCATTTGATAATGCTAGCTTCATTGAAAGTGACTTCGAAGGCAGACTGCGTTTAAGGCGCCTAAGCCTCAATCATATGGAAGCTTGTTCTAATTTATTGGCATATTTTCAAGGTGAGATTGAGAATACTGACAGTTTCATGGATGAAAATTGTTCAGCTATTTATGCGTGCGCTGATTGGCATGAGCTTGATTTGACTGGGATCAAGCTTTCAAAAGTTGAGCTAGAGATACCTAATAAAAATGGGAAGCTTGAATACGTCAAAAAGTCTAATGGAGATAATGTATACGTCAGCTTCCATGAGGATGTCCAGTCGTGGTATTCAAAAATTGGAAGTGACGTTGATGCTCAGATCGCTAGAATAAAATCCAGCGTATCCCCCATTTAACAAAGCCAGGCAGGATGCTCCGGGCCTTCGGCCCTCTGCGGGACAGCTTACCTTGTGCACGTTTTGCGCAGGTCGCTACGCTCCCATTTTTGCGCAAAACGCGCACAAGGTAAGCTGCCCCTGCTGGCGGCGTTATGCTATGAATCAGTTAAAAAGTTATTTGCTTCCAGTATTATTTTTCGGTGGACAAGCGCTTGCATGTGAACCGATACGTCCAGCCATAATCCCACCATTAACTCCAGATGGTGAATTTCAGTATGTATACCCTGATTACCAAAAAGAATTGAACGAGTCTGTTCGTACAGCGAAAGACGTAGCAGTTGTAAAGCTTCATAGTGACTCAGTGTCTGAGTCAGAATATGGTTATCAAGTAGCCGTGGCTATACTAGAGTTACTCCACGGTTGGGGGTATCAGTCTGGTCGCTATATGAAATATGTAAGAGAAGAATCATCTTGCGGAAAACCAAAGGAAATTACAGGCTCAGGTTGGTTTGTAGCCTTATTGCGCAATAATGAGGTTTATGCGGTAATTCCATACAGTGCGGTACAACAACAAATTAAGTCTAAAGGTAAACCAGAGTACGTCTACTCTGCAATTGGCCTTATCAAGGACTAGCATAACAAAGCGCTGCAGACCGACGGCTAACTTTATGCACGGTCGCTTCGCTCCCATTATCGCGCATAAAGCGCCCAAGATTAGCCGCGGCTGAGCGCGGCGTTATGCGTCTGAGTTGCTTCTAGATCGAGAGTAAAAATTGAAATTATGGAAATGGGAAAAAGGTAGGCAAGAGAGCGGGTACGAGAAATTTTTCGTGCTTGGGTCTAAATGGCCAATTCCTTTTGATTTCTACATTCTTCGATTCAAAGAGGGTGCTGAAATTCCGCCCCATACGGATAAAGTTGCTACGGGTAGTCACTACCGTTTGAATGTCGTTGTAAAGAATGCAAGATCTGGTGGAGAATTTGTGTGTAAATCACCGATCTATGAAAGTACTAGGGTTAAGTATTTTCGACCTGATCTTTCAGAGCATTCCGTTTCAAAGGTAGTCTCTGGTACGCGCTACGTACTTAGCTTTGGCTGGGTGCGTCACGCATAACAATCACGGGCAGTGATGCTCGGAACCTAACCCGCTTTTGCACACACCTCCATCTAACTGAGTTGGAGGTGTCAAATGGCACGCAGAAAGCACTACAACCGCTACGACGATGATTTCAAAGCAACAGCAGTCTCGCTAACCGAGATTCCTGGTGTGCTAGCCAAACATGTGGCTGAAGCGCTCGATATCCATGAAGTGATGCTTTATCGTTGGCGTATGGAGATGCGACGGGGGCAGATCATGGCCAAGAAGAAAAACATACAGATTGATCCTGAGGTGAAATCGGAGCTGAAGCGGCTGAGAAAGCTGGAGCGAGCACATAACCTGCTCCAGGAAGAGCATGCCCTTTTAAAAAAAGCCATCCAATTCTCTTTACAGCAAAAAGGGAAATCTTCGAATTCATAGATCAGCACCGGGAAAAGCACAGTATCGCTATGATGTGCAGGCTCTATGGTGTTACCCGGGATGGATATAACTCCTGGCGCCGGCGGGGTACTTCTGACCGTGAGCAGGAAGACAGCGAGCTTTTCGAGCTTATTAGATCGATCTTCAATCGGCATGATGGCTGCTATGGCAGCCCGAAAATCACCCAAGAGCTTAAGAAAACAGGTATAAATGTCGGTCAAAAGCGAGTTGCTAGAATCATGCGAAAGCACGGCCTTCTGGCCGTAAAGTCGAAGATCTATACAGCTCGGCCGGGCACGTACAAGCATGTCTACGGGATCAAGTGCAAAATAGAGGGCATCGAACTGACGCGTCCGAATCAGCTTTGGGTGGGTGATGTTACTTATATAAAGCTGAGTGATGGTAGCTGGCAGTATCTATCGGTAGTCATGGATCGCTACAGTAGGAAAGTGGTCTCCTGGTCGCTGAGTGCTCGCAGAGATGTTTCTCTGACTCTGGCCAGCATAGATAGGGCGGTACGCAACCGCGGGCATCACCCGGAGCTGATCTTCCACTCTGACCGTGGTAGCGAGTATCTGTCAGGCCAATATCGTGAGCGACTACGTCGGTATGGGATCAGTCAGAGCATGAATCGGGTGAAGAACATGAATGACAATGCATTCATGGAGTCGTTTTTTCACCAATTTAAAACAGAGCGTATTAAGCGCCAGGTCTTCGATTCTGATAAACAGTTAAGATCGACAGTGACCGAATATATGCGCTACTACAACAATCAGAGATCACATTCGTCTATTGGGTATGTTTCACCTCAAGAATTCGAGCGTAAAATCAGTTGCTAACAACTAGGTGTGTGCAAAAGCGGGTTAAGTCCCCTCCGGCCCTTCGGGCCTCCGCGGGACGGCTTACCTTATGCACGTTCTACGCGGGTCGCTTCGCTCTCATTTTCGCGTAAATCGCGCATAAGGTAAGCCGCCCCTGCCGTGGGCGTTAGAGCTATATCATGATAAGAACACTACTTTTTTTAATTTTTCTTCTTCCGGCTGGGTCTATGGCTGTTGAGGAGACTGAGTTCAAGCTGGAAGACTATCAAGACCTTCAAAAAGAGCTTGAGAAAAGTATGAAGTTCTCTCGGTCCATAAACGAAGGAAATACTGAGAAACTGCTTGTTGAGCTGGACTCAGAAATTGATATGTACATGTTTCAGGTTGCAAGTGCATTGTTTTCTGAGCCAAATCATCAATGCGCAGAGAGCTTTAAAATAGTTCTTTCAGAAATTAAAAAAATATAGAAATGAGTATCCCTCGAAAGGACTGTTTTCGGAAAACCAGCAATATAAAGATCTTCTCCAAAGTATTGAGATAATTCCGGAGATTAAATCTGAAAATAAGTTAGATGCGATCAAGTCACGCCTTGAGAGAATGAGAGTAAAACAGAGCTGCGAAAAGCTCTAACAAACAGCGGCAGAGCGACAGCCAACGCTACGCACCTTTTGTGTTACTCGCTGTCGCTAAAACATTAACACAAAAGGCGCTCCGCGCTGGCTGCGCCTGCGCTGGGCGTTAGAAGGTCAGCGTGGTTCGTAAGCTATTGTTTGGTCTTATAATTTTGGGGCTAATACAACTCACGCGAGTCGTGTTTACAAACACCATAGATGACGGTCTGTTGACGGTGGGTAGTTTGCTGCTAGGTGTTACCTTAGCTGCGTTACTTAGTTTTGTCCTAGATCACCCTAATCATCCAATCGTTGGTTTTTTTACAATCTTCGCTTCAGTTGTAATTGTCGCCACGTTGAATAGCAAACTTCCAAAGACTCATATTTATTCAGAGTCTTATGAGGTGGTAGGGTTCGGATCAAAAATCGTGCGGCACAGTAAGTTTTCATATGTAAAATTATCGGGTGAGCGTGGGCGCGTGAAATATTCTCTGTCATCGAAAGAAACCCCTTCGTACTCAGTGGGCGACATTGTTACTGTAAAGCTGAGGGATGGATTTTGGGGGTTCCCAATTATAGTGGCGGTAGAAAAGTAGAGCTTCTAATAAGGCCGAGCAGTATGCTACGGGACTTCGGCCCTCCGCGGGACAGCTTACCTTGTGCACATTTTGGGCGGGTCGCTGCGCTCCCATTCTCGCGCAAAATGCGCCCAAGGTAAGTTGCCGCCGCCGGCCGCGTTATGCATTAATGGAGCTATCGTGAATCCCGAAATAACCGTAATTACCTTAGGCGTGGATGATCTTGAAAAGTCTCTGAGATTTTATAGAGATGGTTTAGGGTTTCCAACCGAAGGTATCATTGGTAAAGAGTTTGAATTTGGTGCTGTTGTGTTCATACAGCTTCAGCCTGGTTTGCGCCTTGCATTGTGGCCACGTAAAAGTATCGCTCATGACACAGGGCTAAAACTATTCCCAGCCAGCGCAACAAATATGACTATTGGCCATAATGTTTCAAGCATTTCTGAAGTAGGTTCAGTTATGGCACAAGCTAAATCAGCAGGCGCTACAATCATCAAGCCACCACATGAAACATTTTGGGGTGGCTATTCTGGTTATTTTCAAGACCCAGACAGTCATGTTTGGGAGGTCGTATTTAATCCAGAGATTGGGTAGAGTAAATGCATGCCAAGGCCAAGCAAAATCGTGCGATGCAAAAAGCGCATTGCAATGGACAGCCTACGCTGCGCTTCGGCTGCCTGTGTTGGGGCGTTATGGCTTAGGAGAGTGCCAATGATAGGAATCTGTTTTTTAACAATCGCTGCTCTTCTAATCAGCTTGACGACCCAAGCTGCTGAGCCAGTTAGTTGCAATATCGCAGATTCCAGACATGCGGTTTACTATAGAGATATTTCGCAGGCCAAATTCGGGAAAGAAGTAGATATAAAAGCAGTCCTTCGAGAAAAACTACTCAAGCATGCAAAGGAAGTCGAGCGCATAGCGAATTGGGATAGGAAGTACAGTGGCCCCGATGAGGAGTATATTCCTGTATTAATTGGAATATTGGATCAGAGTGCGGGGGAAAATCGCGAGTTCTCGTGCTTTTGGGGCCTCGTGGAAGAAGGCGATATAGTCCGTGAGTTTACAGACAAAGAGCCAACGGTTTTGAGGGAAGGCTATGGCCTTTTTAGAAAGGGTAAATTAATTGCCTATTTTTACTCAGGTATCGGGGTGGTGTGAGCCATAAAAAACCAATGCAGCCGACGCCTTACTTTATGCACTTTTTCACGGTCGCTGCGCTCCCATTATCGTGGAAGAAGCACACAAAATGAGCCGCGCCTAATTGCGGCGTTATGCGAACACAGTTGTATAGGTGGAAATAGTGAAAACTCAATATTACACAGCCACAAGTCTTGATGGATTTCTCGCTACTGAAGAAGACTCTCTTGATTGGCTTTTTCCTCTTGGAGATATTAATAGCTCTAGCTATCCAGAGTTCATATCCGAAGTTGGAGCCTTGGCTATGGGGTCATCAACTTATGAATGGATGGTACGTAATGCAGACCAGGTCGCTAAAGAGACAGGTTCTCCATGGCCTTACAACAAACCTGCCTGGGTGTTCTCTAGTCGCAATCTACCAATGATTGATGGCGCAGATATTCATTTTTCAAGTGGAGATGTACGTCAAGCGCACGAAGCAATGAAGGTTGCAGCCAAAGATAAAAATATTTGGATCGTCGGCGGCGGTGACTTGGCTGGCCAGTTCTATGATGCGGGCTTGCTGGACGAGTTAATTGTTCAAGTTGGTTCCGCCACTCTTGCTAAAGGCAAGCCACTTTTTCCGCGTCGTGTTTTAAGCCCTACTCTATGTCTAATATCCGTTCAGCAAATGGGGGTAGGGATGGCCGAGCTACGATATGAGGTAAATAAAAGTAGCGAGCATGAGCGCGTCGTTAATTGAGTACTGATGCTGAAGCTAATATTTATTTTCAGTTTCTCTTTAACCTTTCTATTATCACCTGAGTATTCACTAGCAGATGAAGAAAGTGTGTTGATTGATATTGCATCCAATCTAAATGAAGTAAAAAGAGGGTACTGCGTGAAATTCAAGCACGCACCTCTTAGTGAAAAACTTTCAGAAAAAATAAAGTTACTTGGCGGGCAAAAAATGTGTGGGAAACATGGTTCCGCGTTAATTAATTTTTCAGAATTTCGAGAGGTGGAACCGAAGTTATTCATCGTAAAATTTGTTAAGTACCCAGGGAGAAAGTCATCAGGTGAGTACATTTGTAGTGTCGGTTACGGATATTTGGGGAGAGTAACTCCTGTATTTTGCTCCGTTAATGCAATTCACTAAATCCACCATACAAGGCGAGGCATTTCGCTCCGGCCCAGCGGGCCTCCACCGGACCGCTTACTTTGTGCACTTTATGCGCAGTTCGCTTCGCTCCCAATTTTGCGCATAGAGCGCCCAAGGCAACCTGCCGCTGCTCGCGGCGTTAAGCGTGGGAATCGAATTATGAGAGAGCTAAAAGTTTGGTATAGGGATCTACCGCTAGCTGCTATCGGCTGGTTTCTTTATGCATACTTTGCAATGGCGCTTTTTTGGTCGCAATACAACAAAATCAATCCCGTACTTGCGAACTTAGCTTCGGATTTTGCCATGAACAACCAAGCGTTGTTTAACATAATTTTATATGCCCATGACATGCTGGTTAATCTTGTGCTCGCCATTCCAGCGGCACTTATACTGGCAAGAATCATGAAAGTCCGATCAATATTTGCCGTCGTACTTGCTTCGCTGATCGTAGCTATCTTCATGAATCGAGGCCTTTCTTCTGCAGTGCTCACATCGGGAAATTTCCAAATAATTTGGAGTGTATTGGTGCTATTTTTAATTCTACCGGCGGCATTCTATTGTTTCGGGCGGAGCTCCAGTGTCAGCACCGCTTGACAAAGCCTGGAAGCTTGCTCGGAAACTAACCCGCCTTCACGAATATACGAAAATAAATCAGTGACTGATTACTGTGTTAAGCGTTTTAAAAAGCGAGGGAATGATGAGATATATCTGCTTATTTTTTATGTTGATATCTGTAATAGGGTGTTCAAACAGGGGTGTTTACGAAGCGGTAAAGAGTGGGAATCGCAATGAGTGCGCCAAGCTGCCCTCGTCGCAGTATGAAGACTGTATGCGAGACGCGAATAAATCTTATGATGAATATTCGCGTGATAGAGACGAGTTACTGAATTAAGAAGTAAGTCGCGGATCGGTTATGGGTTTAGAAGCGCGCCGCTCATGGTGTTACATGTGTGGTTGGCAGCCATAAGGGATGTCGTTTACATTGGTGCCGCGAAGAGTTTTGGGCTGTCTATGAAGTATTCATTCTATACAGCCCATTTCGGCGCAAATGGTCGTAGTCGGAGCGTCTACTTATCGTGGGCAGGTCCCGTCAGTGGGCATCGACGCTGAGCATTCCTGTGCTCTGTCCTGGTAGTGGCAGTTGGGGGAGGTCAGATACCGCTTGAAGCAGACCCTGCTCATAGAGACGTGCGGCCTGGTTTTTTTCGCCGAGGGCGTAGAGCAGTCGTGCAAGCTCTGCGGAGGTGGCTGGATCTGAACGCAGCAGCAGGCTTTTTTCAAAATACTGCCTCGCCTTACCCCAGATTTCATTGCGCAGGCAAAGTCGGCCCAGGCAGGTGAGCAGGTCGGCGTTTTCTCCGTACTCTTTTTGCCAGCCATCGGCAACGCCCAACTGATGGTTTGCGTCTGCTCCGGTTAACAGTCCATACCGTTGCACGGTATCGCCGCGCCATTCGCGGTTCAGAATCCAGCGCAGGTGTTTTTCCGCCTCCGGGTCGTCGCCGACCTTGTGCAGCATTTCTCCGTAGAGGTTGCGCAGTTCGATATTGCGTTGCCATCGGCCATTCAGGCTCTGCCAGATTTCTCGCAGTTTTTCCGCATCTCTGCGGTTGGCGGCTTCGCGCAGCAGATTCTGATACACCTCGAGTTCGAGCTGTTGCAGCTGCGATTCGGGCATGGTGCCGTGCTTTTCCAGTCGTGGTAGCAGCTCTCGCAGGCCGTTCCATTCTCCGATGTGGTAGTACGCCTGACGTAGCAGTTGCAACAGCGCGGGGTGGTTGGGCTCGTCCTGCATGGCGCGCTGCAGGCTGGCGATGCACTGTTCATAGTGTTTGTCGAGCAGCTGCATGCGTGCCTGGCTGATGGCGACGGCGAGCTGGGTGTCGTCGCCGGTGGCTTCTGCCTTCGCCAGCAATTCATTTGCCTCGTCGCGATAGCCCAGCTCGAAAGCACTGCGTGCAGCGGCGAGATAATTAATAATAGGGGCGTCCGAACGCGCAGCGCTTTTTAGCAGCAGCCGGCGGGCACGTGCCCAGTTTCCTTCCATGTATTCCACCAGCCCGTTGGTAAGCCGACGGCGAGCAGTACGACTCCGGCCGAAGCGGATGCGGCTGACGCTGCCCTCGATAACACGGGCAATGCTGCGCAGCAGCCATATAAACAGAAACAGCGCGAGAATGCCGAGTGTGAGGCCGCCGACGGCTACCCACAGGTTCATCTCAATACGCTTGCCGGTTTCTCCGCCGACCATCAACAGCAGGTAGCCCGGGTAGGAGCGCATGGCTTCTGCCAGCAGCGCGCCGCCCAGCAGCAGAATCAGCGTAAAAAATAAAAAACGCTTCACGGTTGGATGCCTCCGTTATCGCCGCTCGGCGATTGGCCTGAGGAGACTTTGTGCATGCGATCGATATAGTTGCGCAGGGCGCTCTGCGAGGCGCTGAGGTTCGGCAGGTCCGTTCTGATTTTTTCCTGAGCCAGGGCGTCCAGCTCACTCAGGATGACCTGCCGCTGGGGGTTGTCCACGCCGTAATCCAGCAGCAACTGGCGAGCGTGGTTGAGGGAGTCTTTGTACACGGTGTCATCGGCACGCAGTACCGCGAGTTCCGCCTGCTCCATATTCAGGCGGAGGCTCTGACGGAAGCGGGTTTCGCTCTGCGGCGACAGCAGCACAGGGTCCACTTCACCATCGCGAATGCGCACGGAGCCTTTGAGGAAGTCGACGAAGTTTGCCCAGCTCGAGCGGAAGTGATCTTCGCCTACCTTCTGGTTTTCCGCCTGGTGTTGCGCCGCGGCGGCGTCGCGTTTGGCGAGGTCGAACTGGGGCTGGATATTCAGCTTGGTCATCTGCTCTTCCAGTGCACGCAGGCGCAGGTAGATCCCTTCACGGTCAACATTTTCCGCGAGCTTCAGCGCGGTAATGTCGCGAGTGAGCTGCTGGCGCACGCCGTAGAGATCGGACAGGTCCACATCGCGCACGATGGTGTCCACTTCTTGCAGCAAGCCGAGGGCGGCGCGACTGTCCTGCTCCAGCATCAGGCGTTGGTTGGCGAGGCGCAGCAGGTAGTCGGCTTCTGCCAGTTGCCAGTCCTCACGGCTGGCATTGCCCAATTGGCCCAGGCGGTTGCCTTGGGCGGTGACATTGCGCTGCAGTCCCGCGAGTTGTTGCTGCAGCTGCTGGATGATCTGGTTCTGTTGCGACAACTGTTGGCGCAGCTCATCGATCATCTGCACGCTGTGATCCTGGGGGGGGATCGGTGAGGTGGTGGATGGTGGGGTCGGGCGCGCCTCTTCCGGCTGCGGCATGGGCTGCTCCGTTGCCGGCGGTGTCGAGTCGGTCGTCCCGGTTGTGGTTTGGCCCGTCGGTGACGGCGGCTTCTGTATCTGCGATTGCGGTGAAACCTCGCCAGTTTGCGGCTTTTGTAAAGAACTCGATTGGCTGTCGCCTTCGGCACTATGTAAATCGCTGCCACTGCTGGCGAAGTGCCGGCCGACTACCGGCAGGGATTGCAGGTGTTGGCTCACCTGCTGGCGCACACTCGGCAGTAGATACCAAGCGGCCGCAGCGGCGGCGATCAGGATCAGCAGCAACAGCCAGAACCAGAGCCAGCCGCTGCGTTTTTTGGCGGGACGGGTTTTTGCGGTTTTGCCGGCGGTTTGGCTGTTGTCAGCTTTGGCGAAATTGCTTTTGGGCTCGGCTTTTTGGGTAACCAACGGAATATCCTGGTGGGTGTCGGCTTGGCCGTCTGGGGTGTTGCTGCTTGTACCGGCGTCAGTACGGGAAGAGGACGGGACTTTTTTATCGCTCATGTCGTTCGCTCGTGGACTTGTCTGCTCGGGGTAGGCGCCAGAGAGCGCGGGCTATTGCCCGGTGCATCACAGGCGGCGAGGACGCCGGAAGAAATTTTGTCGCCAAATTATAGCGACTGAAGTCGGTCTTTATACGAAGTCTGGCGTGGAATTGAAATTTTTTACTGATACTGGCGCGAATTCAGGAGTGGCTGGCGGAGTTGTCCGGGGCGAGGGCCGCTTCCAGCGCTCCCAGCATGGCGTCGTCACCGGCATTGGTGGCGGCGCGGGCGCGGGCAAAGCCCAGTTCGCGTGCACAGGCGGCGACGCGCTGACTGGGGCAGATCAGTGTGCACTGCAGTAACTGCCGGCGACCGCTGGTGGTGAGCGCAGCGGCGAGGTTGTCGAGGGTTTCGCCGCTGTGCACGGTTATGGCGTCGGGGAATTGATCATAGGCGCGCAATTGTGCTGTGCCGTCGGCGGGCAAGCGGCGCTGATACAGCTCGCAATAGTCGAGGCGGGCGCCACGGGCTTGCAGGGTGTCGCCTATCAAGGTGCGCCCGCCCTGGCCGCGGAAAATAACGACGCGTTCACCCCGAGGGTTCTGCAGCTCAGGCAGGGTAAGCAGCGCTTCGGAATCCATCGTGCCCTCGCCGGATTCCTGTGCACTGTTTTCCGGGTTAGCACCGCGTGCGCGGATGGCGCGGGCGGTGGCGGCGCCGATGGCGTAATAGCGTGGCCCCTGAGGCAGTTGCGGCCAGAAGTCATCCAGCCAGTCAAAGGCGTACCGGACTGCATTCTGGGATACGAAGATCGCGTGGTCGAACTGGTCGAAATCCATTACCAGGTTGCGGATCGCCTGGGCGTCATCGCCCTCGGTGATGGGCGCGATTTCCAGCAGTGGAATGCAGTCCACCTGGGCGCCGCGCGCTTGTAGCCGGTGGCGGAAACCGTCGCTCTGGTGGGCGGGGCGCGTGATCAGGATGCGCCGGCGGTTGAGGGGGCTGGTCATGCTCGGCGTTATCAAATAGCGGCGAGGATTTCATCGGCACCGGCCTGCAGTAACTGCTCCGCTAGCCGGATGCCCAGTGCCTCCGCAGCGGCGGCGTCACCGTGGACCTGGCTGTGCAGCATGGTAGTGCCATCGGGGCTTCCTACAAGACCGCGGAGGTGCATTCCACCCATGCCGTCGAGCACCGCATAGCTGCCGATGGGAACCTGGCAGCCGCCGTCCAGGCGGCGCACCAGTGCGCGTTCGGCGGCGAGCCGGGTGCTGGTTTCGGGGCAGTGCAGGGGGGCGAGTAATGCTTCCAGTGCGGGGTCGCGGCGGCACTCGATGCCCACCGCACCCTGGCCCCCGGCGGGCAACAGGACCTCCGGTTCGATGAACGCGGCGATGCGCTCGCGCATTTCCAGGCGCAACAGGCCGGCGGCGGCGAGGATGATGGCGTCATAATCGCCGGCATCCAACTTGGCCAGGCGGGTGTTGACGTTGCCGCGCAGGAATTTCACTTCCAGGTCCGGGCGCACCGCCAGCAGTTGACACTGGCGGCGCAGGCTGGAGGTGCCGACCACTGCGCCCTGGGGCAGTTCTTCGATCGATGCGTAGTGATTGCTCACAAAAGCGTCGCGGGGGTCTTCGCGCTGGCAGATCACCGGCAGGTGCAGTCCCTCCGGGAACGCCATCGGCACATCCTTCATGGAGTGCACGGCGATATCCGCCTGGCCATCGAGCATAGCCCGCTCCAGTTCCTTCACGAACAGGCCCTTGCCACCCACCTTGTTGAGGGGGATATCCAGCAGCTGGTCGCCGCGGCTGGTCAGCGGCAGCAGCTCCACGGCGAGCCCCGGGTGGTGCAGCTCCAGCTGTTGTTTGACGTAGTTGGCCTGCCACAGGGCGAGAGCGCTCTCGCGGGTGGCGATGCGGATTTTCCGGATACTGTGTTGGGCGGGGGTGTCAGACATGTGGGGAGCGATCGCGGTTGGGAATTCGCGCGCAAGTCTACCAGTTTGCGCGCGGGATTACTGACCACTGTACTGGCGCAGCCAGTCCTCAAGAAAAATACGCGCGGCGATGGAATCCACTGGGTCACTGGCGTAATGGCCGCGGTGGCCGCGCTCGCGGGCTTCCTCCTTGGCCGCGTGGGTGCTGAGGCGCTCGTCCGCATACTCCACCGGCAAACCGAGGCGACCGTGCAGCCGCTGACCGAACTTGCGCGCGCGCGCGCCGATGTCGCTCTCACTGCCGTCCATATTCAACGGCAGGCCGACCAGCAGTAATCGCGGTTGCCACTCGTCCACGAGGCGCTGTACCCGGCTCCAGTCCGGCTGGCCGTCCTTCGCGCGCAGCGGTTCCAGTTCGCGGGCGCTGCCGGTGAGGCTTTGGCCGTAAGCGACGCCGATGGAGCCGGTGCCGAAGTCGAAGGCGAGGACGGTAAAAGGTTTGCTCATGGGGAAAGAGAGTGTGGAAATGTCGGGGAATAATCAGGCGTGACCTGATTGCGAACTGATGCCGCTGAGATCGATACCGTGGCGTGCCGCGGCGGTATACCAGCGTTTCTCCATCGGTGTGGCGAACAGGATTTCAGGCTCTGCCGGCAGAGTCAGCCAGGCGTTTTCGGCGATCTCCTGTTCCAGCTGCCCGGGGCCCCAGCCAGCGTAGCCCAGTGCCAGCAGTACATCGTCCGGGCCCCGACCGGCGGCGAGGGATTCGATGATGTCTTTGGAGGCGGTGAGGCTGATGTCGTCGGAAACCTCGGCGGTAGAGGCGAACGTCATGCCGCGGCCGTGCAGCACGAACCCCTGCTCCTGTGCCACCGGGCCACCCACCAACACCGGCTCCTCGCCACGCAGGCTGGCGTCGTCCAGTTCCAGCTGGTTGAAAACCTCGCGCCAGGTGATGCGGCTGGGGGTATTGATGACAATGCCCATGGCGCCTTCGGTGCTGTGCTCGCAGATGAACGTCACCGCCTGCCTGAAGCGTGGATCCTGCATGCCGGGCATGGCGATGAGGAACTGGCCTCGCAGGCTGTTATGGGTGAGGTCGCGGTCGAGATTGCTGGGGTGTTTAAAGTGCATGGGGCTTAGTCTAGCTGTTTCGCTGCCGCGGGTGCGGATTGTGGGCGCGTCGCGGCGGGTCAGCCGCGGTTGGGGGCGCCTTCCGCCGCGGTGGAGAATCCGGTCATTTCAAAGCGCCAGGTGCGGATGATCTCCAGCCGATCTGCCTGTTGGCGGATTTCCGGGGGGAAGGGCGCAAACGGCGCGGCGAGACGCACGATCTGCTGGGCGGCATCGTCGAGGATGCGCTCGCCGGAGGACTCCAGGATGACCACCTCTTCCACCGCACCGGAGGGCAGCAGCCGCACCATCATGCGCAGGTCGCCGGTGATCTGGCGCGCCAGCGCCTCCTCAGGGAAATTATCGTTGCCGATCGCTTCCACTTTCTGGCGCCAGTCGTGCAGGTAGGCGGCGTCCGTCGAGGCCTTGGTGGCGACAGACGTAAGGCGACGCACCCGCGGGCGCTGGGCGATGGTCTGGCGGATCTTGTCGAGACGCGCCTGCAGGCTCGCAATCTCCGGATTGGTCGGCGGCAGATCGCTGGGTGCGTCGCCGCGCTTTTCCTCCGAGCGTTTGTCTTCCGCCGGCAGTTCAGGGGCCTGCTCGGGGCTGTCGCCGATGGTGGTGATCAGCTGGCGCAGTTGGTCCGCAGGGCGCGCGGCCTGCTGTTGTGGCAGTGGATTGACCTGGCGGATACTGGTGTCAGCCATTTCCGCCTGCCGGTCGGTGGAGAGTTCTTTCGGTGCTTCCGCGGTGCCGCTCGCCTGTTGGTTGTGCTGGGCCAGATAGTCGGCATCTTTCGGAGCATCCAGTGAGCGGTGCTGGGCGAGGGTGATCTCCAGGGTGGGGGGGGCCTCTTTTGCTTCCGGTGCGGAAAAGGCCACGCCAAAAATCAGCAGTGCGTGCAGCGCGCAGGCCAGGAACAGGGCGAAGGTAAAGCGGTCGCCCTGGCTGGGGGGCATTGAGTTGATGCCCGGGTGGGTATTCGATTGGCTGGCGGCTGCGGTCATTGTGGTTATTGCTTTACTGCTGCGTTCTTGTTGTGTGGAGGCTGACGACAGGCGTCAGTTTATCTTTTTTTGGCGAGACGGTCTGTGATCGCGCGCATCAACAGTCCGCCGATATCGGTGCCGTAGGCGGCATCGATTTCGCGTACGCAGGTGGGGCTGGTGACATTCACTTCGGTGAGGTAATCGCCAATGACATCGAGGCCTACAAACAGCAGGCCTTTTTCTTTCAGCTCTGGACCTACTTTGCGGGCAATTTCGCGATCGCGCTCGCTCAGCGGGCGCGCTTCGCCGCGACCACCGGCGGCCAGGTTGCCGCGGGTTTCACCGGCCTGGGGAATGCGCGCCAGACAGTACGGCACCGGCTCGCCGTTCACCATCAGAATGCGTTTGTCGCCGTTTTTGATTTCGGGGATGTAGCGCTGACCCATGATCTGGCGGTGACCATTGTCGGTGAGCGTTTCCAGAATGGCGCCAATATTCGCGCCGTCCGGTTTGACGTGAAAGATACCGGTGCCACCCATACCATCCAGGGGCTTGAATATCACGTCTTTATGTTCGGCGTGGAACGCGCGCAGCTGCTGCATGTCGCGACTGACCACCAGTGGCGGTATGCAGTCGGCAAAATGAGTGGCGAAGATTTTTTCATTGCAGTCGCGCAGGGACTGGGGTTTGTTGGCGACCAGGGTGCCGGCGCGCTCGGCGGCTTCGAGAATATAGGTGGAGTAGATGTACTCATTGTCAAACGGCGGATCGACGCGCATCAGGATCACATCGAGGTCGCCCAGGTGCAGCGGTTTGCGTTCGCCGAGCGTAAACCAGTGCTGCGGGTCTTCGAACACCTCCAGTGGTGAGCCGTTGCCCATGGGTTTGCCACCGTCCAGATACAGATCGGACTGCAGAAAATAATACAGCTCAAAACCTGCCCGCTGCGCAGCCAGCAGCAGTGCCAGAGAGGTATCTTTTTTGTACGTGATGTTGGCGATGGGGTCCATGACCACGCCGAGCGTCTGGCGCATAGCGGTATCCGTTGTCTCGTTCATGACTGGCTGGGGTGCCGAAGGGGGTGGCAACCGCAGGGAATTTCGGGGACTGCCTTGGGGCAGTGTCAGGTGGCAAAGGTAAGAGTAGCGGGCGAGGTCTGCAAGACTGGCGGTGTTTCCGTATTCGGAGGATTTGCGGCTTTGCTCACAATTCGATCATTGCCGGCAGCGCACTCTGACCGTCGCTAGATTCACTATGGTATCTGTGATAAAAGTTTCCTCCTGATCTGCGCCCGCCGGCCACGGCCATTCGCAGCGACGATCGGACCCCGTAATGAGGTTGCACATAGGGTATGGATGCGAACAGCAGCGTGCCTGAAAAATAAGTAAAAGGGGACTTGGGAACACACTATGGAGCTCAACTGGGAAAGTCTCACCGTGATGGTGATTGACGACAGTAAAACCATTCGTCGCACGGCGGAGACTCTGTTGCAGAAAGCGGGTTGCACGGTGGTGACTGCCACCGATGGCTTCGACGCCCTGGCGAAGATTGCCGATTCGCGTCCGGACATCATTTTTGTAGACATCATGATGCCGCGCCTGGATGGCTATCAGACCTGTGCGCTGATCAAGAACAACAGTGAATTCCGCAGCACGCCGGTCATCATGTTGTCCAGTAAAGACGGCCTGTTTGACAAGGCGAAGGGCCGTGTCGTGGGCTGTGATCAGTATCTCACCAAGCCGTTCAGCAAGAGTGAGCTGCTGGGGGCGATCTCTGCGCACGCCAAACCTCACCATGCGGCCTGAGATCTGGTTCTCGCCGCAAATGTGAAATTTTCGATAAAAATGGCGTAGACTACCGCGTCTGATCTTTTTGAGGCCGATGTGCGTCTATCGAAAAGCGAAAGAGTCAAGAAAGTCAGTTGCGAATAACAAAGTGTGTGGTCGCGCTCGGTTGAACCGGCGCGCGATCGGTGCCAACAACAACCGCCAGGCAAAGAGTGATGCCGTGAGCGGAAACACTATCTCGGGGGAAAAATGGCCAAGGTGCTAATCGTCGATGACTCGCCAACCGAAACTCACAAACTGACCACTATTTTGGAGAAGAACGGCCATGCGGTGCTGACTGCTACCAATGGCGAGGCCGGTGTTGGGGTTGCTCGTGAGCAGCGCCCCGATGTGATCCTGATGGATATCGTAATGCCGGGCCTGAATGGTTTTCAGGCTACCCGTCAGCTCAGCAAGCACAGTGAAACCAGCGCCATTCCGATTGTCATCGTCACCACCAAAGATCAGGACACCGACCGCGTGTGGGGCATGCGCCAGGGCGCGCGCGCTTACCTGACCAAGCCGGTTGATGAGAGCAAACTGCTTGGCACCATCGAGGAGGTGTTGGCCTGAGGCCGACGTTGAGTGTCCGTGCAATCAACTCTTACCCCCTATCTGGCGCTGGTTGATATCGCCAATCGCGCAAAAGCACAGGCGAAGGGGCTGCCTGCCCGCCAGGAAGTCAAACCCTACTGGACGGGCATCGGTTTTTCTATTCTGGGGCACCGCTTCGTCGCCGCCATGGAAGACGTCGTGGAATTGCTGGAGGTGCCTCAGTACACCTTTATCCCCGGGGTTCAGCCCTGGGTGCGCGGCGTGTCCAATGTGCGCGGCCGCCTGTTGCCGCTGGTAGACCTGGCGGCCTTCTTCGGTGGGCACCTGACCAGTGCGCGCCAACGCCGCCGGGTGTTGGTATTGGAGCAGGACAAGCTCTATGTCGGTCTGATCGTCGATGAACTCCACGGTATGCAACACCTTGCGCTGGAATTCGGCAAACTGCCGCCGGCGGATCTGACCGAGTCCTTTGCGCCCATGATCAGTGGTCAGTTTGAATTGCAGCAGGGGCGCTGGCTGGTGTTTGACCTGCAGGCGCTGGTCAACGATTTCCAATTCGCGGATGCCGCGGCTCACTGAGCGGCGGCTTTCTGTTTTCTGACACCCGTTTCGGAAGTATCTGAATCCGGGAGTCATGAGGTGAGGCGCGTCTTGTGCGTCAAACCTGTTGCGGGTAGTGACTTTGGTCGCATACCTGCATGAAGCCCGCTTTCGGTTAACGCCGTTTTTGGGGGCGCCCATTCGATTGGGCCGCAGGGGATGTGAGGCCGCGAGGCCTCGAAAGTGGTGATAACAAGAATTTGGCCTTGGGCACAGGTCCGCCAGGAGTAAATTATGAAAACAGGCTCCCAGAGTTCATTTTCCGCGCTGCGCAGTAATCCTGCCGCGCTGTTTATGGGTTTGCTGGTACTCGCCACACTGGCGGGGCTGATCGTCAGCATCTACTTGGTGCAGAGCTACGGTGACCGGGATCAGAAGTACCAGGAAAACGTGGCGGAACTGCGGGCGCTTTCCTACCAGATGGCGTCCTACGCACCGGCGGCTACCGCTGGCGACGAGCAGGCATTCGCTGACCTGGAAAGGGTCGTCAGCCAGATGGCGGCCACCTGGAACGAACTGCAGGGTATGGATCAGGGCAGTAAGCGTGCTCTGGAACAGGAAATGGCAGTGTATGGCCAGGTTTGGCGCCAGATGCGCGAGCAGGCCGACACGATTATCGGCAACAAAGATTCGATTATCTTCCTGAACGACGTGGCGAGCACCCTGAACGATTCGCTGCCGGAACTGCAGGCGGAGCACAACAACATCGTGGAAATCCTGCTGGCCAACAACGCACCGGCCAACCAGGTGGAGCAGGCCCAGTTGCAGGTATGGCGCGCCGAGCGTATCGGCCGGAACATCGACAAGATGCTGCAGGGCGGTGACGACGCGGAATCCGCGGCGGACCAGTTCAATACCGATGCCAGCCTGTTCGGTAAGGTGGTTGAGGGCATGAAGGGCGGTGACGTGGTGATGGGCATCTCCCGCGTAACTGACACGGAAGCGCGTGAGTCTCTGGAGGAAATTACCGAGCTGTTTGAATTCGTGAGCTCCTCCGTGCGCGAAATCTTCGAGGCAACACCGGCACTGTTCGCCACTCGCCAGGCGGCAGACGGTATCGCGGCCTCCTCCCCGCAGCTGCTGGAGGCCCTGTCCGTACTGAACGACCGTATTGGTGGCCTCTCCGGCGAACGCCAGCCCAACAATCAGACCATCTTCATTGTTGCCGCTGTATTCGTACTGTTGATCTTCGTGATGATGATCCAGGCCTTCTCCGGTACCCGCCGCAGCCTGCGTGCCGAATCTGAAACCAATGAGCGCAACCAGCAGGCGATTATGCAGCTGCTGGATGAGCTGGCGGACCTCGCGGATGGTGACCTGACTACCTCCGCCACGGTAACCGAGGCCTTCACCGGTGCGATTGCGGACTCCATCAACTACACCATCGACCAGCTGCGGGTACTGGTAAGCCGGATCAACAGCGCCGCGCAGGAAGTGTCCTCCCTCTCCCAGGAAACCCAGCAGACCGCCCTGCACCTGGCCGAGGCTTCCGAACACCAGGCCCAGGAAATTGCCGGGGCCTCTGCGGCCGTTAACGAGATGGCCGTGACCATTGACCAGGTATCCGCGAACGCCGCCGAATCGGCCCAGGTAGCGGAGCGCTCGGTACAGATCGCGAGCAATGGCGCCAAGGTGGTACAGAACACCATCAAAGGCATGGACACCATCCGTGAGCAGATTCAGGACACCTCCAAGCGAATCAAGCGTCTGGGTGAATCGTCCCAGGAGATTGGTGACATCGTAAGCCTGATTAACGACATTGCCGACCAGACCAACATTCTTGCACTTAACGCTGCGATCCAGGCCTCTATGGCCGGTGATGCGGGCCGCGGCTTCGCGGTGGTTGCGGACGAGGTACAGCGCCTTGCGGAACGTTCCGCTGCTGCGACCAAGCAGATTGAAGGCCTGGTAAAAGCGATTCAGTCCGACACCAACGAAGCGGTTGTGTCGATGGAATCCACCACCACCGAGGTGGTGCGCGGTGCCCGTCTGGCACAGGACGCGGGTGTTGCCCTGGAAGAGATCGAAACGGTATCTACCAACCTCGCATCGTTGATTCAGAACATTTCCAACGCGGCGCGCCAGCAGGCTTCGTCCGCGGGTCACATCTCCAACACGATGAACGTGATTCAGGAGATTACCTCGCAGACCTCCGCGGGTACCCAGGCCACCGCGCAGTCCATTGGTAATCTGGCCCAGACCGCCTCTGCGCTGCGTGACTCCGTTGCCGGCTTCAAACTGCCGAGCAGTGAAGAAGTGGAAGGTGAGAGCGATCTGTATGATGGCGATCTTGCCCAGCTGTCGGAGGAATTCCCGATGCTGGACGACGAGGCGGCCGACGACGAGTTCGACATGCTCAGCGCGGAAGAGCGCAATGACCGGGTCATGGCCTGAGCTACCGCGGATATCCATAACGACAAAAGCGGACCTCCCCTGGCCGCGAGTTGAGGGGAGGTGCAGAGCAGCAGGCGGGTAGCTAAGCCACTGTGTAACACCTGCCAGCGAGCAAACTGAATTACCGAGGACTTGGCGTGAGTCGCGACAATCCCAATTTTGTAGCCCTGGATTGGCTGATAGGCGAAATCAACGAGACGTTGGCGCAGGCGCGCCAGCAGCTGGAGACCTTCGCCTCGGATTCCTCCGCCGCGGATACCTCCGCCGATAGCTCCGGCCTGCTGAAAAACTGCCTCAACCTGATTCACCAGGTCCACGGCAGCCTGCATATGGCGGAGCTTACCGGTGCCGCCATGCTCGCTGAAGAAATGGAGCAGCTGGTGCAGGCCCTCGCCAGTGGCGAAGTCGAAAACAGCGATGAAACCCGCGAATTCCTTATGCGCGCTCTGCTGGAGCTGCCGCTGTACCTGGAGAAGATTGCGTTCCAGCGCCGCGACAACGCGGTGTTGTTGCTGCCGCTGCTGAACGATCTGCGCGCAGTGCGCCGCGAGCGTCTGATCACCGAAGGTGCGTTGTTTTCCCCCGACCTCTCCGCTCTGGAGTTTGCCAGTGGTGCCCGCCAGCCCCTGCTCGACAACAACATCAAGCTTCAGGAGCTGGTCGCCAAGCTGCGCAAGATGTACCACGTGGCGGCAGCCTCTCTGATTCGCGACGTCAACAGCGGCGAGAGCATCGCCTACCTGAACAAGGTGTGCGAGAAGATGGTGCTGCTGTACAGCGGCAGCCAGCGTCAGCACCTGTGGGAAATCCTGCGTGGACTGCTGGAGGCTATCGCCGATCACCGGGTCAGTGTGCTGCCGGCGTTGCGCCAGCTGTTGCGTCGTATTGATGTGGAATTTCGCCTGCTTGCCGGGCAGGGCGCGCGGGCACTGGATGCCCGCCCGGATCACGACCTGATCCGCAACCTGCTGTTCTATGTCTATCTCGCAGGTCCCAACGGTACCCGCACCGAGGCGCTGTACCGGCAGTTTGCCCTTGATCAGGCCGTGCCTGGCACGCCGCGCCCGGATACCGAGGATGCGCTGGCCATGGGCCCCGAGGCCATGGGCACGGCGGTGGCGGCTCTGCGCGAGGAACTCGCCAACGTGCGCGAGGCACTCGATCCGAGTGTCACCACTGGCGAGCGCCCGCCGCTGTCGGATACCGCGGTGATTGCCAAGCGAATCGCCGATACCCTCGGTGTGCTGGGGTTGGAGAATCAGCGCACTCGCGCTCGCGCCATATATGAATATTTGCGCGATGCCTCTCGCAGTATTGAGCCCGATGAACTGTTGATGCAGGCGGCCTCTGAACTGGTGCAGCTGGATTCCGGTCTTGCCGCCGCGATGGAGCGCGATCGCCGCAACGACAGTGAGTCCCCCCTCATGGGTGAGGCCACCAGCCGGGTGCTGCGCGAAGCGCGCATCGGCCTCGAAACGGTAAAGGAAGCGGTGGTCGAATACATCGCCAGTCACTGGGATGCCGGGCACCTGTCGCTGGTGCCGAAGCGCCTGCAGGAAGTCTATGGTGGCCTCGATATGGTGGGCTACCAGCGTGCGGCGGAGATTGTCGGCGCGTGTAAAAACTATATCGAGGAGCGCCTGATCAACGCCGGCGACCAGCCCGACTGGAAATTGCTGGATACCCTCGCCGATGCGGTGACGAGCGTCGAGTATTACCTCGAGCGCCGCGCCGATGGCATCGAAGATGCGGACATGCTGCTGGCGCTGGCGGAAGACAGTGTCGCCACTCTCGGCTACGCCGTTGCCAATGGTGAGGGTGCCGTCGAACCGGGGCACGGAAACGGTGATGCTTCGAATGAAAGCCACAGTGAAGTCGAAGATTTCGCCGCGGAGTTTGTGTTCGAGGAGCCCGGAACGGTTGATGGCGAACTCAACGATGCACCGGTGGACGAGGAGCAGCGCGCCCTCGACAGCTTTGAGTTCAGTCTCGATATCGACGAAGTCGAGCCTGCGGATGATAACGACTCCGCGGCGGAACCTGACGCCGAAAGTGAAAATCTGCTCTCCTCATCACTCGCCGGATTCTCCGCCGCCCTGATAGAAGAGGCGAAGGCTGACGCCGTAATTGAGTCGAACGAGGATGCCTCTTCGCTGCTGGAAGAAAGCTGGTTTGCGTCGGAAGACGCTGCGGACTTGGCGGAAAGCGCCATCGGCGAAGACGCGGAGGAAACCGCTTCGAGCCTGCCGGAATCCCCTGTGGTTACCCCGGCGCCGATGCTGGAAGAGGACGATGATAGCAGCATCATCGACGAGGAAATTCTGGAGATTTTCCTCGAGGAGGCCGCTGAGGTACTCGATACCATCAATCATTATTTCCCGCTGTGGGCGGCGAATTTTGACAACCGTGACGCACTGGTGGAGTTCCGCCGTGGCTTCCATACCCTGAAGGGATCGGGGCGTATGGTGGAGGCGCTGGAAGTCGGTGAACTGGCGTGGGCGGTGGAAAACATGCTCAACCGGGTGCTCGACGAAACCGTCACTCCCGGCCGCGCTCATGTACTGCTGATAGAGCGGGTCATGGCCAAGTTGCCGTCGATGATCGAAGGCTTCCGCACGCATTCGGGTGATCCCGATCCGGCAGGCACTGCCGAGCTCGACGCCTGGGCCAAACAGCTGTCCCACGGTGAGGTGCCGGAAGCTCTGCTGCAGTCGACGCCCAGGGTCGCCACCTCGGTCGTGGAAAAAATGGCTGTCGGTGCGGTTGATGACGGCGTCGATGACAGTGTTGATGACAATGCCCAGTTGTGGGAAATCTTCGCCCAGGAGGCGGAAACCCATCTGGCGACGGTGGCGGAGTTCCTCAGCGAGATGGAGCGCGCTGCACCCGTTTACGGTATTCCGTCCGATCCGCTGCACCGTGCCCTGCACACTTTGAAGGGTTCCGCACACATGGCGGAAGTCACCCAGGTGGCGGAGCTGATGGCGCCGCTCGAGCGCTTCGCAAAAGAGTTGCGCACCTATCAGGTGGCGATCGACAGCGATATCTTCGAGCTGATCAGTGACGCCGCCAGTTATGTGAAATCCGTGCTCAACCAGATCTACCGCGGTGAGCCGCTGCATGTGGAGCGCAGCGAGCAGTATTTGGCACGGGTTGCCGAACTGCAGGAGCGCGCGGTGGGTCACCTGATTCGCGAGCGCGAGGCCAACGAACCCAAAGCGGTGGATCCACAGCTGCTGGCGGTCATCATGGCCGACGGCATGAAAGTGCTGCTGGACGCCGACCAGATGTTGAGCCAGTGGCGAAGTCATCCGGGCGATACCTCTATCCTGCTGCCGGTGGCAGAGGAGCTGGATGTGCTGCAGCAGGCTGCCGGCCAGGCGCAGTTGCCCGCGCTGCAGGAGCTCTCCCAGCTGTTGTTGGCGGTGTATCGCCAGGTGATCGACGGACACCTGGAAGAAGAGCCCGCGCTGTGGGCTGCGTTGGAACAGGGGCACAACGAATTACTGGATCTGGTGGATGCGGTGGCCGCGTCCACGGACCTGCCGTCGGTGAGCGAAGTGGTGGGCGAGGCTCTGCGCACGCTGGCTCAGGGCGATGATGGTGAGAGCGACGAGGATATCGACCTCGCCGAGTACGGCATCGACAGTAGCGAGTTCACTTTTGGCGAAGAGATTACCGCCGCAGCGCCCGCGGGCACCGACGAAGATGAACGCGGAGCGATAGCCGTTGACGCTGGCGAGGATGACGACGAGCAACTGCTGGCGGATCTGAGTTTTGACGATCTGCTGGCGGCAGAGTCCGAGGCTGGCGACACCGTCGCTGCAACTGCGGAAACGGAAATTTCTCTCCAGTTGCCCATCGACAGCGAAATTGAAATTGTCGATGCCCCGGAGATGGATGCGGACATCATTGATCCGGATGGCATCGAGATTGCGGGCACTGGCGATACCGGTGATATTGAGCCTGAGCATGCGGACGTCTCCAAAGGTTTTGAACTCTCCCCCGCTAAGACCACTGCGGACGAACTGTCCCTTGATGATCTCGAGCTGCCGCCGGCACTTCAGCGCGAATCGGAAGTCAGTCCGGCAGCGGCCGCCCTGTCCGCGGAAGCACCCGCTGTGGTCGCGGAGACCGATGGCGAGCTCGGAGCCACCCAGCGCGCGCTGCTTGCGGATATCGACCCGGATGTAGTGGAGGTCTTCCTCGAGGAAGCCGGCGACCTGATGGATGAGCTGGAGGAGCTGATTCAGAACTGGGAGCAGTCTCCGGAAGATCTCACGGCGCCGGAAGCACTGAAGCGCGTGCTGCACACCTTTAAAGGGGGGGCGCGCATGGCGGCGCTGATGGGGCTTGGTGAAGTGGCACACCGTTTTGAAACCGTCATTGAGAATATGCAGAGTGGCAGTTCGCCATCGGCAGCATTCTTTGCCGATGCCCACCGCATCTACGATCGCCTGGCCAGCGGTGTCGACACCGTGCGCGCCTGGATTGGTGGCGAAGAGATTGGGCCTTTCTGCGCGCTCCTGGAAACCCGCTGGGCGGATACACAGACCGCGGAAGATGTCGAAGTGGCAGCCGAGCTTCCGCCCGCAACACCCGTTGTGGAAGAGCATACCGCCGCAGAGGTGGAAGAGGCGGGCGATCTGTCCGACGACGATTACACGCCACCGGTCGAGGTGATCGAAAACGTTTCCGTGCCGGCAACCTCGCCGGCCAGCAATGTGCTGCCGTTTGTACGCAAGTCGAAGAATGTTGGCGATCGCAACGGCGGCCAGACCCGCAGCCAGCCCCAGGAAATGGTGCGGGTGGCCTCGGAGCTGCTGGAAGAGCTGGTAAACCTCGCCGGCGAAACCTCGATTTCCCGCGGCCGCCTGGAAGAGCAGGTGTCGGAGTTTGGTCTCGCCCTCGACGAGATGGACTCGACGCTAAGCCGTTTGAATGAGCAGCTGCGCCGCCTGGACAAGGAAACCGAAGCACAGATCCATTTCCGTCAGGAACAGCTGGCGGAACAGGATGTGGACTTCGACCCGCTGGAAATGGACCGCTATTCGTCCATCCAGCAACTGTCGCGCTCGCTGTTGGAGTCCACCTCCGACTTGCTGGAGCTGCGCCAGACCCTCGGCAACAAGGCGCGGGATACCGAGACGCTGTTGCTGCAGCAGTCGCGGGTGAACACCGAATTGCAGGAAGGCTTGATGCGCAGCCGCATGGTGCCTTTCTCTCGCCTGGTACCGCGTCTGCGCCGCATCGTGCGCCAAGTGAGCGCGGAACTGGGCAAGCAGGTGGATCTGGTGTTCTCCAACGTGGAGGGCGAACTGGATCGCTCCATGCTGGAGCGTATGGTGGCGCCGCTGGAGCACATGCTGCGCAATGCGGTCGACCACGGTATCGAGATTCCGCAGAAGCGCCGTGATGCCGGCAAGCCCGAGCGCGGCCGCATCTCCGTGGCACTTGCGCGGGAAGGCAGTGAGGTGGTGATTACCATCAGCGACGACGGTGCGGGCATCAACCTGATGCGGGTGCGTGAAAAAGCCATCGAAAGCGGCCTGATGCGCGCGGATGCGGAGCTGTCCAACAACGAGATCATGCAGTTCATCCTGCAGGCGGGCTTCAGTACCGCCGAGAAAGTGACCCAGATTTCCGGTCGCGGTGTGGGCATGGACGTGGTGTCGGCAGAAATCAAATTGATCGGCGGCAGCGTGACTATTGGCTCGCAGGCCGGCAAAGGTACCGAGTTTGTTGTGCGCCTGCCGTTTACGGTGTCGGTCAACCGCGCGCTGATGGTGAAGGTGGGTGACGATCTCTTCGCGCTGCCGCTGAATACCATCGAAGGTATCGTGCGTCTGAGCCCGTTCGAGCTTGAGCACTACTACCGCACGCCGGAAGCGCGCTTTGAGTATGCCGGCGAACCCTACCAGGTGAACTATTTCGGCAGTTTGCTGCAATCCAGCGCACAGCCGCGCCTCGCGGTGGAAGACATGCAGATGCCGGTACTATTGGTGCGCTCTGAAAATACGGCCATGGCACTGCAGGTAGACGCGATCATGGGCAGCCGCGAGATCGTGGTTAAGAGCCTCGGACCGCAGTTTGCCGGTGTGCAGGGTGTGTCTGGTGCCACCGTGACCGGTGACGGTACCGTGGTGGTGATTCTCGATGCCCACGCCCTGCTGCGGAAGCACTCTGCGCTGCTGGCTCGCCCGGAAGCGCCACTGCTGCAGCACATCGGTACCAGCAGTACCCGTGAGGAGCCGGAAGCGCAGAAACTGGTGATGGTGGTGGACGACTCGGTAACCGTGCGCAAGGTAACCACGCGCTTCCTGGAGCGCGAGGGCTACCGCGTAATCACCGCCAAAGATGGCCAGGATGCAATTATCCAGCTGCAGGATGTGATCCCGGATGTGATGCTGCTGGATATCGAAATGCCGCGTATGGACGGTTTCGAGGTGGCGCGCAACATTCGCTCCAGCAGTCGTCTGAGGGATATTCCGATCATCATGATCACTTCCCGTACCGGCAAGAAGCACCGCGATCACGCGCTGTCTCTGGGGGTCAACCACTATCTGGGCAAACCCTATCAGGAGGAAATCCTGCTGGGCGCCATCCGCGATTACACCGAAGCGGGGGTGAATGCCTGATGGCGGTGCCAGTCAATTACGAATCTGTAGAAGCCCGAGTGCGTGGCGGAGAGTACACAGCATGAGTGGATCAGACGCCCTGCCCACCACCGAACTGCCACAGGAAGTCAGCAGTCTGCTGTTGCCGCTGGCGGACGGCCATCTGCTGGTACCGGTGGATACCCTGTCTGAAATCATCGCCCTGCAGAGCCCGGTTTCCGCGTTCGATGCCCCCGACTGGTATATGGGTGAGCTGCACTGGCGCGAGCTGCGCCTGCCGCTGGTGTCGTTCGAGGTCATGCGCGGCAACCCCATGCCGGTGCTGCGCAGCAATTGCCGTATTGCCGTGTTGAGCAGTGGCAACGGTGAGGGCGATCTGCCGTTTTTTGCCGTGGTGCTGCAGGGTACCCCTCGCCTGGTACGGGTCACTCCCGATGAGTTGGCGGGGCGGGAAGGCGACTGCGCCATGGGCGAGTTGATGCACGTGGCGCTGTCCGGGGAAGCGGCGGTCATTCCCGATCTGTCTGCTATTGAGGAAGCTTGCCTGGCGTACCGCAGTCGCCGTTGAGTGAGGCTGGTCTTCCGGGAGCCACAAAAAAACCGCCATCAAGGCGGTTTTTTTTGTGGTTGGCGTTCCGTCGTGATCCGGTCTCAGAAGATTTCCTCCGGCAGGCCTTCCTGGGCCTGCTGCTCGCTGGCGGAGGGGGTGTCCGGGTTATCGGAATAGATGGAGGGGTAGTTACTGTATGTCTCCCGTCCCGGCACCTTGTCGGCGCGGAAGATTTCGAAAATACCTCCGCTTGAGGTGCGCAACCCGGTGCGCGGATTGATACGCATGGTGACGATGGTGTCCGGTTGTGCCAGGTGGCGCTCGGGCAGGCCTTCCAGCGCCGTGCTCATAAAATCTATCCAGATTGGCAGTGCCGCTGAGCCACCGTATTCATTGCGACCGATGGGTGTGTTGTCGTCAAACCCGACCCAGGTGCTGGTGGCCAGATAGGGGCTGTAGCCGGAGAACCAGGCGTCGCGCGGGCCGTTGGTAGTACCGGTCTTGCCGGCAATATCACCGCGCTTCATTACCAGCGCCTTGCGCCCGGTACCGAGCTTGATTACGTCCTTCAACATGGAATCCATGATGTAGGCCGTTTCCGCTGACATGGCGCGCGGCGCGCGCGGGCGCGCCTGCTCGTCGGCCTGCAGGGGGGCCACTGGCAGTGTGCGCAGCTCGATGGGTTCGCGCTCTTCCGATGACATTACCGTTTCCTGGCGGAGCGCCTGCAGGTCGATGGGCTCGGGCTCCGGGCCGCGTTCTTCACCGATTTCCGGGCAGTCCTGACACACGGTCAGGGGCAACGCCTGATACACGGTGTCACCGTGGACATCCAGCACCTGATTTACCAGATATGGTTCGATGCGGAAGCCGCCATTGGCGAAGGCCGCATAGCCGCGCACCATTTCCAGCGGAGTCAGCGCGGAGCTGCCGAGGGCGATGGAGAGGTTGCGCGCGAGCTTGTCGCGTTCAAAGCCGAACCCCTCGACAAAGGTGAGTGCGCGGTCCAGACCGAGGGATTGCAACAGGCGAATGGAGACCATGTTGCGCGACATATACAGCGCTTTGCGCAGACGGGTGGGGCCGAGGAAATCGCCGCCGTCGTTCTCCGGTCGCCACACGTCCTGCAGATTGGTCTGTTCAAAGATGATGGGGGCGTCGTTGATGATACTGGCCGCAGTGTAGCCGCGCTCGATCGCCGCCGAATAGATGAATGGCTTGAAGCTGGAGCCGGGTTGACGTGCCGCCTGGGTAACACGGTTGAAGTGGCTCTGGCGGAAATCGTAGCCACCGACCAGCGCACGGATAGCGCCATCCTCCGGCTGCAGTGAAACCAATGCACCCTGGGCGGTCGGAACCTGGGTGATATGCCATTCCTCCCGGGCCTGGGGTGCTTCGAGGGCCTCCTCCTCGGAAAGTCCGTCCGGCGTGGAGAATGGGTCTTCGGTGATTCCCGCCTCGGCGAGGCTGTCGGCGGCGCTTTCCATCGCCGCATTGCGTGCCTTTTTCTGCTCTTCTGCCACCTGTTCGGCGGAGATCACGACACGACGCACGCGTACCACATCGCCGGGGGCAAACATTTCATCGGCGGACTTGAGGCTCGCGCCACGGGCGTTTTCAGAAATATAGGGCCGGATGCTACTGAGACCGCGATCCCATGGAATTTCGACGACACGCCGATCGCGCAGTTGTACACGGATACTCCGAGCCGCAACCGCGGTCACTACCGCAGGCTGCAGACCTCCGAGTACCGGAATTTCCTGCAGCAGGTCTACCAGCTGGTCATTGTCCGCCAGCAGCTCCGGATCCAGGCGCTGCTCCGGGCCGCGGTAGCCGTGGCGACCGTCATAGGTCTCAAGGCCCTTTTGCAGGGCAGTGCGCGCGGCGTCCTGCAATTTGCTGTCGACGGTAGTGATGACCTGGTAGCCGTCGGTATAGGCGGCGTCGCCAAACAGGTCAACGGCCTCCTTGCGCGCCATTTCCGCCACATAGGGAGCACTCATGTCCAGGTCGCGGCCGTGGTAGCGGGCGGTGACTGGAGCGGTAATGGAGTTCTTGTAATCGTCCGAACCTATGTAACCCAGGTCCAGCATGCGTTTCAGGATCCAGTTGCGCCGCACCAGTGCGCGCGAGGGGTTGGCCAGCGGGTTATACGTGGATGGCGCCTTGGGCAGGCCGGCCATCATCGCCCACTGGGCCAGGTTCAGCTCGTTGATATCTTTGCCGTAGTACACATGGGCGGCGGCCTGGAAGCCGTAGGCGCGGTTGCCGAGGAAGATCTTGTTGATGTAGAGGGCGAGAATCTCGTCCTTGCTGAGTTCTTGCTCAATCTGAAGTGAAAGCAGGATTTCGTTGAATTTGCGGATGAAACGCTGTTCCCGGGTCAGGAAGAAGTTGCGCGCCACCTGCATGGTGAGCGTGCTGCCGCCGGACTGGATGGAGCCGCTCGCCACCAGCTGCCGAAATGCGCGCATCAGGCCTTTGATGGAGACACCGCTGTGGGAATAAAAGGTGTCATCTTCCGCCGCCAGAATGGCCTTGATGAACATCTCCGGGGTCTGTTCGATGGTAATCGGGCTGCGGCGTTTCTCCCCGAACTCACCGATGAGCTTCATATCCGCGGAATAGATACGCAGTGGCGTCTGCAGGCGGATATCGCGCAGACTCTCTACCGAGGGCAGGCCCGGCTTGAGGTACATATAAATGCTGGAGAGTGCCATGGCGCCGGCGGCGGCACCGGCCAGAGCCAGCCACAACAGGGACAGCAGGCGGTTGCGGGCTTTTTCGGTCATGGAAATGCTTCTGTGTACGTCTTGATCAAAATTGTCGGCACTGTTCGACAATTATACGAATAATGTGCGCTGTTACCTATGCAAAAGGCGGTTGCGACGGTAATTTAAAGTGCTATACCATCAAACCTTCATAACCCACGGAAAAGATAAGAAAAATGGGGATGCTCCCTTTTCTCAACAAGGGCCCGAAAGCCATGCTTGGGCTCGATATTAGCTCCACCTCGGTAAAGTTGCTCGAACTGAGTCGCAGTGGCGACAAATACCGTGTGGAAAGCTATGCCGCCGAACCGCTGCCTCCGAACGCGGTAGTGGATAAGAATATCAATGACGTGGGTGCGATTGCGGAGGCCATCCGCAAGGTAGTGCGCCGCTCCAAGACCCGTTTGCGCCAGGCCGCAGTGGCGGTTTCCGGTTCCGCGGTGATCACCAAGACGCTGGAAATGCCGGCGGATCTCTCCGATGACGCGCTGGAAGCCCAGATCGCGCTGGAGGCCGACCAGTACATTCCCTACCCGCTGGATGAGGTCAACCTCGATTTTGAAGTCCAGGGCCCCTCCGAAAGAGGTGAAGGCCAGGTCGAGGTGCTGCTGGCGGCGTGTCGCAGCGAAAATGTGGAGCAGCGGGTTTCTGCGCTGACCCAGGCGGAACTGCAGCCCGGTGTGGTGGATGTGGAGGCCTACGCCATCGAGCGCGCCTATACCCTGATGGAAAACCAGTTTCCCGCACAGGAGCAGCTGGTGGTGGCGGTTGTAGACATTGGCGCCACCATGAGCGCGCTGTCGGTGATGGTCGATGGCCGTATCGTGTACACCCGCGAACAGCTGTTCGGCGGTCGCCAGCTCACCGATGAGATCCAGCGCCGCTACGGTCTGTCGTCGGAAGAGGCCACACTGGCCAAGCGTCAGGGTGGCAGCGGTCTGCCGGATGATTACTACCCGGAGGTGCTGGAGCCGTTCCGCGACGCGGTGGTGCAGCAGGTAACCCGCTCCCTGCAGTTCTTCTACTCGTCTACCTCCTACAGCGATGTGGATTACATCCTGCTCGGCGGCGGTGTCGCCGCCATGGATGGTCTCGCCGAGCTGGTGGGACAGAAACTGAACAAGCCCACCCTGGTGGCCAACCCGTTCCGGGATATGAGTGTGGCATCCCGCGTTAACCGCCAGTCACTGGCCAGTGAAGCGCCATCGCTGATGATTGCCGCCGGTCTCGCGATGCGCGAGAGGGAATTCTAAGACATGGCAAAGATCAACCTACTCCCCTGGCGCCAGGAATACCGGGCGCAGAAACAGAAAGAATTTCAGCAGGTCGCCGTACTGGTGGTGATTGCGGCCGGTTTTTCCGTGTTTATGTGGATGAAAACCGTGGACGCGCAGATCGCCAATCAGAACGAGCGCAACCAGCTGCTGACTACGGAAATCGCTGCCCTCGATAAGCAGGTGCGAGAGATCAAGGATCTCAAGAAGCGCCGCCAGGAATTGATTGACCGGATGCGGGTGATCCAGGAGCTGCAGGGCAACCGTCCGCTGTCGGTGCGCTACTTCGACGAAATGGTGCGAGCGGCACCAGAGGGACTGTGGCTCACCAATCTGACACGCACTGGCAAAACCCTGAAGGTTTCGGGGGTGGCGGAATCCAACAACCGGGTTTCCTCTTTTATGCGCAGCCTCGATCAGTCCGAATGGTTTGAGTCGCCCAACCTTACCGGGGTAACGGCCAAGCCGGAATTCGGTGAGCAGGCGAGCGCATTTGAGATGACGGTCAGCGTCAGCGGCCGCAAAAAAGAAGAAGATGGCGACGCCGCCAACAATGGAGCGTAACCGTGGCGCTTGAAGATACCCTCAAACAGCTGAATCAGCTGGATATCAACGATATCGACTTTTCCCGCGTCGGTGTCTGGCCTCTGGCCGGGCGCGTGGCCTTGTTGATCCTGATTGCGGCCGTCCTCGTGGGTGGCGGTTACTTTTTCATGATCAAGGATCGCTACAGTCAGCTGGAGTTCGCCGCCAACAAGGAGCGCGAACTGTTCACGCAATTCGAGCGCAAGTCCTTCGAGGCCGCCAATCTGGAAGCCTATCGCGAACAGCTGGTGGAAATGGAGGAAACGTTTGGCGCGCTGCTCAAGCAACTGCCAAAAGACACCGAGGTGCCCGGCCTGTTGGAAGACATCGATGAATTTGGTCGCGGCAGTGGCCTGACCATTCAAAAGGTCGCGCTCGAAGGGGAGCAGGTGGGCGAGTTCTACGTGGAGCTGCCCATTCGCATCGAGGTCCAGGGCGGCTACCACGAGTTTGGTGCGTTCATCAGTGGCATCGCGGGTATGCCCCGTATCGTCACCCTGCACGACTTTGATATCCAGACCAGCAAGGATGGCGCGGCGCTGCTGAACATGGTGGTGAATGCGAAAACCTATCGCTACAAGGATCAGGGGGAAGAGGGATGAAAAAATACTTCGCTCTGACCGCGGCGCTGCTGGCGCTGGCGGGTTGTAGTCTGGACGGAAGTCACGGTGACCTGCGGGATAAAATGGCGGCCGTCAAGCACAAGCCCAAGGGCCAGATTGAACCGATCCCCACGTTTACGCCATACAGCCCATACGTATACAGCGCGGCGGCTCTGCGCAGCCCGTTCATGCGCCCGATACTGGAGGCGGATCAGCGTCTGGTTGGTCGCAAGCTCGATGTCGCACCGGACCTGAACCGGCAGAAAGAGTTGCTGGAGCGCTACCCCTTCGACGCCCTCTCCATGGTGGGCACCCTGTCTCGCGGCGGCCAGCTGTGGGCACTGATCAACGACAGTGAAGGCGGTATCCACCGCATCACCATCGGCAATTACATGGGCAAAAATCACGGGCGTGTGGTCAACGCCTCATCGTCACAGATCGATGTACTGGAAATTGTGCCGGACGGCACCGGCGGCTGGATTGAACGGCCGCGGGCTCTGACTTTGGAAGAGAAGGACAACTAAAAATGATCACCAAGCAACTCACCAGCGTATTGGCGCCGGTCGCCAAGGCACTGCCGCGCCTCAAAGCGCTGCTGCTGGGCCTGCTGATTCTTCCGCTGGCGGCGCCCACTCTGGCCAGCCAGCTGAACGACATCCAGTTTTCCGAACTGCCGGGAAGCCGCTTGCAGCTTCGTCTGACGTTCAGTGACGTACCGCCGGAACCCACCGGTTATACCATTGAACAGCCCGCGCGCATTGTCATGGACTTTGCCGGGGTCGAGAGCGTGTTGCCACAGAAAAAATACAGTCTGGACATCGGTGCCGCACGCAGTGCGGTAATCGTTTCCGGCGAGGACCGCACCCGTCTGATCCTGAATCTGGATGAGCTCCCTGTGTACACCAGCGAGCGCATCGGCAACCAGGTGGTGCTGGAAGTGGGTGCCGACAGCGCGACCACCGCGAGTGTGGCCGCGGCGCCGGTGCACAGCAGTACCAATATCGGCGGCAGCGCCCAGTTCAAGGCGGCGAGCGGAGTCGGTATCCGCAATGTGGATTTCCGTCGTGGCCAGGGCGGTGAAGGCAAGGTGATTATCAGCCTGACCGACCCGGCGGTGAACATCGACGTCGAGCGTACCAAAGGCAAAATCGTGTTGACCTTCCTCGGCGCGGAGTTGCCGCCGGCACTGCGCCAGCGTCTGGATGTGACCGATTTTGCCACCCCGGTAAATGCCATCAGCGTGGATTACGATGGTCGCAACACGGTAATTACCGTGGACCCGCACGACGGTGATTACGATTACCTGGCCTATCAGGCGGACACCGAATACGTGCTTAGCGTCAAGCCGCTGACGGTGGCTCAGGTGCGTGAAAAGCAGAAGGAATTCCAGTTCAGTGGCGAGAAACTGTCATTGAACTTCCAGGACATTGAAGTGCGTTCCGTACTGCAGCTGATCGCCGATTTCACCGATCTCAATCTGGTGGCGAGTGATACCGTACAGGGCCGTATTACCCTGCGCCTCGACGGCGTGCCGTGGGATCAGGCGCTGGAGCTGATCCTGAAGGCCAAGGGGCTGGATAAGCGTCAGGAAGGCAATGTGATCATGGTGGCGCCGGCGGCTGAGATTGCCGAGCGCGAGCGCCGCGAGCTGGAAACCCGCAAGCAGCTGGAAGAGCTGGCGCCGCTGCGCACCGAGTATGTCCAAATCCGCTACGCGGATGCCCGCGAAATTTTCACCTTGTTTGTTGGTGACCGCATGGGGCAGCAAGGCGGTGCCGGTGGATTTGGTCAAGGCAATTTTGCCGGTGGACGAGATGATCAGGAGGGTCGCAGCATTCTGTCCTCCCGCGGCAGCGCCATCGTGGACGAGCGCACCAACACCATTATCCTCACCGATACCGACGACAAGATCGCCCAGTTCCGCGATCTGATCAACGCCATCGATATTCCCATCCGCCAGGTGATGATCGAGGCGCGTATAGTGACAGCCAATACCGATTTTGAGAAAAGTCTGGGGGTGCGCTGGAGTTACCTGGAGGATCACAATGTGGGTGACGACGGCATCGGTATCGGTTCCGGTCGTCAGCTCGGGCTGATATCTGATGGCGATGGCAGTGGCCCGGATCTCTCCGCTCCGCAAACCGAGCACAGCCCGATGCTGGTGGATCTGGGTATCGCCAACCCGGCGGGCAGCGTGGCCTACGCCATCCTGAAAGAAGATTTCCTGCTGGGACTCGAGTTGTCCGCGCTGGAAGATGTGGGCAAGGCAGAGATCGTTTCTCAGCCCAAAGTGGTAACCGGCGACAAGCAGGAGGCCAGCATCCGCTCCGGTGTGGAGATTCCGTATCTGGAAGCAACCTCCTCCGGTGCGGCGTCCGTGACCTTCAAGGAAGCGGTGCTGCTGCTGAACGTGACTCCGCAGATCACTCCGGACGACAACATCATCATGAATCTGAACATCGACCAGAACAGTGTTGGTGAACTGTTCACCAACGTGATTACCGGTGCGCAGATTCCGGCGATCAACGTGAACTCACTGCAGACCAAGGTTCTGGTGCGCAACGGCGAGACGATCGTGTTGGGTGGTATTTTCGAAGCGCAAACAATTGAAGGGGAGACCAAGGTGCCGTTCCTCGGGGATATCCCGTTCCTCGGTCACCTGTTCAAGCAATCCACCAAACAGGAAGACAAGCGCGAGCTGCTGATTTTCATCACTCCGCGCATCATGCAAGACGAGTTCATGTCTTTCAGCAAGTGATTACCCAGCCCATCTTTCTTGTCGGTCCCATGGGGGCCGGCAAGTCTACCATCGGCAAATTATTGGCAGCCCAGCTCGGGCTGCCTTTTGCCGATTCCGACAAGGTCATCGAAGATCGCAGCGGCGCGGATATTCCGTGGATTTTTGACGTGGAGGGCGAGGCCGGTTTTCGCCGCCGTGAGCGTGCGGTGTTACAGGACCTTTGCGAAGGTGAGTCGCAGGTGGTTGCAACCGGCGGTGGCATTGTACTGATGCCGGAGAATCGCACGCTGCTTAAACATCACGGATTCGTGGTCTACCTGCGCGCGAGCCTTGACCAGCTGGTGGAGCGCACCTCCAAAAACAGCAATCGCCCGCTGCTGCAGGTGGCGGACCCACGGGCCAAGTTGCAGGAAATTCTGCAGCAGCGCGAACGCTACTATGACGAAGTCGCCGATCTCGTGTGTGATACCGACGACTGCACACCCAAGCAGGCTGCCCAGCTTGTGGTTGACCGCCTGATGGCCGTATCCACCGGCTGAGCCTCCGCTCACTTCTCAACATTGGCGTCCCGCGGTGTTAGAGTGCGGCCTCGCCCGAATTATTTCCATTTGTTCGTTTGCCCGTTTGTGTGCTTAAGGGAGTAGCCATGCACAGTCTCGATGTCGATCTGGGTGATCGCAGTTACCCCATTCTGATTGGTTCCGGCCTGCTCGATAATCCCGCCCACTTCACCGGTGCGATCCGCGGTCGCCAGGTGCTGGTTGTCACTAACGAAACCATCGCGCCTCTGTACCTGGAAAAAGTGCTGGCCAGCCTGCAGGGGTTCAGCAAGGTGGACACTGTGCTGCTGCCCGATGGCGAAGCTTTCAAGACGCTGGATACACTCAACCGGATTTTCGATGCGCTGCTGGAAAAACGCCACGACCGCAGCACCACTATCATCGCTCTGGGCGGCGGTGTGGTGGGTGATATGAGTGGCTTTGCCGCCGCCTGCTATCAGCGCGGTGTGGATTTTGTACAGGTTCCTACTACATTGCTCTCGCAGGTGGATTCCTCGGTAGGCGGCAAGACCGGGGTCAACCATCCGCTTGGCAAGAACATGATCGGTGCTTTCTACCAGCCGCAGATGGTACTGATCGATATCGATACGCTGACCACGCTGCCGGATCGCGAACTGTCCGCCGGTCTCGCAGAGGTCATCAAATACGGCATGATCTGCGATGCGCCATTCTTCCGCTGGCTGGAACAGAATATGGATGCGCTGCTGGCACGCGATCCCGCGGCACTGGCGTATGCGGTAGAGCGCAGCTGCGCGGACAAGGCCGCGGTGGTAGCGGAAGATGAGCGCGAATCCGGACGCCGGGCCATTCTCAATTTCGGCCACACCTTCGGTCATGCCATCGAGGCGGTACAGGGCTACGGCAAATGGTTGCATGGTGAGGCGGTCGCGGCGGGGATGGCGATGGCCGCCGAGCTGTCACGGCTGAGTGGCTGGATCTCTGCAGACGACGTGCGTCGATTGCGTACGCTGCTAACCAGGGCCAGTCTGCCGCAACAATCCCCTGAAGATATGGCCGTTAACGATTATCTCCAGGCGATGTCAGTGGATAAAAAGGTGCAGGATGGCAAATTGCGCCTTGTGCTGTTGCGCGCCATTGGGGATGCGCAGATTGTTGCCGATACTCCCAGAGATCAGCTGATAGAAGCTTTGCGCGCCTGTGGTGCGCGGTGACAGTTTTGTAGTTTTTTTACCAGAATGAGGATTCTTTGACATAAATGGATTTCTGGAGAAGATAAATCGGTTAAGTGGCATGTCAACAGCGAAAAAAACTGGCGAATCTTGCAATTGCAGGGGCTCGCTTGTAATATTGCGCGCCCCCTCGGTAAAAGCCGGGGAAATGAGCCGATAACAACAAGCCCAGGCTCGCAGCAAGCGAGTAATACCAAAGCCCCTAACGCGGGCTTTTTTTGTCACTGGGGATCTGAAAAACCAGTGAAATCTGCGGCGCCTTTGGCTCGACAGTAGATAAATATACCCCCGAAGGCAGTTTCCGGACTGTGAACCGATGGGCAGCCTGAAAATGGCGCCATCAAGGCGTAAGGGGGTAGCGATAACACTTTGAGGATTTCTATGGGTAGCGGTCTGTATCGATTGGATGAGTTCAAAGATAACTGTGGCTTTGGACTGATTGCCCACCTGAAGGGTGAAACCAGCCACAAGTTACTGCAGACGGCGATTGAGTCGCTGACCTGCATGACTCACCGCGGCGGTATCGCCGCCGACGGCAAAACCGGGGATGGCTGCGGCCTGCTGCTGCAGAAGCCGGATAGTTTCCTGCGCGCGGTGGCCAAGGAAAGTTTTGGCGGAGAGCTGACCGACAGCTACGCGGTGGGTGCCATCATGCTGCCACTGGACGACGCCAAGGCGGCAGACGCGCGCGCCATTCTCGAGCGAGAAGTGGAGGCCCAAGGCCTGAAAGTGGCGGGCTGGCGCCCGGTACCCACCAATGCCGATTGCCTGGGCCCGATCGCGCGCCAGTCGCTGCCGCGTTTCGAACACCTGTTGATCAACGACGCCGAGCAGCCGTTGGGCGACCAGAAATTTGCCGCGCGCCTGTTCGTGATTCGTCGCAAGGCCGAGCAGCAGTTGGGTGACGATACCTATATCGCGAGCCTCTCCACCGGTGTCGTGTCCTACAAGGGGCTGATGATGCCGGCGGACCTGCCGGCGTTCTTCCCGGATCTGGCGGACCCGCGTCTGGAAACCGCCATCTGTGTGTTCCACCAGCGCTTTTCCACCAACACCATGCCGCGCTGGCCGCTGGCGCAACCGTTCCGCATGCTTGCGCACAACGGTGAGATCAACACCGTTACCGGCAACCGCAACTGGTCCGTGGCGCGCACACCCAAATTCAACACTGAACTACTGCCGGAACTGAACGAGCTGGCGCCGCTGGTGAACCGCACCGGTTCCGACTCCTCCAGTCTCGACAACATGCTCGAACTGCTGATGGCGGGCGGTATCGACATGCACCGCGCCATCCGCATGCTGGTACCGCCGGCGTGGCAGAACGTGGACACCATGGACTCCGAACTGCGCGCCTTCTATGAATACAATTCCATGCATATGGAGCCCTGGGACGGTCCTGCCGGTCTGGTGCTGACCGACGGCCGCTACGCCGTATGTACCCTCGACCGCAACGGCCTGCGCCCGTCCCGCTGGGTGATCACCAAGGACGACTTCATCACTGTGGCGTCCGAAGTGGGCACTTACGCCTACGATCCGGCGGATGTGGTCGCCAAGGGGCGTCTCGGCCCGGGCCAGATCCTGTCCGTGGATACTCTGGAAGGAAAGCTGCGCCACACCGCGGAAGTGGATGGCGAGCTGAAGAAGGCCCACCCCTACAAGCAGTGGCTGAAGGGCAAGGCGCGCCGCATCCGTTCCACCCTGGTGACCGCGCCGGTGGACAACAACTTCTCGTTCGAACAGTTCAAGGTTTACCAGAAGCTGTTCAGCTCCTCCCTGGAGGAGCGCGACCAGGTGATCCGCCCGCTGGCGGAATCCGGCCAGGAAGCTGTGGGCTCCATGGGCGACGACACCCCGATGGCGGTGTTGTCCCAGGGTAATCGCTGCCTGTACGACTTTTTCCGTCAGCAGTTCGCGCAGGTCACCAACCCGCCCATCGACCCGCTGCGGGAAACCATCGTCATGTCCCTGGAGACCTGCCTGGGCCGTGAAAAATCCGTGTTCGAAGAAACGCCCGAGCACGCCGATCGCGTGATTCTGTCGTCGCCGGTACTCTCGCACATGAAGTACACCGCGCTGCTGGATCTCGGTCGCGAGGAGTTCAAGGCGAAGGTCTTCGACCTGAATTACGACCCGGCGCAACTGGATCTTAAGGGCGCCATCGAAAAGCTGTGCGCCGACGTCGCCGACTCCGTGCGCAGGGAAGGCACCGTGATCGTGGTGCTGTCAGACCGCAATATCGAAGCGGGCAAGCTGCCCATCGACGCGCTGCTCGCCACCGGCGCGGTGCATCACCACCTGGTGCACAATGGCCTGCGCTGCGACTCCAACGTGGTAGTGGACACCGCCACCGCGCGCGACTCGCACCAGCTGGCGTGTTTGATCGGCGTGGGCGCCACCGCGGTGCACCCGTATTTCTCCTACAGCATTATCAACCACCTGATCGAAACCGGTGAGTTGCTGCTGGATGCTGCCACCGCGCAGAAAAATTATCGCAACGGCGTCATCAAGGGCCTGTTGAAGATCCTGTCGAAGATGGGTATCTCCGCAGTGGCGTCCTATCGCGGTGCGCTGCTGTTCGAGCTGGTGGGCCTGTCCCAGGACGTGATCGACCTGTGCTTCCCGGAAGCGCCCGCCCGTGTGCTTGGCGCCGGCTTTGCCGAGCTGGAAGACGACATGCGCGCGCGCGCCGAGCTGGCGTGGAAACCGCGCAAGCAGGTTTCTCCCGGCGGCCTGCACAAGTTTGTGTACGGCCAGGAATACCACGCGTTCAACCCGGATGTGGTCAAGACGCTGCAGGAGGCGGTGCGCTCCGGCGACTACAGCGCCTGGCGGGACTACGCGACGCTGGTGAACCAGCGCCCCGTGGCTACTCTGCGCGATCTGCTGGGCCTGAAAAAAGATGTGCAGCCGATTCCGCTCAGCGAAGTGGAGCCGGTGGAAAACATTCTGCGCCGCTTCGACAGCGCCGCCATGTCTCTCGGCGCGCTGTCGCCGGAGGCCCACGAATCCCTTGCCCAGGCCATGAACCGCCTCGGCGGTCGCTCCAACAGCGGTGAGGGCGGTGAGGACCCGGCGCGCTACGGCACCGACAAGGTGTCCAAGATCAAGCAGATTGCCTCCGGCCGTTTCGGCGTCACCCCGCACTATCTGGTGAACGCGGAAGTACTGCAGATCAAGGTGGCCCAGGGCGCCAAGCCCGGTGAGGGTGGCCAGCTCCCCGGCGGCAAAGTGAACGAACTGATCGCGCGTCTGCGTTATTCCGTGCCCGGTGTGACCCTGATTTCCCCGCCGCCGCACCACGACATCTATTCGATCGAGGATCTGGCGCAGCTGATCTACGACCTCAAGCAGGTCAATCCGGATGCGCTGGTATCGGTGAAACTGGTATCGCGCCCCGGCGTCGGCACCATTGCCGCCGGTGTGGCCAAGGCCTACGCGGACCTGATCACCATTTCCGGTTACGACGGCGGCACCGCGGCGAGCCCGATTACCTCCATTCGCTACGCCGGCTCTCCCTGGGAGCTGGGTCTGGCGGAAACCCACCAGACCCTGTGCGCCAACGACCTGCGTGGCAAGGTACGGGTACAGACCGACGGCGGTCTGAAGAGCGGTCTCGACGTGGTCAAGGCGGCGATTCTCGGCGCCGAGAGTTTCGGTTTCGGCACCGCGCCGATGGTGGCGCTGGGGTGTAAATACCTGCGCATCTGCCACCTGAACAACTGCGCCACCGGGGTGGCCACCCAGAACAAGGATCTGCGCGACGAGCACTACATCGGCACCGTGGAAATGGCGATGAACTTCTTCAGGTTCGTGGCCGAGGAAACCCGCGAGTGGATGGCGAGCCTCGGGGTGCGTTCCATCGAGGAGCTGGTGGGCCGTGTGGATCTGCTGGAGACCCTCGAGGGTCAGACTGCCAAGCAGAAGACCCTGGACCTGTCGCCGCTGCTGCACACCGATGCGCTGCTCGACAGCAAGCCGCAGACCTGCCAGCAGCCGAAGAACGAGCCCTGGGACAAGGGGCTGCTCGCCGAGCGCATGGTGGCGGAAACACTGTCCGCTATCGAAAACCTGTCCGGCGGTGAGTTCAGTTTCAAACTGACCAACTGCGACCGCTCCATCGGTGCGCGCCTTTCTGGTGAAATCGCCAAGCGCCACGGCAACCAGGGCATGGTGGATGCACCGATCAAGCTGAACCTTACCGGTGTTGCCGGACAGTCCTTTGGTGTGTGGAACGCCGGTGGCCTGGAGATGTATCTGGAAGGTGACGCCAACGATTACGTGGGCAAGGGCATGGCCGGCGGCAAGCTGGTGATCCGTCCGCCCAGGGGCAGCAACTTCAAGTCCGAGGACACCAGTATCATCGGCAACACCTGCCTGTACGGCGCCACCGGCGGCAAACTGTTTGCCTCCGGCTGTGCCGGCGAGCGCTTTGGGGTGCGCAACTCCGGCGCCTTTGCGGTAGTGGAAGGCGCGGGTGATCACTGCTGTGAATACATGACCGGCGGCATGATCGCGGTGCTCGGCAAGACCGGGGTCAACTTCGGTGCCGGGATGACCGGTGGCTTTGCCTACGTGCTGGATATGGATCGTGACTTCTTCGACAAGTGCAACCACGAGCTGATCGAGCTGCGCCGTATCAGCAGCGAGGCACTGGAGGAATACCAGAGCCACCTGCGCGAAGTGATCGAGGAGTTCGTCGCCGAGACCGGCAGCGCCTGGGGCCAGGAATTGCTGGACAACCTCGACGACTACCTCAACAAGTTCTGGCTGGTGAAGCCGAAGGCCGCCAGTCTCGCCGGACTGCTGTCCGATGTACGCAAGCGCGGCGAATAAGGGGGAGATTTACCTATGTCACAGCGTCTGAACAACGATTTCCAGTTTATCGACGTTGGCCGGGTCGACCCCGCCAAGAAAGACATCATTACCCGCACCAACCAGTTCGTGGAGATCTACCAGCCGTTCACCGAGCGGCAGGTGGCCAGCCAGGCGCACCGCTGCCTGGACTGCGGCAACCCCTACTGCGAGTGGAAGTGCCCGGTACACAATTACATCCCGAACTGGCTGCGCCTGATCAGTGAGGGCAACATCATGGAGGCGGCGGAGCTCTGTCACCAGACCAACTCCCTGCCGGAAGTATGTGGCCGCGTGTGCCCGCAGGATCGCCTGTGTGAAGGCGCCTGTACCCTGAACGACGGTTTCGGTGCGGTGACCATCGGCAACGCCGAAAAATACATTACCGACACCGCGTTTGCGCTGGGCTGGCGCCCGGACATGAGCGCGGTGACCAAGACCGACAAGCGCGTGGCCATCGTCGGTGCCGGCCCAGCGGGTCTCGCCTGTGCCGACGTGCTGGTGCGCAACGGTGTGCAGCCGGTGGTGTTCGACAAGCATCCGGAAATTGGCGGCCTGCTGACCTTCGGTATCCCCGAGTTCAAGCTGGAAAAATCCGTGATGCAGCAGCGCCGCGCCATCTTTACCGAGATGGGGGTGGAGTTCTGCCTGGAAACCGAGATTGGCAAGGACATCACCTTCGACCAGCTGATGGCCGACTACGACGCAGTGTTCCTCGGCATGGGGACCTACAACTACATGAAGGGCGGTTTCCCCGGTGAGGACCTGCCGGGGGTGTACGATGCGCTGCCGTTCCTGATTTCCAACGTCAACCGCAACATGGGCTGGGAGAAGAACGCTGAGGACTTCATCTCCGTGGACGGCAAGCGTGTGGTGGTGCTCGGCGGCGGCGATACCGCGATGGACTGTAACCGCACCTCCATCCGCCAGGGCGCCAAGCGCGTGACCTGTGCCTACCGCCGCGACGAAGAGAATATGCCCGGTTCCCGCCGCGAGGTGGCGAACGCCAAGGAAGAGGGCGTGCGCTTCCTGTTTAATCGCCAGCCGGTGGAAATCGTCGGCGATGGCAAGGTGGAAGGTGTGAAAGTGGTCACCACCCAGCTGGGTGAGCCTGATGAGAAAGGCCGCCGCCGCCCGGAGGTGGTGCCCGATTCCGAGCAGGTCATCCCCGCGGATGTGGTGCTAGTGGCCTTCGGCTTCCGCCCGAGCCCGGCGAACTGGTTCGGTGACCACAATATCGCCGTGGCCGAGTGGGGTGGTGTGGTGGCGCCGGAACAACAGAAGTTCAAGTTCCAGACCAGCAATGAGAAGGTCTTTGCCGGCGGCGACATGGTGCGCGGCTCTGACCTGGTGGTTACCGCGATCTGGGAAGGTCGCCAGGCTGCCGAGGGTATTCTCGACTACCTGAATGTCTGATCGCCGACTGGCGATAGAAATGAAAAAGGGGCGCTGAGCGCCCCTTTTTCATTTGTGCTGAAAGCGGATGGGTCACACCACCATATAGCCCAATACCACAAAGCCCACACTGGCTATGATCGCTGCCAGGATGGCGTAGGGCAGCTGGGTCAGCGCGTGGCTCATTACGGTGCAGCCACTGCCCTGGGCTGCCAGCACCGTGGCGTCGCCGTAGAAGCAGGCGTGGCTGCCGAAGGCGCTCGCCGAGAGCAGTGCGCCGAGCGCCAGTGGCAGCGGGCAGCCCACGGCCTGGGCCAGCGGGATGATGATGGGAATGGTGATGGTGAAAATGCCCCAGGACGAGCCGGTGGCAAACGAGATCAGCGACATGGACAGGAACGCCAGCAGCGGCAGCCACTGGGCGGTCATCAGCGGTTTCAGGGTTTCGATCACATACTGCGGCATGCCCAGACTGTCATTCACCGACTTGAACATAAACGCCGCCACGATGATGGAGAGCGCCGGAATCATCAGCTTGAAGCCGTCCATCATGGTATCCAGCATTTCGTTCCAGCCGATGACTTTCTGCAACCCGAACAGCGGAATGGTGATGGCCAGTGCGATGATGACGCCTTTCAGTACGTCGATGTCGTAATACCAGCTGAAAAACAGCAGGCTAATGATCGGGATGATGAAGTTCCACGCGTGGTGACGGGCTCCAACCGGCGCCGGGCCGGCGGCACTCGCCGGCAGCTCGTCGGCGGAAATCTGCGGAGTGCCGGCCGCCGCCAGCGCCTCGGCGCGTTTCATCGGGCCGATCAGCGGGATGCGACCGGTAGCGACCAATGGCACCAGCAGCAGGGCCAGCCAGGAATAGAGCATGAACGGGATCGCGCTCATGTACATGCTGATACCCTCGCCCTGCTCGGCGATACTGGCCGACTCCAATATGCCGGAAAAGAACACTGCCCAGGTGGAAATGGGCACCAGAAAACACGCCGGCGCCGCGGTGGAGTCGGCGATGTACGCCAGCATCTGCCGGGATACCTTGAACTTGTCGGTGACCTTCTTCATCGACGCGCCGACCGCCAGCGCGTTCAGGTAATCGTCGATAAAAATCACCAGCCCCAGGAACCAGGTGCTGAGCAGCGCGCGGTTGCGGGTATTGGCGCGGTTGGCGAGCAGGTCCGCGAAGGCGTTGGCGGCGCCGGAGCGGATCAGCAGTGCAATCAGACTGCCGAACAGGCCGCACACAAGGATGACCCAGCCGATGGTCTCATCGGCCATCACCGACAGGGCGGTTTCGGTCAGCGGGGTCATGATGTCGCGTGGGTCGAGCATGGCCAGTGCGAGTATGACGCCGGTGATCAGGGCGGCTACCGGACGCTTGGTAATCACGGCGGTGGCAACCACGGCAATAGTGGGGATCAGGCTGAGTGCGCCATAAGTTTCCATTCAATCGCTCATCGTTCAAAAAGAAAAAGTATCCGGCAGCCGCGGCCAGTGCCATCCACCGAATGTGAGTGGAAGCGGGGGCATCATTGCCTGAGCGATGGCGGGCGGTCGGGGTTCGGGTAACGCAGGTTGCGCCAGGGTGGGAGCCGTGGGGCGCGTTATTGTACGTGACGTTTGGCAGATCTGTATCCGCAAGAGTTTTGTTTTCCGCTGCCGCGAACGGCTACAATAGCCGCCTTTTTAGCCAGCACCTCGCTGTGTCGACACGCCCACAGAGATTCCCATGTCAGAGACTGCCTTCGCGCCCCTGAAAAACGACCGTTTCCTGCGCGCCCTGCAGCGCCAGCCCGTTGATCGCACGCCCATGTGGATGATGCGCCAGGCCGGTCGCTATCTGCCTGAATATCGCGCCACCCGAGCCAAAGCCGGCACCTTTATGGATCTGTGCCGCAACACCGAGCTCGCCTGTGAGGTGACCTTGCAGCCTCTGGAGCGCTACCCGCTGGATGCGGCGATCCTGTTTTCCGACATTCTTACCATCCCTGACGCCATGGGGCTCGGTCTCTATTTCGAGGAGGGTGAAGGCCCGAAATTCAAGAAGCCTGTGCGCACCAGCGCGGATATCGCCGCGCTGGAAGTCGTCGATACTGCACGTGACCTGGATTATGTCACCAATGCCGTGACGGCCATTCGACGCGAACTGAACGGCCGGGTGCCACTGATCGGCTTTTCCGGCAGCCCCTGGACCCTTGCCACCTATATGGTGGAGGGCGGTTCCAGCCGGGATTTCGCGCGCACCAAGGAAATGCTCTACAACCGCCCGCAAGATCTGCACCAATTGCTGACGGTGCTGGCGGATTCGGTGATCGACTACCTCAACGCCCAGATTCGCGCCGGCGCCCAGGCAGTGCAGATTTTTGATTCCTGGGGTGGGGCACTCAGCCACTCGGCTTACCAGGAGTTTTCCCTGCAATATATGGCCCGCATTCTGCAGGGACTGGTGCGAGAGCACGATGGACGCCGGGTGCCGGTGATTCTGTTCACCAAGGGCGGAGGCCAGTGGCTGGAGCTGATGGCGGACACCGGCGCCGATGCCCTTGGCCTGGACTGGACCACCGATATTGGCCGCGCCCGTGCCCGGGTCGGCGACCGGGTGGCGCTGCAGGGTAACCTGGACCCGGCCATTTTGCTGGCGAACCCGGCACGTATCCGCGAGGAAGTGGCGCAGGTGCTGGCGGGGTTCGGCCGGGGCAGCGGGCATATTTTCAACCTGGGGCACGGCGTCACCCCCCAGGTTGACCCGGCCCATGCCGGCGCCATGTTCGACGCCGTGGCGGAACTTTCTCCCCAGTATCACCGGTAATGGGGTGAAAAGTTGGTGCGTAAGTGCTTGCTGACAGATTTTCCGTGATGTCTGTCACGAATAAACTGTCAACCGGCGAGTAGACTTGTGTGAAAATTCAGCCCCGCTCCGGTTTCGCCGGTGCGGGGTCTTTGGTGTGCCGGTTGCGCCGTTATCGCCGGCGCCCGAGAGCGCAAAACAGAAAACAAAAACGCGGCAGCTGACTAGTGGCAATAGAACAGGCGAAGGTATTCGTTGAAGACCTGCAGCGGGGCATGTTTGTGTCCCGCCTCGATCGCCCGTGGACGCGTACTCCCTTCGCCCTGCAGGGCTTCTATATTCGCGACCTGGAGGAAATCCGCCAGCTGCAGAAATACTGCCGTTATGTCTATGTGGATGTGATCAAAAGCGTAGGTGATGTGGGCGTCAAGCTGCGCAAGATCACCCGCGCTGCTGGTGAGTCGAGCGGCAATCAGCAGGCCGCGTCTGCCAAGGGCGGTTACCACCGGATTCCCGTCGCCATCCATTGCAAGCCTGTGCAGGTGCGCCACAACAGCTATGCGGCGCCCGAGCCCGTGCGCAAAGAGGCCGCCAGGGCCAGGCAGCTGCATGACCGTATCATTCGCGGTATGCACGAGGTTATGGTGCAGTTGAAAGCGGACAGGCCGCTGCCTACCACCCAGGTGAGCCAGACCGTAGGCCTGATGGTAGACAGCGTCTTGCGCAGTCCCGATGCATTTTCGTGGCTGGCACGGGTGCGGGATAAGGACGAGCACACTTACAGTCACTCTGTGCGCGCCTGTGTCTGGGCGGTGGTATTCGGGCGCCACATTGGCCTGCGCCGCGTGGAGCTGGTTCAACTCGGGGTGGCGACCCTGCTGAAAGATGTCGGCAAACTGTTCCTGCCTGACGAAGTGTTGAAAGCGGAAAAACGCAATCCTCGAGCGGAGCTCGAATATCGCAAGTTCGTGGATTACAGCGTGAAGCTGTTGTCCAGTGACCCGAGCATCGATCAGCAGATTCTTAATACCGTGCAGGCCCATAAAGAGCAGTACGATGGCAGCGGTTACCCACGCGGCCTGCGCGGTGGTCAGATCCCGGTGTTGGCACGTCTGTGCGGTATCGTCACCTTCTACGATGAAGCCACCAACCCGCGTGGCGCAGAGTTCCCGGTGCCGCCGTCAAAAGCGGTGTCGCAGCTGTATGAGCTGCGCAACTGTGCCTTTCAGGAGCAGCTGGTGGTGGAATTTATCCAGTCCATTGGTCTGTATCCGACCGGTACCCAGGTAGAGCTTTCTACCGGTGAACTTGCCGTAGTGGTTGAACAGAGTCACCAGCGACGATTAAAGCCGAAGGTGATGGTGGTGACCGACCGCGAGAAAAAACTGCTGGAGAAACCGCGCCTGTTTGATATGGCTGCGGACGATGACCGCAAACAGGCATTGGTGAGCAAGGGTAAAAAGTCTCTGGCGGAGGTGGGGTTGATTACCATCACCCAGGATCTCGATCCCAGCCGGTTTCCGCAGATCGATGTGGCCAAGGTGCGCGATCAGTACCTGTGCGAGCAACGTCTGCCATCGTTTATCGCGCGCTTCCTGCCCGGTCGTTAAGGCCGCCTATCCTGCTTCACTGATCTGCGGCATCTGTCCATGGGGCTGCAGGCGTGTGCCCCGCGCGGATTATGCGGGGCTTGCTGGTATCAGTTCAGATTTCCAAAATGCTCGCCCATTTTCACCGGCGTTTCCGCGGTGAGTTCTTCCAGCCAGTTCACTTTGTCGGCGCCAAACAGCAGTACTACGGTGGAGCCGAGTTTGAAGCGTCCCATTTCTTCACCTTTTTTCAGCGCGATGGGTTTCTGCTCGTCATAGCGGGTGGTGCGGATCTGGCGTTTGAGTGGTGCGACCTGTCCCGCCCATACGGTTTCGATGGCGGCGACGATCATGGCGCCGACGAGGATCATGGCCATGGGGCCGGCGGCGGTATCAAAAATACACACTAGGCGTTCGTTGCGGGCGAACAGGCGAGGGACGTTTTCGGCGGTGGTGGTATTTACTGAGAAGAGTTCGCCGGGGACGTAGATCATGCGTTGCAGTACACCGTCCAGCGGCATGTGGACGCGGTGGTAGTCTTTGGGTGACAGGTAGATGGTTGCGAATTTGCCGCCGGTGAATTGCGCGGCCACTTCGGGGTCGCCACCGACGAGTTCGAGCAGGCTGTAGTCCTGGCCTTTGGCCTGGAAGATGCGGCCGTTGTGGATTTCTCCCAACTGGCTGATGGCGCCGTCGGCGCAGCCTGCGATGGTGTTTTCACCCGCGACAATGGGGCGGGCACCTTCTTTCAATGCGCGGGTGAAGAAGTCGTTGAAGCAGGTGTATGCGGTGTAGTCCTCTTCCAGCGCTTCGCTCATGTCGACTTTATATTTTTCCACAAACCATTTGGTGAACGGGTTTTTGATGCCGCCGATGCGGGTTTCGGCGAGCCAGCCCGCAGCGCGTGAGAGCAGGTGCTGGGGAGTGATGTATTGCAGGAAGATAAACAGTTTCGGGTTCATTGGGTTTGTGTAATCCCGTTGGTTTTTGGTTTGGTGCCAGAGTCTTTTGGTGCTCTGTTGATGTTTGTGTGGCGGTCAGGCACCGGGTACGGGTTTTCAGGACCGAGCTAGGCGCCCCCCTTCAACCCATCCCTGGGCGCTGCGGCGCAAACTTCCTGTTTGCGACGCTCCTGAAAACCCGTACCCGCCACCTGTCCTTCAATTCGAAGGAGTTTACTTCGTTAGCAAGTACGCATCGTCATTCCCGCGCAGGCGGGAATCCAGTAGTCGACGGCACTGAGTCTAGTTTTCGATCGGCGTATCCGGCAAATTGCCCCATTCACTCCACGAACCCGGATAAGCCACGATGGGAAATCCGAGGGATTTCCCCACCAGCCAGGTAAACGCAGAGCGGTGGTGGCTCTGGCAATGGGTAGCGATTTCTGTTTCGCCGTCGATGCCAAGCGCCGCGAGGAATTCTTTTGCATCGGTGCGGATGCGCAGGTCGCGCTGCGGGTCCATCAAGCGGGTCCACTCGCAGTTGATTGCGCCGGGAATGTGGCCGCCGCGCATGGCGACAAGGCGTTCGCCGGTGTACTCACTGGGGGAGCGGGCGTCCCAGATTTGCAGGCTGTTCTGACCGAGGCGCTGCTGGATCTGGTCGGCGTCGATCATCGGGGCGTCGTCGGCGATGCGGATGTCGATTTCGCTGGGGGCCGCAACGGTGTCTTCCGTGGTGAGCGGCAGGTCGGCGTTTTTCCAGGCGATCATGCCGCCGTTCAGGTAGCTGTATTTTTTGTGGCCGATAACTTCGAGGGTCCACAGCAAGCGCCCGGCCCAGCCGCCGCCTTCGTCGTCGCAGGCGACAATGTGGGTGTCGGGGGTGAGGCCAATGGCGCGCATGACTTCGGTGAGGCGCTCGATCGAGGGCAGTTTTCCTGGGGCCGGTGGGGTGCCGGCGAGGAGAGCCTGGAAGGGCAGGCCGGTGGCACCGGGAATGTGGCCTGCGAAATAGTTGGCTGGGGAGCTTAAGTCAACCACGCGGATTTCTTCGTGTTCCAGCAGTGGGATCAGTTGTTCCGGTTCCAGGATCAGGGGTACTTCACTCACGACGTGTTCCTTAATGGGTTTTGCCCTTTCGAGAGGCCCTTATTCGTTTTCCAGGCTGTTGCGCAGGTGCAGATAGCTGTCCATGCGCCGCTGGCTGATGTCGCCGCGTTCCAGTGCTTCCTTGATGGCACAGCCGGGTTCGCCCTGGTGGTTGCAGTCGCGGAAGCGGCAGTAGCCGATAAACGGGCGGAACTCCACGAAGCCTTCCAGCAGTTCCTGTTCGCTCATGTGCCAGATACCGAATTCGCGGATGCCGGGGGAGTCTATCAGATCGCCGCCGCTCGGCAGATGAAACAGTTCCGCGGCGGTGGTGGTGTGGGTGCCTTTGCCGGTGGCTTCCGACAGAGCGCCGGTACGCGCATCGGCGCCCGGCAGCAGACCGTTAATCAGGGACGATTTGCCGACACCGGACTGGCCTACAAACACGCTGGTGCCCTGGGCCAGGGTGGCGAGCAGGCCGTCGAGTCCTTCGCCGGTTTTGGTGGACAGCTTCAGCACTTCATAGCCGAGCCCGGGATAGGGGGCGAGCAGTTGTTCGAGGCTGTCGCGGTTGTTGTCGTCGATCAGGTCGATCTTGTTCAGCAGCAATATCGGGTGAATGCCGGTGGTTTCCGCAGCGACCAGATAGCGGTCGATGGCATTCGCGAAGGGCTCGGGGTAGGGCGCGATGACGATAAGAATCCGGTCGATATTGGCGGCGACGGTTTTCATGTCGCCGTAGCGGTCCGGGCGCTGCAGCTCGGAGTGGCGCGGCAGTCGCGCACCTACTACGCCCAGTCCGCCGGTGGATTCGCCGGTGGCGGGGTTCCAGGCGACTTTGTCGCCGGTGACCAGGGTTTCGATGTTGGCGCGCACATGGCAGCGTTGTCGCAGCTCGGAGTCGGACTCGCTTTCCACCAGCACCTGGCTGCCATAGTTGGCGATCACCAGGCCGGTCTGCTCCGGCCCCAGGTCGCCATCTTCTTCGGCGTGTTCAAAACTCTCATCGCGCCGGCGCGCGCGGGCCTCCCGCTCTTCCTGGATCTTGGCGATGCGCCACTGCTGGCGGCGGTTGAGTTTGCGTTTGCTCATAGATCCAGGTTCAGGGGCCGCGATGGCGGCGCTCGGTTTGTGGAGGGCGGCGGATTATAACTTGCAACACGGGAGGATTGCGGTACCTTGCCTCTTTTGTGCTTGCCACCTTTGTATACTCCGACCCATCCTTCTTCCATCCCATAGATATTCGCCGCCGGGCCCGGCGGCCAGACAGGAGACTATTGTGGATCAGAATAATCTGATCTGGATCGATCTGGAAATGACCGGTCTCGATCCCGAGAAAGAGCGCATCATCGAGATTGCGACGGTGGTGACGGATTCGCGTCTGAATGTGCTGGCGGAGGGGCCGGTGATGGCAATCCACCAGAGCGATGCGCTGTTGGATGCGATGGATGACTGGAATACGGAGCAGCACGGCGGTTCGGGACTGGTGGCGCGGGTAAAGGAATCGCCGTTCAGTGAGCGGGAGGCGGAGCGGGAGACTATCGAGTTTCTGCAGCACTGGGTGCCAGAAGGGGCCTCCCCCATGTGCGGCAATTCTATCGGCCAGGATCGACGCTTTCTGGTGAAGTACATGCCGCTACTGGAGCGGTACTTCCACTACCGGAATCTGGATGTGAGTTCGGTGAAGGAACTTGCTCGGCGCTGGCGGCCCGATGTGTTGGCGGGTGTTAAGAAAACTTCTTCGCACCTGGCGCTGGATGACATTCACGATTCGATCAATGAACTGAAGCACTATCGCGAGCATTTTTTTCGCATGAGCTGAGGTTTTGACCTCTGTTTGTGTTGGTGGCTTGGAAGCTGGGGTGGTGGCGGCCGGGCACCGGGTAAGGGTTTTCAGGACCGCTGCGAGTACATCCATGTACGCTGCGTCGCAAACGTCCCTGTTTGCGACGCTCCTGAAAACCCTTACCCGGCACCCGGCCTTCGCATTGGAGTGCAATACTCTGTAAGCAAAAATCGAAGCACTGAATAGCGACCTAAGCTTACGACGTACAGAGACAAGAATTTAAGGTGGAGTGATGGGGATCTGTTTCCAAAAGCGTCGGCGACAGGGATGTCGCCGACGCAGCGTACAGGGATGTATTGAAGGGGGGCGCCTAGCTCGGTTTTGGAAACAGATACCCGGCGCTTCACCGCCACCGAACCTAAATCAGAGCTCGGAGTGCCCCGGGCTTGGAAGCTTACGATGAAACCCTTTTAATCTTCCGTTTCCTACGCCGCCCACTGCGCAACCGCTCCAAGGCCCACTCAATATGCTCCGCCACCAATGGCGTAGTGGTACCAAGAGAGTCTTCCAAAACCGCAACAATTTCCGGGGAAAAATCAGCATTCCCCAGAGCCACCGCCAGATTCCGTTGCCACCGCTCAAACCCGATCCGCCGAATCGCCGAGCCCTCGGTTTTCCGCAGAAATTCCTCTTCCGTCCAGCGGAACAGATCCACCAGTGCGCCACTGTCCAACCCGTGGCGCGGGTGGAAAGCGGACTCGCCGGTGGGTTTGGCGAACTTGTTCCACGGGCAGATGATCTGACAGTCGTCGCAGCCGAACACCCGGTTGCCCATGGGCTCGCGGAACTCCTCCGGGATCGAACCCTTGTTCTCGATGGTCAGGTAGGAAATGCAGCGGCGCGCGTCCAGGGTGTAGGCGTCCACGAACGCATCCGTCGGGCACACCTTCAGGCACGCCGTGCACTCGCCGCACTGATTGGGTTCTTCGCTCACGTCTACCGGCAGCGGCAGGTTGGTGTAGATCTCGCCGAGAAAAAACCAGCTGCCCGCCTGGCTGTTGATCAGCATGCAGTTCTTGCCGATCCACCCGAGCCCGGCCTTTTCCGCCAGCGCCCGTTCCATCACCGGCGCACTGTCGGTGAAAGCGCGGCCACTCGCGGCGATGTCGCGCTCCTCGCAATAGCGATCGATCTGCTGCGCCAGCTGCGCCAGTCGCTTGCGGATCAGTTTGTGATAATCGCGGCCGTTGGCGTAGCGGGAGACATAAGCCTTGTCCGGGTCCTTCAGAATCTGCACCGGCTGCGTGTCCGGTGGCAGGTAGTCCAGGCGCACGCTGATGACTCTCAGAGTGCCTTCCTCCAGCAGCTCCGGCCGCCAACGCTTGTTACCGTGTGCGCCCATCCACTCCATGTCGCCGTTGTAGCCGGCATCCAGCCACGCCTGCAACCGCTCGCCGTGCTGCTCCAGCCTGCAGTCGGTAATTCCCACCTGCTGGAAACCCAGCTCGCGGCCCCGCAGGCGAATCTGTTCAGCGAGGGCGGCCATGGTCTGTGGGTCTGGTATAGCGCTCATGAAGGGATGGTCACGAAATTGGCAGTGGCCGTGTGCGGCGGTTTGGGGGTGGAGACGGTATAATCGCCGGTATTTTGCCACAGTTTAAAAATTGACCACAGCTGGAATGCAGTAGCCTCTCTATGGACAGTCAGAATCCCTCCCCCTCAACGCCGCAACCACTCTACAGCGCCGAGGCCGTACGGCAGCTGGACAGGCTTGTGATCGGTCAGCAGCAGATCCCCGCTATTGTACTGATGAAGCGTGCCGGCCGCGCGGCGCTTGATTTTCTGCGCAGCCGCTGGCCGGAGGTCGACGCAATTCAGGTGTTCTGCGGTGGTGGCAACAACGGTGGCGATGGCTATGTGATGGCCGGGCTCGCCGCTCAGCGCCAGATTCCTGTGACTGTGTTTGTGGGCATGCCGGCAAACAAACTGAAGGGCGAGGCGCTGGAGGCCTATGGCTTTGCCGAGCGCGAGGGCGCAACGCTGGTGACCCGTCTCGAGGAGCTGCCGGCGGTGGGGAAAAACACCGTATTGGTGGATGCGCTGCTGGGCACCGGCTTTAGTGGTGAGCTGCGCGCGCCGATGGGTGCGGCGATTGCACATATCAACCGTGCGTCGGCACCGGTGCTGGCGGTGGACCTGCCGTCGGGCTTGAATGCCGATAGTGGTTTTGCGGTTGACGCTGTAAACGCGGATGCGACAGTAACGTTTATCGGCCGCAAGGCCGGCCTGTTTCTGGGGCGTGGCCCCGCACTTGCCGGCGAGGTGATTTTCGAGGATCTGGGCGCAGCTTCAGAGGTCTATGCACAGATGCCCGCGCTGCTGACCCGTCAGACCGGCGACAGCCTTGAGCGGCTGCCCGCGCGCGCGGCGGACAGCTACAAGAACCAGTTCGGCCATGTGATGGTGGTCGGTGGCGACCACGGTTTCGGCGGCGCCGCGCTGATGGCTGCCGAAGCGGCCGCGCGTGCCGGCAGTGGCCTGATTTCGCTCGCCACCCGCCCTGAGCACGTAATGGCATCCCTCACCCGTCGCCCGGAGGTGATGGCGCACCCGGTGGTATCCGGGCAGGAACTCGAACCCTTGCTGGAAACCCCGGATGTGATTGCCGTCGGCCCCGGCCTCGGCCGTTCCCCCTGGAGCGAGCAGCTGCTGGCCCGCGCCGGGCGGGCGAACGCGGCGCTGGTGCTGGATGCGGATGCGCTGAATATCCTTGCCGGCGGCCGTGTGCTCGCCGGGATCAGGCGTGACGACTGGGTGCTGACGCCGCATATCGGTGAGGCGGCCCGCCTGTTGGGTGTGAGCAATGCGGAAGTCACCGCAGACCCGATTGCCGCCGCGAAGTTGATTCAGGAAAAATTCAGTGGAGTGGTGGTATTAAAGGGCGCGGGTACGGTGATTGTGCACGCCGACGGTGTGGACGTGATCAACACCGGCAACCCGGGCATGGCCTCCGGCGGTATGGGCGACCTGCTCACCGGCGTGATCGCCGCGCTGATCGGCCAGGGTATGGCCCTGCCGGCAGCGGCCCGTCTCGGGGTGTGGTTGCACGGCGAGGCCGGCAACCGCGCGGCGGCTGACGGCCAGCGTGGGCTTCTCGCCACGGACCTGCTGCCGCATATCCGCGCCCTTGTGGATTGAAAGGGGGCGGATGGAGGTCATGAGTAAGCAGTCTGCGGAAAAAGTGCAGTTCCTCGCCGACGAGTCAGCCACCGTGGCCGCCGGCGAATCTCTCGGTCGCGCCTGTATCGACACCGGTATGGCCGCGGGTCTGGTGATTTTTCTCGGTGGTCAGCTGGGTGCGGGCAAGACCACCCTCAGCCGTGGTGTACTGCGTGCCTTTGGTCACCGCGGTGCGGTAAAGAGCCCCACCTACACGCTGGTGGAGCCCTACGAGTTTGCCGACTTTCGTGTGTATCACTTTGACCTTTATCGTCTGGGGGACGCAGAAGAGCTGGAATATATGGGGGTACGGGATTACTTCGGCCCCGGCAGCCTGAGTCTGGTGGAATGGTCTGAACGCGGAGTGGGGGTGTTGCCCACACCGGACCTGCGGCTCGAGCTGCGGCTGCAGGGCGAGGGTCGCGAACTAAACTTGATTGCAATGAGTGACGCTGGAGCGGCGGTATTGGCCGGCGCGCACTTCGCGAAACACTGAACCGCGCGCTTCATGGAGCGAGGCCGCGCAAGCGAATCGACAGGGCATAATAATGATTGGAGCAGGGTTGCCGGTGCGACTTCCAGGTATTTTATTGGTGTGGGCGCTACTCGTCGCGCTGCCGTCTATTGCCGCAGAGGTGGAGGGGGTGCGTCTGTGGCGTGCGCCAGACCACACCCGGCTGGTTTTTGACCTGGACGGACCCGCCGAGCACAAGCTGTTTACCCTGCAGAACCCCGACCGTGTGGTAATTGATGTGAGCAGCGCAAAACTCGCCGCCACCATCGACAACCTGCCACTGGACGATACGCCCATTTCCGCAGTCCGCTACGCCACCAAGGACAAGCGCGACCTGCGTGTGGTGCTGGATCTGAAACAGCCGGTTAACCCCCGCAGCTTTGCCCTGCGCCGCCACGAAACGCTCCCCGACCGCCTCGTGATCGACCTGCACGACCGCGACAAAGTGGAAGAAAAAACCATCGAGCAGGTGACGGATCAACGGAAGATCCTGATTGCTATCGACGCGGGCCACGGTGGTGAAGACCCCGGCGCGCTCGGCCCCGGCGGTGTGCGGGAAAAAGATGTGGTACTGGCGATATCCCGTGAGCTGCACAAACTCATCGACCGCGAGCCCGGGTTCTCCGCAAAGCTGGTGCGTACCGGTGACTATTACATCCCCCTGCGCGACCGTGTGAAAAAGGGGCGTCAACTGAAAGCGGATCTGTTTGTCTCCATCCACGCCGACGCATTTACCCGCAAGGAAGCCCGCGGTGCCGGGGTTTACGTGGTTTCCTCCCGCGGTGCTACCAGTGAGACGGCGCGTTTTCTTGCCCAGCGGGAAAATGAATCGGATCTGATTGGTGGCGCTGGCAGCCTGAGTCTCAGTGACAAGGACGATACCCTGGCGGGGGTGCTGTTGGATCTGGCGATGACGGCGACCATGAATTCCAGTCTGGATATAGGCAGCAGTGTATTGAATTCCATAGGGAGCTTTACCCATCTGCACAAGAAGAAGGTGGAGCAGGCGAACTTCTCGGTGCTGCGCAACCCGGATGTGCCGTCGATCCTGGTGGAAACCGGATTCATCACCAATCCGGATGAGGCGCGGCGGCTGCGAGATCCGTCGTTCCAAAGACGCATGGCGGAAAAGCTCGGCGAAGGCATCGTCGCCCACTTCAAGTCGCGCCCGCCGGCTGGCAGCTGGCTCGCGTCCAATGGCAGTCGCAATGACCGCAAGCACACGATTGCCCGCGGTGATACCCTGTCGGGCATCGCGGCCCGCTACAACGTTTCCGTGGCGGACCTGAAGAAGGCCAACGGCATGCAGACTTCCATGATTCAGGTGGGGCAGACGTTGACGATTCCTTCTGGCTAGCGTGGAACCGTGCGGGCACTCCGTGGCCTTAAAAGAGCCCGGTGCTCCGGTGCCACAGTATTAAATAGGACCCCGAAAGCTTGGCCTGATTGTGGCTCCGGGGTTAATCGCCAAGTACCAAGACCCCAATGCCCGACAATATCCAGCTTCTTTCTCCAAGACTCGCCAACCAGATCGCCGCCGGTGAAGTGGTCGAGCGCCCCGCATCCGTGATCAAAGAGCTGCTGGAAAACAGCCTCGATGCCGGCGCCTCAAGACTGGAAGTGGATCTGGACGGTGGTGGGATCAAGCGCATCATGGTGCGTGACAACGGCAAGGGCATTGAGAAAGACGATCTGCATCTCGCGCTCGCCCGTCATGCCACGTCGAAAATCCACGCGCTTGAAGACCTCGAGGCGGTCGCTACCCTGGGCTTCCGCGGCGAAGCCCTCGCCAGTATTTCGTCCGTCGCCCGGCTCTCGCTCACCAGCAGCCGGGAAGATACCGGCAAAGGCTGGGTGGTGACTGCGGAAGGGCGGGAGATGGAAACCCAGCTGGCACCGGCGGCGCACCCGCGCGGCACCACCGTGGAAGTGCGGGACCTGTTCTTCAATACCCCCGCGCGCCGGAAATTCCTGCGCACCGAAAAAACCGAGTTCAGCCGCGTCGACGAAACCATCAAGCGCCTCGCGCTCTCCCGTTTCGACGTTTCCATCAGTCTGCGCCACAACGGCAAGGGCGTGCACAATCTGCGCGGCGGTACGACAAGAGCGGAAATGGAGCGAAGGGTCGCCCAGCTTTGCGGACCCGCGTTCATGCAGAATGCCCTGCACATCGATATGGAACGCAGCGGCCTGCGTTTGTGGGGTTGGGTGGCGGAGCCGGCGTTTTCCCGCTCCCAGGCCGACCTGCAGTTTTTCTACGTCAACGGTCGCGCCATCCGCGACCGGGTGGTGAGCCACGCGGTGCGTCGGGCGTTTGCCGACGTGCTGTATCACGGCCGCCATCCCGCGTTTGTGCTGTATCTGGAGCTGGACCCGGCGGCGGTGGACGTAAACGTGCACCCCACCAAGCACGAAGTGCGCTTCCGCGACAGCCGCCTGGTGCACGACTTTCTGTTCGGTTCCCTGCACCGCGCGCTGGCGGATGTCCGCCCCGGAGACAAAGAATCGCAGCGGGAGCAACAGGATACACGGGTGGAACTTTCCGGGATTGCCGCCGGCGAATTTTCCGGTCAGGAGCGGATGGCGCTGACACAGGCGCCCGGTGGCTCGCAGCAAGAGGGATTTGGCCGTTATCCACAGGCGGGGTTTGCCGGGCGCAGTTCACCCGAGCGTATCCAGCAGCAGATGCAGGGCTACGGTGAGCTGCACAAGCCGTACGGTGATGGCGTGCGCGAGGCGCCGGTGTCCGCCAGTTCCTGGTCGCAGCCGCTGCCTGCGGAGTCCGAAAGCGAAACGCCGCCGCTGGGTTTCGCCATCGCCCAATTGCACGGTATCTATATTCTTTCCCAGAACGAACACGGCATGGTGGTGGTGGACATGCACGCGGCCCACGAGCGCATCGTCTACGAAAAGATGAAAACCGCCCACGCCGCCGGCGGCATCCAGGCGCAACCGCTGCTGGTGCCGGTGAGCCTTGCCGTAAGCGAGCGCGAGGCCGACTGTTTTGAGGAGCGCGAGGAAGTGTTTACCTCACTCGGGTTTATGTTGCAGCGCGCCGGCCCGGAAACGCTGATGGTGCGTCAGGTGCCCATCATGTTGCACGGCGCACCGGTGGAACAGCTGGTGCGGGATGTGCTGAGCGATCTGCTGGCGGAGGGGAGTAGCGATCGTATCGGCAACCAGATCAATGAAATTCTCTCCACCATGGCTTGTCACGGCTCCGTGCGCGCGAACCGTAAACTGACCATCCCGGAAATGAACGCTCTGCTGCGGGATATGGAGCGCACCGAGCGCAGTGGCCAGTGCAACCACGGTCGCCCCACCTGGACGCAGGTTAAACTGGCGGACATGGATAAATGGTTTATGCGTGGTCAGTAAAAATCTACTGCGCGGGCTCCTGGCGGCGTCCGGCGGTGCTGGTGCGCCAGCCCGGTAGGCATACACATGTATGACCTATACGCTCCGCCGCCTCTGCCCCGGCGGCCACCACCAGCAACCCGCTCGCTACGATTTTTAGAGGAGTCAGAATGAGTTTGGGTGACACTCGTCCCCGGGCAATCTTTTTGATGGGCCCCACCGCCTCCGGCAAGACCGATCTCGCCATGGCCATCAGTGAGCATCTGCCGGTGGAACTGATCAGCGTGGACTCGGCGCTGGTGTACCGCGGGCTGGATATCGGTTCTGCCAAGCCTGCCCCGGAAGAGCTGGCCCGCTATCCCCATCGTCTGATCGATATCTGCGATCCGGCCGAGAGTTATTCCGCCGGGCGCTTTCGCGAGGATGCGTTGGCGGCGATGGAGGAGATCACCGCGGTGGGAAAAATTCCGCTACTGGTGGGCGGAACCATGCTCTACTTCAAGACTCTATTGCAGGGCATGGCGGAGATGCCAGAGGCTGACCCGGAATTTCGCGCTCAGGTCGAAGCGCGCGCAGCGGCAGAGGGTTGGCCAGCGCTGCACCGGGAACTGGAAAAGGTGGATCCGGCACTCGCGGCCGAGCTGCACCCGAACCATTCAGTGCGCATCGAGCGTGCGTTGGAGGTATACCATCTCACCGGCAAGACCATGACACAGCTGCGTGCCGAGCAGGAGCGCACATCACCTCTCGCGCACTACCGTGTTCAGCAACTGGCGATCCTGCCGCGGGATCGCGCGATGTTGCACCAGCGCATCGCGCTGCGTTTTGAGCGCATGCTGGAAAATGGATTTATCGATGAGGTGAAAGCCCTGCGCGCGCGCGGCGACCTGCACAAGGACCTGCCGGCGATCCGCGCCGTGGGTTACCGCCAGGTGTGGGAATATCTCGACGGCGATACCGATTACGCGCAGATGCGGGAGGCTGGAATCGCCGCTACCCGGCAGCTGGCCAAGCGCCAGCTGACCTGGTTGCGGGGGTGGCCGGATGTGGATTACCTCTATGCACAGGACCCTGGCGGCAAAGTGCGCAAAATCGATGAAATGTTGACAGAGGCCTTGAAATTTCTTGGTTGAGCAGCCATAACGTGAGTGTGTCGGGATATCCGGCCCACATCAGTCAGTTATTCACAGAGCCCTGTTTAGTTATGGCTCTTTTTTATACGCCTCATCACCATGGCCGTCCTTAGTCCGCGGGATTCGCGGGCGCGATCGTGCGTCATCTGGCGATTTATCTTTTGGCAAGGAGAAAAACGATGTCAAAAGGGCACAGCTTACAAGACCCTTACCTGAATGTTTTGCGTAAAGAGCGTATCCCGGTTTCCATCTATCTGGTCAATGGCATCAAGCTGCAGGGCCAGATTGAATCTTTCGACCAGTTTGTAGTACTGCTGAAAAATACCGTAAGCCAGATGGTTTACAAACATGCCATTTCCACCGTAGTACCCTCCCGCGCTGTGCGTGTTCCGCTGATGAATCCGGCGGGCCCGGGCGGTGAAGGCGCTGGCCCGGAAGGTGGCAGCGAGACCTTCGGCTGAAGTTGAACACCGCGGCACACCCGCGCCGGTTACCTTTTCTGATGACGAGAGGTGCCCGGGTCGTGGGCGGCGTGGTGTCTGGCGGAGCAGAGCAATTACCGACAGCGCCCCGGCATGCCCGGGGCGTCTGTTGTTCGGTGCCAGTGACCTGGTGCTTTTTTGAACCCAAGAGAATAATCCTTGTTTTTTGATCGCCCGGAATCCGGTGAACTTGCGGTGCTGGTCCACCTGGAACTTTCCGCCATCGACAGCCCCGATGACCCCCGTGAATTTGAAGAGTTGGCGCTATCCGCCGGTGCCGACCCGGTGGCCTTCATCTTCGGCACCCGCGCCACCCCAGACCCAAAAACCTTCGTCGGCAAAGGCAAGCTGGAAGAAATCAACGAGACGGTGAAAAAGCACGGTGCGGAGCTGGTGCTGTTTGATCACACCCTGTCACCGAGCCAGGAGCGCAATATTGAGCGCGAGCTCCAGTGCAGGGTTCTCGATCGTACCGGGCTGATTCTCGACATCTTTGCCCAGCGTGCCCGTACCCACGAGGGCAAGTTGCAGGTGGAGCTGGCGCAATTGCGCCATATGTCGACCCGCCTGGTGCGGGGCTGGACCCACCTTGAGCGACAGAAGGGTGGTATCGGTCTGCGCGGCCCAGGTGAAACCCAGCTGGAAACCGACCGCCGTCTGTTGCGCGCACGCATCGACGCGATCGAAAAGCGCCTGGACAAGGTGCGCCGCCAGCGTGAGCAGGGGCGCCGTGCGCGCTCTCGCGCAGAGGTCGCCACTGTATCTCTGGTGGGCTACACCAATGCCGGCAAGTCCACCCTGTTCAACCGCGTCAGCGATGCCGACGTGTATGTACGCGACCAGCTGTTTGCCACTCTGGATCCGACCATGCGTCGGGTGGAGCTGCCAAATGTGGGTGCGATGATCCTCGCCGACACCGTGGGGTTCGTCTCTCATCTGCCGCACCGTCTCGTCGAGGCCTTCCGTGCCACGCTGGAAGAAGCCGCGAGTTCCTCACTGTTGCTGCACGTGGTGGATGCCGCGGCGGAAAACCGTCTGCACCTGATCGAGGAAGTGCAGCTGGTGCTGGAGGAAATCGGTGCATCGGAACTGCCGCATCTGATGGTGTACAACAAGATCGATCTGCTGGCGGACATGACACCGCGCATCGATCGCGACGATCAGGGCGTGCCGCGTGCGGTGTGGTTGTCCGCGGCTACCGGTGCCGGATGTGATTTGCTCGTAGAAGCCATTGCCGAACGCCTGGGTAACCAGATGGTGAATGGTGCGCTGGTAATTCCGCCGCAGCATTCCCGTCTGCGCGCACAGCTGTTTGCCAGTAACGCCGTTCAGCGTGAGAGTTACCGCGACAACGGTGACGCCGAGCTGCACGTCATGTTGCCGCGCTCTGAGTTGCAGCGGCTGCTCGCACCCTTCCGCGAGGCGGGCAATCCACCCCAGTGGCTGCCGGAAAATCCCGATGCAGAGCCGAAACCGGAAGACTGGGAAGCCGAATAAATACAGCCGTCGCGCAGAGACACAGTGTCGCGGGGGAAAATGCTAGAATTTCGCGACAGCTAACGATTAATAAATTGATTGAATTGGAGTTGACCAATGGCCTGGAACGAACCGGGTGGTAATAACAAGGACCCCTGGGGTGGTGGCAATCGCAATAATGATGGCCCGCCAGACCTGGATGAGCTGCTGCGCAAGATGCAGCAGAAACTGAACGGCCTGTTTGGGGGCAAACCCACCACCGCCGACGACGGTCGCCCCGGTGGCAGTGGCAGCTTCCCCTGGTCGCTGGTGCTTATCGTGCTCGCTGTGGTTTACGGCCTGTGGGGCTTTTATCAGGTGGATGCGAGCCAGTCCGCAGTGGTGTTGCGTCTCGGCAAGTATCACGAAACGGTAGGCTCAGGTCTGCACTGGAACCCGCCACTGATCGATAACGTCACCAAGGTGAACATGACCGAGGTGCGAACCGAGCGCACCACCGGCCAGATGCTGACGGAAGACGCCAGTATTGTGGACGTGGTACTGCAGGTGCAGTGGCACATCGACGACGCGGAGTCCTTTGTACTGCGTGTGGCCGACCCGCTGAAAAGCCTGCAGGAGGCTACCGACAGCGCGCTGCGCCATGTGGTGGGTTCCCAGACTCTGAACGGTGTCATCTCCCAGAACCGTACCCAGGTTGCCGCCGACACCCAGGTGCGGTTACAGCAGTATCTGGATCTGTACAAAACCGGTATTCGCGTCGACGTGGTGAACCTCACCGACGCCAAGGCGCCGCGTGAAGTGCAGGATGCGTTTGATGACGTCGTGCGTGCGCGCGAAGACGAAGTACGTCTGCAGAACGAGGCTCAGGCCTACGCCAATCAGGTGATCCCGGTGGCCCGCGGTCAGGCCCAACGCATGATCGAAGAGGCGGAGGCCTACAAGTCCCGCGTCGTCGAGAGCGCCCGTGGTGAAGCCGCGCGCTTCGAAAAACTGCTGACGGAATACCAGCGCGCCCCGGATGTGACTCGCGAGCGTATGTACCTGGATACGGTGCAGGATGTAATGAGCAATACCTCCAAGGTGATGGTGGACGTCGAAGGTGGCAATAACATGATGTACCTGCCGCTGGACAAACTGGCTGAAAACAGCGGCAGCGGCGCGAGCACGCGCACTCAGGTTTCCTCCCAGGTGATCGATGAGATTACCCAGAGAGTCATGAATCAGGTGCGTACGGAAGTAAACAGCAATCGCCGCGCCCGTGAAGTCCGCTAAGGGAGAAGTGCCATGAACAACAACAAGTCTCTTTTTGTCATCGCACTGATACTGGTTGGCCTGCTGGTGCTCTCCAGCAGCGCCTTCGTGGTCAAGGAAACCGAAAAAGCGGTACTGCTGCGCTTCGGTGAACTGGTGCGCACCGACTACACCCCCGGCCTGTATTTCAAGGTTCCACTGGTGCACGAGCTGCGCAAGTTCGACGCGCGTATTCAAACCGTCGATTCGCAGCCGGTGCGGATGCTGAACAGTGAAAACAAGTTCATGATGGTGGATTCCTACGCCAAGTTCCGTATCGTCGACGTGGGGCGTTTCTACAAGGCGACCCGCGGTGACGAGCGCAACGCCGTGCGCCTGCTGGCGGAGCAGATCAACAACCGTCTGCGTAACCAGTTTGGTGTGCGTGACCTGCACGAAGTGGTGAGTGGTCAGCGCGACCAGTTGATGGCGGATATCACCAAGAACCTGAATGAGACCGCACAGAAAGATCTGGGGGTGGAAGTGGTTGATGTGCGTGTGAAGCGTATCGATTTGCCGCCGGAGGTCTCCGAGTCCGTGTTCCAGCGGATGCGCACCGGCCGTGAACTGGAAGCTCGCGATCACCGCGCCAAGGGCCAGGAGGCGAGCGAGCGCATCCGCGCCAACGCCGACCGCCAGAAAGTGGTGATCGAATCTGAAGCTTATCGCCAGGCGGAAGAGCTGCGTGGTGCCGGTGATGCCGAGGCTGCGCGGATCTATGCCGACGCCTACAGCAAGAATCCCGAGTTCTATCGCTTCTCCCGCAGCCTGACCGCGTACCGGGAGTCCTTCAAGGACAAGGGTGATATGCTGTTGGTGGAGCCGGACAGCGCGTTTTTCCGCTACCTGAAAGACCCCGCGGGCAAATAAGCACTCCGCCAATCCAGCCGGGACTGGCCACAGGCCCGGCAAATAGTGGTAAAATCCCCAAAACCGGGCCGGCGCCCGGTTTTTTTGTGTCGGCGTGGTGCGCGTCAATCCGCGGACTGCCCGACCACAGAAGCCGCCCGCCGGAATTGAGGTTGTCGCGGTCGCCGAGACCGTACCGTTCCGTTAATTGCCGAATACTGTCGAACGCCCACACCATGACCCAAGCTGAACGCTGGATGCTACCGGATGGCATCGCCGAGATTTTGCCCGCGGATGCCAAGCGGGTGGAAACCCTGCGCAGAAACCTGCTGGATCTCTACCACCGTTGGGGCTATGAGATGATCATTCCGCCGATGGTGGAATTCACCGACTCCCTGCTGATTGGCATGGGGCGGGATGTGGATCTGCGTACCTTCCGCGTCACCGACCAGCTCTCCGGGCGCAGCCTGGGCATTCGCGCGGATATCACGCCGCAGGCGGCGCGTATCGATTCCCACAGTTTTCCCCGCAGCGGCGCGAACCGCCTCTGCTACGCCGGCCAGGTACTCTACACCCGCCCGCGTACCCCCATGGGGCCGCGTGCGCCGATCCAGATCGGCGCTGAGCTCTACGGTGTTGAGAGCCTGCAGGGCGATATCGAAGTCATCAGTCTGATGCTCGAAACCCTCGCGACCGCCGGCATCCGCGAGATCCATCTCGATCTGGGGCACGTGGCGATTTTCCGCAGCCTGGCCGAGGTGGCGAGGCTCGACAGCGACCAGCAGGCTGCACTTATTGCCCTGCTGCAGAGCAAGGCAGTGGCGGATATCGAGCGCTGGGTGGAAGAACATGTGGCCGACGCTCAGGCCGCCACCTGGCTGCGCAGCCTGCCGCGCCTTGCCGGTGGTAGCGAATGTCTGGCGCGTGCGCGCGAACTGTTCGCCGGCGGCCCCGGCGCCCTGGTGAGCGCGCTGGAAGAGTTGCAGCAGGTGGCGGATGCCGTGGCGCGCCGCTACCCGCAGGTAACCCTGTTTTTTGATCTGGGTGAAATGCGTGGCTACGACTACGAGACCGGACTGGTCTTTGCCGCCTACTCCCCGGGCCACGGCCAGGCCCTGGCCAACGGTGGCCGCTACAATGGTATCGGTGCCGTGTTCGGGCGCGACCGCGCGGCCACCGGTTTCAGTACCGATCTGGCGGCCATCAATGCCCTGGGGCACAACGGCGCTGCCGAGGCGGGTGCTATTCTCGCGCCCGCGAGCGACTGTGCGGCGCTGTGGCAGGCGGTAGGTGCCCTGCGCGCCAGTGGCGAGGTTGTGATCAGTGCCATGCCCGGGGAGGGCAGCGATGATACCGAAACCCTCGCGCGCTGTGACCGCGAGCTGGTGCGAGACGGTGACACCTGGGTGGTGAAGCCGCGCTCCTGAACCCTAGACTACCCAGTTGATTCAAGAATTTAGGCCGCACGACGGGCGCGGCCGCTCTTTTCATCCGCCCGTCCATTGTTGAACTGACGACACGAGATTTACGCACATGGGCAAGAATGTAGTGGTGCTGGGCACCCAGTGGGGCGACGAAGGCAAGGGCAAGATTGTTGATCTGCTCACCGAGAAAGTCGCACTGGTAGTCCGCTTTCAGGGCGGTCACAACGCCGGCCACACCCTGGTGATTAACGGTGAAAAGACCGTGCTGCACCTGATTCCCTCCGGCGTACTGCGCCCGGACGTGAGCTGCCTGATCGGCAACGGCGTGGTGCTGTCCCCGGAAGCCCTGCTGAAGGAAATGGGGGACCTGGAAGCCGCCGGCGTGCCGGTGCGCAAGCGCCTGCGCCTGTCTCCCGCCTGCCCGCTGATCCTGCCGGTGCACTCGGCCCTGGACCAGGCGCGCGAGAAAGCCCGCGGTGCCAAAGCCATCGGCACCACCGGTCGCGGCATCGGCCCGGCCTACGAAGACAAGGTGGCACGCCGCGGCCTGCGTCTCGGCGACCTGTGCAACTGGGACAACTTCTGCGCCCAGCTGAAAGAACTGATGGAATACCACAACTTCGCCCTGACCCAGTATTACAAGGTCGATCCGGTCAGCTACGAGGACACCCTCAAGCTGGCGGAAACCTGGCGCGAAGAGCTGGTGCCGATGATCATCGACGTGGCGGATACCCTGCACAAGGCCCGCGAGAACGGCGAGCACATCCTGTTCGAGGGTGCCCAGGGCTCACTGCTGGATATCGACCACGGCACCTACCCCTACGTGACTTCTTCCAATACCACTGCCGGCGGCACTGCCACCGGTTCCGGTTTCGGCCCGCTGTACCTGGACTACGTGCTGGGTATCACCAAGGCCTACACCACCCGCGTAGGCGGCGGTCCGTTCCCCACCGAGCTGGGCTGTGAAGTCGGCAAGCACCTGGGCGAGAAGGGCCACGAGTTTGGCGCCACCACCGGCCGCGCACGCCGTACTGGCTGGTTCGACGCCGTGGCCGTACGCCACGCGATCCGCATCAACAGTATTTCCGGTCTGTGCCTGACCAAGCTGGACGTGTTGGATGGCCTCGAGGAAGTAAAAATCTGTGTCGGCTACCGCAATGCCGCCGGTGAGGAAATCCCGGTACCGTTCGACGCCGCCGGCTGGGAAGGTGTGGAGCCCGTGTACGAAACCATGCCGGGCTGGAGCGAGACCACCTTCGGCGTGCGCCGCGAAGCGGAGCTGCCGCAGACCGCGCGCGATTACATTGCCCGCATCGAGGAGCTGGTAGGTGCGCCCATCGACATCATCTCCACCGGTCCGGACCGTGTGCAGACCATCGTGCGCGAATCCTCCGCCCTGTGTGAAATGGGCATCCACAGTCCCAGCGTCTGATCGATCTCTCTCCAGATCCGGGACCGGCGAAACCCGCCGGTCCCAATCTTTCCTTGCCTGGGCCAGGCGTCTGGCGGTTAAATTCCGATCATGAGACTGCAATTAAACTTGCGGTCACAAAAATCTGCCATACTGGCACTCGTGTCCAGATCGGGAATTCACTATGTCCGCCAGCCTGTCTACCGGTGTCGGCAGCCGTTACAGCTTTGCCGAAGAAATCGCCAACAGTATTACCCACGGTATCGGAGCCCTGCTGGCCATTGCCGGCCTGGGTGTTCTGTGCGGGTTCGCGGCGCTGCGCGGCGACGCCTGGCATATCGTCAGCAGCAGCATCTACGCAGCGACGCTGATCCTGTGTTTCTCCGCCTCGACGCTGTATCACAGCATCACGCATGAAGGTGCCAAGCAGATACTGCGCACCCTCGACCACTCCGCCATCTTCCTGCTGATTGCCGGCACCTACACCCCATTTACCCTGGTGACCCTGCGCGGTCCCTGGGGATGGTCGTTGTTCGGGGTGATCTGGGGGCTGGCGTTACTGGGGCTGATTATTCAGTTCACGCCGCTGAAAAAGCTCCGCGCGCTGTCGATTACCCTGAGTGCGCTGATGGGGTGGGTGGTGATCGCGGCGATCAAACCGCTGATGGATAATCTCGCGCCCGGCGGCCTGTGGCTGCTGGTGCTGGGCGGCCTCTGTTACACCGGTGGAATCGGTTTTTACCTGTGGCGTGGGCTGCGCTTTCACCATGCCATCTGGCACTTGTTTGTGCTGGCGGGCGGTGCGTTGCATTTCTTTGCGGTGCTGTTTTATGTGATTCCGCCGGCGGCGTGATACCCCCGTAAAAATTCTCCGTTGAATAGAGTGTCGGGCCGGTCACAACCAGGGTTACTGGCGTTTATCTTCCCTTTCCGTTGACGGGCTTCCGTTCTACCCTTGTGCGAGCTGTTTTTGCCAAGGAGTTGTCATGCTTCATTCCACCACGGCGTCACCGCGCCGCTTCGGTTTTATTTCATTCCTGATTTCTTTGCTGCTGGTGCTGCCGCTGTTTGCGAGCGCGGCGGCGGACCCGGGGTTTGAAAAGTGGAAACAGGAATTCCGCAAACAGGCGCTGAGTGAGGGAATTTCCGCGGAGACCTTCGATCGCGCCTTCAAGGGTGTCGACTCTCCCGATCAATGGGTGTTGGACAAGGCGGGTTTTCAACCCGAATTCAAAGCGCCGGCGTGGCAGTACTTCGACAACCGTATTACGAAATTTGCGGTAAAGCGCGGACGCGAGAAAAAACAGGAACTGCAGCCCTGGCTGGACAAGATCGAGAAGCAGTTCGGGGTGAACCCGAATATTCTGCTGGCCATCTGGTCGATGGAGTCGAGCTTTGGCGCGATCCTGGACAATAAGAATGTGATGCGCAGTGTGGTGCGCTCACTGGCGACTCTGGCCTACGCGGACCCCAAGCGCAAAAAGTTCGGTACCAGCCAGCTGTTGGCGGCGCTGAAAATTCTGCAGAGCGGTGATATCGACGAGAGTCATCTGACCGGTTCCTGGGCGGGTGCCATGGGGCACACGCAGTTTATTCCCACCAGCTATCAGGCCTATGCGGTGGATATGGATGGCGACGGCAAGCGCGATATCTGGAATTCGGTACCGGACGCACTTGCGACGGCAGCGAGCCTGTTGAGCAAAAATGGCTGGCGCAGCGGGGAAACCTGGGGCTACGAGGTGACCATTCCGGCGAACAAGCTGCCGGCGGGCAAGCTGAAGATTTCGGAGTGGGAGAAGCTCGGGGTGAAACGGGTGCGTGGGCAGGCGTTTCCGCGTGCGGATGATGAGGCGGAGCTGAAGGTGCCGGCGGGGAGGGGGGGGCCTGCGTTTCTGGTGCTGAAGAATTTCTTTGTGATCAAGCGTTACAACAATTCCGATCGCTATGCGTTGGCGGTGGGGATTCTGGCGGATCAGATTGGTGGGGCGGAGCCTCTGACGAAGGATTGGAAACGTCCGTTCACCAAGCTGGATCACGATGAGATCGTTGAGTTGCAGACCAAGCTGAAGGAGAAGGGGTTCTACGACGGCGAGGTCGATGGCAAGGCCGGGGGCGAGACCCGCAAGGCGATTCTCAAGTTTGAGGAGAGCGCCGGGGTTGAGCTTCAGGGTTTCCCCAGCAAGGAAGTGCTGGAGCTTTTGCGCAAGAAATAACGAAGAGCTTTTCTCTGGCCCGCTGGCGGCTAGGCAGCGGGTGAAGCATTTCGAAACCGCTGTGAATACATCCATGTACGCTGCGTCGGCAACATCCCTGTTGCCGACGCTTTCGAAATGCTTCCCCCGCTACCTGTCCTTCACCTCAGGTTTAATCACTTCGTAAGCGAGGTTGCTGGGAGTTAGTAGTTCTCTTCCGGTAACAACGTATCCTGCAGCAATTCCAGATTTTCCAATACCTCGTTCGGCTCATGGAAATACGCCACGTGGTACATCGCCTCGCCTTCCTGCACCAGCGGGATGTTCTGCTTGCCGATGATGATGCCGTCGGCGTCTGCCACTACCTTGTCGAGTTCGTTGCCGTAGAGATCGGCGATGGTGGCGAGGGTTTCTCCTTTGCGCACGTGATCGCCGAGCTGGCGTTTGTGGTTGACGATGCCGCTGTCGCCGGCGCGCAGCCAGCCGCTGCGGCGGGCGACGAAGGGTTCGATGCCGTGTGGGGATTTTCTCGGGGGAAGCATCTGCAGGTGGCGCAGGACGTTGAGCACGCCTTTGACACCGGCGCGGATGCAGAGCTCGTCGAAGCGCAGGGCTTCACCGGCCTCGTACAGCAGGATACGCACGCCGAGGTCGGCGGCGGCCTGGCGCAGGGAGCCGTCGCGCAGGGTGGCGTTGAGGAGTACGGGGACGCCGAAGGCGGCAGCCATGGCGCGGGTCTGCTGGTCGTCGAGATTGGCGCGGATCTGCGGGAGGTTGCTGCGGTGTACGGCGCCGGTATGCAGGTCGATGCCGTAGTCGCATTTGGAGACGATCTGGTCGAGGAATACGTGGGCCATGCGCGCGGCGAGGGAGCCGCGGGCGGAGCCGGGGAAGGAGCGGTTGAGGTCGCGGCGATCGGGGAGATAGCGGGATTGCTGCAGTACGCCGTAGACATTGACTACCGGTACGGCAATAAGGGTGCCGCGCAGGGATTTGAGCGCTTTGCTGTTGATCAGGCGGCTGATGATTTCCACTCCGTTGAGTTCGTCGCCGTGGAGGGCGGCGCACACGAAGATGGTGGGTCCGGATTTTTTTCCGCGCTGTATGTACACCGGGATGGCCATTTCGGTGTCCGTGTATAGACGCACGATGGGCAGTTCGATTTTGCGGGTTTCGCCGCGGGCGACGGGCACGCCGGCGATGGTGATGACGTCGTCCATGGATTTCTTGACGTTGTTCGGGGGCTGTTGGGTCATTGTATAAGTGACTTTCTGTTCGATAGGCGTCGGAATAGTGTAATCGCGGTGAATGCACTGCGCCCGCGTTGCGGACCTGTCATCGGCTGCTGTTACAATCGGGCGACGTTCGGGCGCTGTCAGTCCGGCACCTGTTAACTGGATGATTGGATAGTGATGAAGCCCGAATTATTGAAAATGGCCCTGATTCTCGGGCTGTTGAGTTGCGTTGGTCCCTTTGCCATCGATATGTACCTGCCGGCGATGCCGGCCATGGCGGAGGATTACGGGGTGCCGGCGGCCATGTCCCAGTACACCCTGGTGGCGTTCTTTGTCGCCTTCGGGATCTGCCAGCTGTTCTACGGTCCGGCGGCGGATATGTTCGGGCGCAAACCGCCACTGTATTTCGGGCTGGTGCTGTTTCTGTTCGCCTCCGTAGGGTGTGCACTGGCACCCACGATCGAGTGGTTGATCGCGCTGCGTTTTGTGCAGGGCGTGGGGGCCGCCTCGGTGATGTCGATTCCGCGCGCGATCATCCGCGACCGCTACACCGGCACCGAGGCCACGCGCCTGATGACGACAATTATGCTGGTGGTCTCTGTTTCCCCGATGCTGGCGCCGCTGGTGGGCAGCCTGTTGATGGAGCCCTTCGGTTGGCCTGCGGTGTTTTACGGTGTGGCTCTGGCCACCTTGGCGAGTCTGCTGTTGATCCGTTTTGCACTGCCGGAAACACTGCCGATTGCCGCGCGTACCCCATTGGAAATCGGCGCCATGTTCGATGCTTTCCGGGTGTTGTTGCGGGATGCCTATTTCATGGGAATGACGCTGATCGGCGGCATGGGGATGGCGAGCTTCTTTGCGTTTCTGTCGGTCTCCACCTTCCTGTACACGGATTACTACGGCCTGACGCCCACTCAGTTCAGTCTGGCGTTTGCGTTGAATGCGTTGGGATTCTTCATTGCCAGCCAGTTCGCGGCGAACCTGTGTGAGCGTTTCGGCGGCGTAGCGGTAGTGAAGTGGGCGGTGACGGGCTTCGCCCTCAGCGCGGCGCTGAACCTGCTGTTGAACCTGCTGGGGGTGGACGACTTTGCGATGCTGGTGGGGCTTTTGTTACTGGGCAATGCCTTTCTCGGTCTGGTGGTGCCCACCAGTATGGTGCTGTCCCTGGACGACCACGGTCCCATCGCCGGCACCGCTGCGGCCCTTGGCGGCACTCTGCAGATGATGCTGGGTGCGGCGGCCATCGGCATAGTGAGTGCAGTGTTCGACGGTACACCGCTGATACTGGTGGCGGCGGTCGCTACCTGCGGGGTGGCGGCGGTGTTACTGTTTTTGCTGACACTGCGGCAGTCCCCGGCGCCGGCGATGAGCTGATTTCAGGAACCTGGACCAACAAAAAACCCGGCGCTGCAAAGTGCCGGGTTTTTTCTTTTCGTTTGCTTTCTGTTGGCGAATCAGAGCTTGATCCAGGCATCTCCCCAATTGGCGCCGGTTCCGGGTGCGTAGTGGTAGGGGCTGTTGATGTTGCACCACTGGCCCTCGGGGAAGGGGCGGCACTGGTAGCGGTTGCCGTCACTGCCGAGTACCACGGTTTCGCCCGGCACGTAGCTGCCGATACCCGCCGGGTACACATAGTCGTAATCCCCATTACCGGTGGATTCCGGCGTGTGCGTGATACCTGCGGTAGCGGTAGCGCTGACCTGCCCGTCGTTCACTGCGAGCTCGACGGTGACCGTCTGCGCCTGTGCCGGGGCATCGAGGTTCAGTACCACGTTCGCACCAGTGGTGCCGCTGAGGCTCGCACCGGCACCGCTCAGGATCTGCCAGCTGTAGCTCAGGGGGTCGCCGTCGGGATCGCTGGACTGGCTGGCGGACAGGTTGACCGCGCCGGCACCGGTGACGCTGGTGGGGGAGGCGCTGATAACTGCGCTGGGTGCCTGGTTACCATCGGCGGGCTGGATGTCCACCTCATGACTCAGGTTCAGATTTGCCTGAGTGTACACACGGTTGCCCGAGGCGCTCTGCACCGGTGTGATGGTGTCGCTGGCGGGGTCGAGTACACCGATGCGGGCATACTGGGACTGGGCGTTGACGGCGTTGGCAAACCCGAAGGCCCAGTCCGCGGCGGAGGCGTCCTGATTTACGCTGTAAACGATGCTTTCCAGGTCATTGCCACTGCTGTTAAACAGGCGCAGGGTCACCTGGCTGCCCGCGGATAGGCCGGACTGCGCCTGCAGCGCGCCCTCGTCTGCCCACACGCTGGTGCTGCCGCCACCAAGAACGACATCGGTACAGGTGTAGAAAGCTTCGGTACTGTCGTTGCGCTGCCAGGTGGTGTAGATCACATGCTTGCCGGTGAGTTGGGGCAGCGGGCAGGTGAGGGTATAGCGTTTGTCTGCGCCCACCGGCACATTGCCGAGACGACAGAATTCAAACAGGTCGCCCCACTTCAGCGGTTCGCTGCCGGTGTAGCCCTGCCGGGTGATGTAGAAAATCCAGTCGCGGGTGCTGTGGGGGGCGGTGGCGTAGAAGCGGAAATCGAACGTGCCGTCCGCCTTGGGGGTGATGGGAGTTGCCTGCCAGTCGCTGCGTGCCAGGTTCATGCCGGCGTACTTGCTGCGTCCACCCGCACAGAGCTGACCATCGGGCACCAGGGCCTGGTGGTTACCATCCGCGTTGGCCTGGTTGATCTCGTTCCAGTCGTAAAACGGCTGGGTGCCACCCACCGCCTTGGCCGCGGCGCAGGCAGGGTCTGACGGATTTTCCGGGTTGTTCAGGAAGCAGTTGTAAATGCGGCTCTCCGGCACTTCCATGGTGCCGTGTGCCTGGCTGGTTTGACTGAACGCACTGAGGAACAACAGCGGTGCGACGATGCCAGCGGCGGCCAGTGCGGAGGTCGGCCTGCTTTCCGGATCGGAGGAGGTGAATGTCATGGCGATTTCCTGCTTATTGTTGTTTGTCTTGTCGGTGTGCGCTCGGGCAGCGGCTCATGAAACCGAAAAATGACAACGCTGTCCTGCCCCTGTCATGCTAATGGAAGCCGCGCCCCCGCCAAGGGGAGCGTGCGCCAAAAAGAGGTACGTAAGTGCTAGTTCGTGACGTGTGGTGATGGATTTGTGATGCTTTCGTCGTCGACGGCCGCGGCGCTTTGCGCGCGGTTGCTCGGGGCGTCCCACCCGGGGTCCACGGTACCGGGGTGCGGGTGATGGCTGGCCAGCAATCGGCACTGGCCCGCATCCAGCGGTGCCGATGTGGTCCTGTGATCGGTGTGCCAGTAACTGAAGTCCCGGTAGTACAGCTGTGTCTCGCCGTCGAGGGTGCCGTCGCCGCCGCGAAAGGCGCCGGGGCCGGTATTGCCCTGTGATGGCTTCTGGTTGCGGTTCCAGCGGGGAGGCAGCCCCACAGGGCAGTTATCCAGCAGGGCCAGCAGGCAACCGCGGTCGTCGGCGACATAGAAGTGTCGCTCCTCGCGGATACTTCTGCCTTCTTCCCCACCGGAGTCGTCGGTGCGTGTCAAACGCGCCAGCGGGGTGTTGTCCAGTGGGTGGTACAGGAAGTGGGTCGCGGTTCTGCTCTCGCCGACTCGGGACACTTCACGCCAGAGACCGAGACTGGTCCAGTAGCTGGAAACGCGCCGCTGACGGCGGGAGCGGCGGTGGCTGCTGATTTTCGCCAGTCGGCGCCCGAAAGGATCGTAGCGGAAATAGGTGCTGAAATCGCCGCACTCGGCACTGTGCATTAATCCCCAGCCATCGAACTGGTAGCTGTAATGCCGTGGCCCGTTGGCGCTCGCACGCACCTCGCTCACCAGATTGCCGCGTCGGTCGCAGGCGGTTTCGGTTGACGGCGCCTCGCTGTCACTGCGTGTGAAGATAAGCGCTGGCTGCGTGCCGATGGTGCTGGCGGCGTCCGTTTTCCACCGGCAGTGATCACCGAGCGCAACCTGCTGCAGCAGGCCGCGGACAAAATGTCGCACCAGCTTGTGCTCGCCGAGACTCCATTTCTCGCTGCCGATACTTTCGGTATTTCTTTCGCCAGTCGGGTCATCCGCGTTTTCGGTGGATATGTGTTCCCGCTCGGTGCGCAGTAGCATTTCACCATTCACGTCCACGCCGTAGAGGGCGCCGCCAGCGGCGAAGATGTAGTTGATACTGACTTCGTCGGAACCGGCTCCCCTGAGCCAGCCGCGCGCGTCGTATTCGTAGTGAATGCTGAGACTTTCGCGGCGGTTGTCGATGTTGACGTCGTGGTGCTCGGCTGCAAGGCGGTTGCAGCGGTCGTACTGGAAACGCAGGTGGCAGCCATTGTTGGAAGCCTGCGACAGTCGACCGGCGTCGTCGAAATGAAAGCGGCAGTATTGACCGCTGTTGTTGCGGATTTTTTCCAGCGCACCGTCCGCGCGGTACTCGAGATACCAGTGGTTGTCGCTGTCGCGATATTCGCTCACGCGCCCGTTCGCGTCATACTGCCACTCCCGTTGCCGACAGGCATTGTCGGAAAATTCCCGCAATCGCCCGCAGCGGTCGTAGCGCCAGAGGAAACGGCCACCATCGGTTTCCAGCGCCGACAGGCGCCCGCGAAGATCGTAATTGAGGTACCAGGAACTTCCCCCGGCAAAGCGCAGGTGGCGCACAAGGTTGTGCCCATCGTTCTGCCACTGCAGCAATGGCGCTGCGCCGGCACTTTCACCGATGGCGCAGGCGCGCCCCTGATCGTCGTAGGTTACGAAAAATATGGCACCGGCAATTTCTGCGCGCTTCAGCAGACCTTTTTCATCATAGTGCCAGTGCCTGTCTGGCAGATCCGGCCGGTGGCCGCCGCTACAACCAGTGAACCGGCCCGCGCTGTCGTAGGTGAAGCGGTGGTGGCAATCACCCTGCTGCAGTGCGACAAGCTGGGATTGCGCATCCCACTGCAGTGATGTGATTCCGGACTCGGGGTCCGTCAGTTGCTGCAACTGTCCGCGTTCGTTGTATTCGCACAGCCATTTCTGGCCCGAGGGATCTGTGATGCCTGTGGGTTGCGACTGCTCGCCATAATTGAACGTCCAGCGCGTGGCTTCCGAGGTCTCTCCGCTCGTAACGACAGTGCGCAGGCGCCCTGGCTGTCATAGGCGAAGCGCCGGTGATGACCGTTGCGGGTCTGCCGCAGCAAACGACCGAATTCGTCGTGACGGAACAGGGTGCGCTGGCCGTCCAGATCCTGTCGCAGGCACAGGTTGCGATAGTGGTCGTAGAGAAAACGGGTTTCGTGTTGCGCCTGCTGCTCCTGTATGAGGTTGCCGCGTTCGTCGAACTGCCAGTGAATGTCGTGCTGGTCGGCGCTGCTCAGCGTGCACCGTCGCCGCGATGCCTGCCAGTGAAGTTTCAGTTCGAGGGCATTCTGATGTAGCTGATGGCAGCGACCGATCCGGTCGAAGGAAAAGCGAATCGTGCCTGCAGGCGATGAGAGCGATGTGAGTTGCGCACGTTCATAGTGATAACGTTCGCGCTGGTTGCGGGCCTCTGCGCTGATCAGCTGCCGCTCTTCATCGAAGTCATAATGACAGAGCGGTATATCCTCACCAGCTTGGGTATTGATGATTTTCGTCAACTGCCCGCCGTCAAAAATACATTCCAGTGTGCGGCCCCAGGAGGTAATGATCCGGTGTGGCTGGCCGTTACGGTAATCCACGCTGAGTGTATTGCCGTACGCATCGCGGATTTCACACAGGGGAGCGCTGTGTCCGGTGCCGTCGGCACGAAATATCTTGTCGGTGGTACCGAACCCGCCAATACGAAAGCTGTGCAGGCTCTGGCGCAGCAGGTAAAGGCGTTCGCAGCGGTTGTAGGTGGCGTGTCCGATCGCCGGCAGATCGAACGCGATAATGCGCCCCTCGGCGGTGTGCAGTACGACTTTGCGCTCCGTTTCGCTGGCCGCATCCGGCAACTGCAGCGACTCGCTCAGTGTGTGCCGCCAACCGTTGCCGAGTCCCTGCGGTGTTTCCGAACTCTGGCGATAAAAACGTTGCCAGCGAAACGGGAAAGGGCCGGGCAGTTGAAAGTCGGTCCTGGAAAACGCCAGCTCGCCATTAGCAGCGATAACGTGGTCCGCAACGCGCTGGCACTGGGCAAGCGTCGGCAGCGTATCACCGCGAAAATTGTGCCCGGGATAATTGCAGAACCTGATCGGTATTCCCGGTGGCAAATGCAATTGCGATACCTGTGGTGCCAGCGCCAGTGTGTAGCGCATGGGGGTGATTTGCGGTGGTCGCGGCCACAGTGGATTGAGTATTCCGGCGGGCGCGCCTGTGTGGGGCTTGCGCGCGAGGTTGTCGAGCCAGCGACAGAGGCCGACCGCATCTCCGGGGTTCTCAGGCAAACCTGGTGGAAAAAGCTCTGTGAGAAGCGATGGAATAAAATCGACCAGACGATCCGGTGTCATGTCGTTTACTCATAAAGTTCATAAATGCCGCGTAGCATTCTGTGTTAACACCCCATGTCAACATCCTGGGTCACAGTGCTGTTCATGGCGTGCCGTTGATATCCGTGGTCCTGAAATTTGGAAGTGGCCATCAGCGCTGCATCTTGCGCACGGTAATGTCTTCTTTGTGTTTCGGTTTCAGTGTGATCGGATCTCCGGAAAATTCGGCCGCCGCATCGCTGCGGCTGCAGAATTCAATGATGCCGGCACTGATGTTGTCGCGCCCGCCGCACTGGTTGGCATCTTCGATGAAGTGGTACACACATTCGAGTGCTGGACGATAGGTGGCCAGTACACGTTCGATGACCGGATCATCCAGATATTCCGTAAGGCCGTCGCTGCACAGGAACAAAAGCGCACTTTCTGTCAGCGTCCAGCTGTTCACGGTCGCCTCCACCTGTTCGGCGACACCCAGTGCGCGGGTAATGTGGTTTCTTACCTGGGACGATTGTGCCTGTTCCGGCGTCAGCTGACCCAAGTCGATCATCTCCTGTACCACACTGTGGTCGCGGGTGAGCCGTTGCAGTCCGTATTTGTTCCACAGATATGCGCGGGAATCGCCGATGTGCGCGACGATCAGAAAATCCTGCCAGATGACAACGGTAACCAGCGTTGTACCCATCTGCGAGAACTGGGGACGCGTTTGCTTGGTATCGAGAATTTTTCGGTTGGCGATGCCGATGGCTTCCACCAGTGCCGCGCGCAACATCAATTGTTGCTGATGCGGGGGGCAGGCAAGAAAAGTGGTATTGAGCAATGCGTTCAGTTGGCTTTGCAGTGTGTCGGCGGCAATCGCACTGGCGGTGGCGCCACCACTGTAGCCGCCCATACCGTCGGCAATAACGACGTAGGCAAAGGGGTGATGCGGGTCGCTGTGGCAGCGAATACTGTCTTCATTTTCCTCGCGCACCTGACCGATATCCGTGCGCCCGTTGACAGCCAGCCTGATGGGCTCCATGTCTGTCGCTGCTCCATGCCATGTTCTGAAAAACGAGAGTCCGTTCCGCTCTCGATCGAAATTCCGGTGATTGAATGCGGCAATGTTAACTTGCCAGCGCGGAAGGTTTGAATTTTTTTTGAATCATTTGCAATAATGCCGATCCTTTCCGGTAATGGACTCGCAGTTGGTACAGCTGTACAAATAAAAAAGGATTTTTTGGCAAAATGCCTCGTCTCCCGAGACTGAACCTGATTGATGTTCCCCAGCATATTGTGCAAGTCGGTCACAACAATCTGCCGTGCTTCTTCGACGATGAGGATTATCTTTTTTATCTGGCCAGCCTGCGCAGTGCGGCGGACCAGTATCGGGTTGAAGTTCACGCCTACGTACTGCTGCCAAATATGATTCAGATCATCGCCACCCCCCGGGTTCCCGAGGGTATTCCGTCGATGATGCAATCACTCGGGCGCCGCTATGTGCAGTTTGTCAATCATCGATATCGGCGCTCCGGTACCTTGTGGGCGGGACGTTATAAATCAAGCCTGATCGACTCGGACGCCTACCTGCTTACCTGTTATCGCTATGTGGAGTTGCGCCCACTCTATCTCGGCCTGGCGGATTCGCTCGGCGCCTATGCCTGGTCCAGTTTCAATCATCACGCCAGCAGTGAAGACAGCGATGTAATTACCGATCACAGGCTTTATCTCGAACTTGGCGACACCCCGCGCACGCGCGCCGAGGCCTATCGCAAACTGTTTCGCTATCGCTTTGATCGCCGGTTGCTCGAATATATTGCGGAGACCATCAAGCTGGGTCAGGTGCTGGGGGGCGATGTGTTCAAGGATAAAATTGAACAGATCGCGAATCAGCGCGTGCGTCCGCTGAAGCGCGGCCGGCCTAGAAAAAACGCTCCAGGAAAAAGCACGTCAGAAAACAACACAAAGCAAACGGCGGAAAAGCCGGCGGTCCACCAGCCGGAAAACGAAAAATCCGGCGTCGATCGAAAAGGTGAAAAGGTGTTCGCCAGGGAAATGGAATCAGGAATATGAGTCGGGCAACGATAAATACTGCAGGTTCCATTTTTGGAGCGGGCTCTACGAGTGAAAAGTTGCAAAGTTTGCACGATGGTTCCATTTCGGGTGGCGCCCGTTTGAAGGTCGCCGTCGTCGGTGATTTCAGCGGTCGCACCAGCCGTCAGCAATGCGAGCCGGAAACGATTGCCACCCGGACCGCGTATCGCCTGCGCAAAGACAATTTTGAAGCACTGTTCGAGCGGTTGCAGGTCGGTGTGCAGTTGCCGTTGATGGAAGAGCCTCTCTGGCTTCTGGAATTCGATGACCTGCATCCGGACTACCTGTACCAGCGCGTACCGTTGTTCCGGCAATTTATCGAGCTGGAAAAGCAGTTGCTGACGCCGGCCGAATTCGACCGTGCCGCGGAGGAAATCCGCCAGTGGAGCCCCGAACTTCGCGCACTGGACAGCGCGAGTGGCGCGCCCGCCGGCGACGGCCTCGGCGCGCGCTCGATGCTGGATGCCATTCTCGCCGGCGATGGTTATCGCCACCGGTATCAGGTCAGTGCTCAGGGGCAGATCGATCAGCTGATCAAGGACATCGTCGCGCCCTATGTGCAGGCGAAGCCGGATGCGAATCAGGGTGTTTATCTCGACGCCGTTACCCAGGCCGCATCGGAAGCCATGCGCAAGATCATGCACCACAGCGATTTCCGTCAGCTGGAGGCCAGTTGGCGCAGTCTGCGCCTGCTGCTGCGCAGGCTTGAGGATCACCCCGGGCTGGAACTGCACCTGATCGATATCAGCAAGGCCGAAATCCTGGCGGATCTTGCGCAGGCGGAAAGTGACCTGGAGCAGTCGCAACTGTTCCAGCGTCTGGTGACGCGTGAGGCGGTGGCGGGCAGCGGACCTTACAACCTCATTCTCGGCGATTTTTTTGTGACCGACGAAGAGCGCGACCTGCATATGCTGATCGATCTCGCCACCCTGGCCGAGGCCGCCGGCAGCGCCGTGGTGCTGGGTGGCGACAGTCGACTGGCGGGCTGCACCAGTCTCGCCGGTTCCATGGACCCGGACGACTGGCACTACCCGTTTGCGGAGGATTTTGCCGATAGCTGGCAGGCGCTGCGGGCCTATCCGTCCTGCGAACATATCGCCCTGGCCGCGCCCCGCTTCATGCTGCGGCTGCCCTACGGCGCCGATACCGCCAGTACGGAAACCTTCGCCTTTGAGGAGCTGACCCCGGAGCTGGGCCACCAGTATTACCTGTGGGGCAATGGCGCCTATCTGCTGGCGCTGTCCCTGTGCGCAGAGTTTGTTGCCGCGGGCCGCCCCTGCGGAGTGAATGCCGCGCGTTATGGAGACCTGCCGCTGCACCTGCGTACTCTGCCGCAGGGAAAATGGATGACGCCCTGTGCCGAGGCGCTGATGACCGACCGCGGCGCCGCGCGTTTTCAATCGGCTGGGCTCAGTACCCTGCGCTCGGTACAGGGGCGCGATGAAATCCTGTTGCCGAAACTGCAATCCCTGTGCGGAACCCCGCTCAAAGGGCCCTGGAGCTGAGTGATATGGACCTGCTGCTCTCTGTGGTTGCCGACCCCGACGGCGCCAACATGCTCAAACACACCCGGTTGTTCAAAACGGAGGGCGGCAGTTTTGGCCGCGCCGATAGCAACGACTGGGTATTGCCCGATCCGCAGCGGGTGGTGTCGTCGCGCCACGGCGAGATCATCTTCGCCGACAATCAATATTTTCTGGTGGACCAGAGCACCAATGGCACCTATCTCAATCAGTCCGGCGAGCCGCTGGGCAAGGGAAACCGCAGGCCGCTGAAAGACGGCGACATCATCGCCGCCGGCGACTACCAGCTGAAAGTGAGCATCCGCCAGCCGAAACCGGAGGGGGGGCTGCCCTCGGGGCTCGGCAGCGCGGATTTCCTGGACGCGGCCGACCGCACAACCTTCAGCTCCGCCGCCGCTGCCAAAATGCAGAGCGCGCAGGAGGCGAAGCAACTGGACAGCTGGTTGGAGCCCGCCAGTGGCGAGGACAAAAACCAGACCGGTGAATGGGGATATCTGGTTTCCGGTCAGTCCGCAGACTCCTTTGACAATTTTCTCGGGCAGGAATCCTCCACCGACCCGCTGCAGGCGCTGAACGCGCCATCGGGTACCACCGGCAATGATTTTGACCCCCTGGGTGGCTTTGGTGGCGGACACAAGCCCGCTACGGTCAACTCCTGGGGTGACGATGACGCCTGGTGGAAGGACGGCAGCGTCGACGATCACGCGCCCGCTCACAACCATGCGATGCAGTTCAGCGCGAAGCCCACAGTGTCCGCGCGGCAGCAATCGCCGGCGCCGCAGTCCGAAGTTGCCACCGCATCCGTGTCGCACGCCGAACACAATCCCTTTGCGGAATCCTTTTCCGCCATCGCCGGCGAGCAGGTGCAGGGCGCGCCGGGATTTGATATGCCCGCAGCTACTGCACCGTCATCAGCTCCCGCGGCAACGCCAGCGTCCGCTGGATTTGCCGGGGCGTCCCAGCAATTTGCACCGCTACCCGGCACCTTGCAGGCTCCGCAACCGCAACCGCAACCGCAACCGCAATCTCAATCCGCGGCCCAGTCCTCCGTGCTGACCGCGGTGCTGGCAGAAAAGCTCGGGCTCAAACTGAGCGCGGAACAGTGCCGGCAACTGGAGCAGCAGAGTGCGGAAATCGTCGAGGAAACGGTCTCGCGATTGATCCACCTGCTGCGCGCGCGTACCAGTATCAAGAACGAGCTGCGCGTACAGCGCACCATGATCCAGACCGAGGCCAACAACCCGCTGAAATTCAGCGCCAGCGCGCGCGATGCGCTGAGTGTGATGTTTTCCGGCAACGGCGCCTTCATGGCACCGGTCGAGGCGGTGCGCGACAGCTTCGATGATCTGTCCGATCACCAGGTGGCGGTGCTCGCGGGAATGCGCGCGGGCTACGACGCCATGCTGCGCTTTTTCAATCCCGAACAGGTGGTGCGCCGCAGCGGCAATCAGGGCGGTGTCTTTGCCAGCAAGAGCGCGCGCAACTGGGAAAACTTTGTGGAGATGTACAAGGATCTGGTGAGCGATCCCGACGCCTGCTATCGCAAGCTGTTCGGGGATGAATTTGCATCCACCTATGAAAGCCAGCTTTCGGAGCTGAAAAACGCGCGCCATTTCAGCAAAAGCTGAGTGTGCTGTGAGCCGCCGCCCACTGCGGCGAAAAAAAAACAGGAGAACACTGTGAAATTTCAAAAACTGCTGCAACTGCTGTTGGTATCGGTGCTTGCGATCGCGCTCAGCGCCTGTCAGACCACCCGCCGTACCCTGAATCTTGATACCAGCCTGGCGCTGGATGTAAACATCGCCAGCGATGTAAACCCGGACAGTGACGGGAGGGCGTCACCAGTGGTACTCCGTGTATTCATGCTCGCGGACGACCGCCAGTTTTCCCGCGAGGAGTTTCTCAATCTCTACGAAAACGCCCCGTCGCGCCTCGGCAAGGACCTGATCGACACCGTCATCCTCAAAGAATTTGCCCCCGGCGAGCAGCGGGTGGAACAGTTGGCGCTGACGCCGGAAGTGAAATATATCGGCCTGCTGGCGGAGTTTGTGCAGTACCAGGAGGCCGATGCGCTGATGCTGCTGCCGATTACCGATCACAAAAGAAATGCCTATGCCATCTCACTCGTGGGCACGCGCATGGCGTCGGCGGAGGCGCTGGACATGCGCGGTCGGGCGACGGCCGGGAGCAAGAAAAAAGACGAGGGAACGGTCACGATTTCCAGCGCCGAGTATGAGCGCCTGCGCAAAGCGCAGTAGCCAACTTCACGACTGGCCGGGTTCCACCATTTCTCACACTAAATTCGCAAGGCAATTGCCTGGCGCCGCAACAAGGACAGCGTATGTCGGCGAACAACAAGGTTATCTGGAGTGAGGGCATGTTCCTGCGACCCCAGCACTTCCAGCAGCAGGACCGCTATCTGGAACAGCTGGTGGAGGCGAGGGTTGGCGGTCTCGGTCCCTATACCTGGGGACTTCTGGAGCTCGCGATCGACAGCGAACCACTGGCGATGGGCAAAATTTCACTGTCGCGTGTGAGTGGGATTTTTCCGGATGGAACACCGATGCTGGCGCCGGAACACGAGCAGCTGCCCAACGTGCTGGATGTACCGGTCAATACCCGCGATGAAGTGGTTTACCTGTGCATACCCATGAAACGCCCGGGCAATCAGGAGTCGGTACGGGATCAGGAGGATTTTCCTCAGGCGCGCTACCAGGCCAGTAACTTTGATGCGCGCAACAGCGCGTCCACCTCCGGTGAGGCGGCGAGAATCCAGATTGGAAAATTGCGCACCTGCCTCAAGCTCGGCAGCGATGATCGAAGTGGCTACGCTGCTATTGGCATTGCGCGTATTCGCGAGCGTCAACCGGAAAAACCGGTGGAACTGGATGCAGAATTTATCCCGCCACTGCTGAATGCCGAAGCCTCCTCGGTCCTCAGGGCCTACATCGAAGAAGTCAGGGGGTTGCTGGATCATCGCGGCAGCGCACTCGGCCACCGTCTCAGCGACAGCGGCCGCAGCGGTTCGGCGGAAATTGCCGATTATCTGTTGCTGCAGGTCATCAACCGTTTTGAGCCGCTGCTGAAACAGATTACCGCGCAGCCACGCCTGCACCCGCACAGCCTGTTCCTGGAGTTGCTGCAGCTTGCCGGCGAACTGTCGACGTTTACCTCGGCCAACAAGCGGCCGCCGGAAATTCCCCGCTACGCACACGAAAATCTGCAACAGAGTTACGCCGGGCTTTTCTCTGCGCTGCGCCAGTCGCTGTCCACGGTGCTCGAGCAGACTGCGATACCGATGGAACTGGTTCAGCGCAAGTTTGGAATTTATGTCGCCCCGATTACCGATCCGTCGCTGGTGAAAACCGCAAGTTTTATCATGGCGGCCAAGGCGGATATGCCCGGCGACCTGCTGCGCAGCCGCTTCCCCGGCCAGGCCAAGGTAGCGCCCGTGGAAGCGATCCGCGAACTCATTTCCGCACAGTTGCCGGGGCTGTCCATCCGTGCGCTGCCGGTGGCACCGCGGCAGATTCCCTACCACGCCGGCTTTACCTATTTTGAAATCGAGCGCACCGGGGAGCTGTGGCAGGCGATGCAGCGCTCCGGTGGTTTCGCGGTGCATCTCGGCGCGGAGTTTCCCGGGCTGAACATGGAACTCTGGGCAATCAGGAATAACTGACGATGAGCAACGATGCCTATACGCCACTGAATGCCGGCGACCGCACCATCATGATCCCGACACCGGGCGCCGCCGCGCGCACGCCGCAACCACCGCCCCAGGGTATGCCCGCCGGCGACGGCGCCGCCGACCTGCGTATCCGCAACAGCCTGAACCCGCTGATCTCGGCGGCATCGAAACTGCTGGGTGCAATCGTCAAACTGCGGACCACCATGAACCACAGCAATGTGCCGGACCTGCACAAACGTCTCACGCGGGAAATCCAGAATTTCGAGCGCGAGGCCAAGCAGTTATCACTGGCACCGGAAACCGTGCTCACCGCGCGCTATCTGCTGTGCAGTGTGGTGGATGAAATTGTGCTTTCCACCCCCTGGGGTGCCGCCAGTGGGTGGAGCCAGCATTCGCTGCTGAGCCTGTTTCACAAGGAGACGTTCGGCGGCGAAAAATGCTTCCTGATACTGCAGCGTACTCTGGAGACACCCGGCTCCCACCTGCAGTTGCTGGAATTGTTTTATCTGTGTCTGAGCCTCGGTTTCCAGGGCAAGTACCGGCTGGTGCAGCGCGGTCATGAACAGCTGGAACAGATCCGCGAAAATCTCTATCGCACCATCGAGAGTCATCGCCCGGCGATGGAGCGGGATCTGTCCCCGCGCTGGAAAGGCTGTGTGGAACGCAAAACACGCCTGATCCAGTACATCCCCCTGTGGGTGATCGCGAGCGTGGTGCTCGGGGTACTCGCGGCCACCTTCAGCGGCTACCGCTGGTGGCTGTATCAGAGTGCGACACCGGTGGCGACGGAGATCCGCGCGCTGACGGAAAAAGACCAGGGAATTCTCGCCGCGCCGCGCTGAGCGCGGACATTGATTGCCCCGGCCGCAACCGCGTCGGGATCTGGAGCATTACATGAAACGCTTGGCCAATTTTTTTGCCAGTAAATGGGTACTCGGGCTGATCGGTATTACCGCCCTGTCACTGCTGATTTGGTTCGGTGCCGACTACATCAAATTCGGCAGCGACAACGCCACATTATCCAGTGGTGTGCGGACTACCATCATCGTCTTCCTGTTTGCCATCTGGCTGGTATGGAACCTGAGCCAGTGGCTGGTGGAGCGGCGCCAGAACCAGGCGCTGATCGGAAGTATCGAGAGTATCGAAGCCTCAAAGGAAGAGGAGCAGGACCCGGACCAGGAGCGCAGTCAGGAAGAACTCGCGGCCCTGTCTGAACGCTTTCGCGATGCCATGCAGGTGCTGCGCAAGGCACGCTTCAAGTCCCACAGAGGCAAAGTCTCCCTGTACCAGTTGCCCTGGTACATCATCATCGGCCCGCCCGGTTCCGGGAAAACCACCGCACTGGTCAATTCCGGTCTGGAATTTCCGCTCGCCCAGAGCCACGGCAAGGAAGCGCTCGGCGGCGTCGGCGGCACCCGCAACTGCGACTGGTGGTTTACCAATGACGCGGTGCTGATTGATACCGCCGGCCGCTATACCACCCAGGACAGTCACCGCGTCTACGACAACAGCGCCTGGAGGGCCTTCCTGAACCTGCTGCAACGCTATCGTCGCCGCCGCCCGATTAACGGGGTGCTGGTGGCCATCAGCCTGCAGGACCTGATGGTACAGACCGCGGAGCAGCGGGTGCACCAGGCCAAGACCATTCGCGCACGCATCAATGAACTGCAACAGCAGCTGGGTATCCGCTTCCCGATTTATCTCACCTTTACCAAATGCGATCTGGTAGCGGGTTTCAGCGAGTTCTTCGACAACCTGTCACAGGCGGAGCGCGAACAGGTGTGGGGGGTGAGTTTTCCCGAAGAAGCCAGTGCCGCCGCCGGTGCGCCGATTGACGACTTCGCGCGGGAGTTCCGCGGTCTGATCGAGCGTCTCAACCAGCGTGTGTTGTGGCGGGTGCATCAGGAACGTCATGTGGAGAAACGCGCGCTGCTGCAGGGATTCCCGGCGCGCATGGATGGATTGCTGGCGGTACTGTGTGATTTCGTCAAACAGACCTTCAGCCCCAATCGCTACGACACGGTGCCCATGGTGCGCGGTGTGTATTTCACCAGCGGCACCCAGGAAGGCAGTCCCATCGACCGCATGATGGCCACGGTGAGCGCTGACTTCGGGCTCGAGCGAGACGTGGCACCGAAATTCCAGGGTGTGGGAAAAAGCTATTTCCTGCACCGCCTGCTGAAAGACGTCATTTTTCCCGAGGCGGATCTGGTAGGGGTCAACCGCAAGCTGGAAAATGCCACGCGCTGGCTTCGCGGTGCGATCTATACCACCTCCGCCGTGGTGGTTGTCGGTGCGCTGTTCCTGTGGACCGGCAGCCTTGCGCAGAACAAATTGTATATGGGGGAGGTGCGCGACAATGTCGCGGAATTCGAGCGCGTGCGCACGGAGATCGGCACGCGCAGGCTGACACCGCAGGACAGCCTGCGCATGCTGGATCCGCTGTTTGCCGCATCCCGGGTTTATCAGAAAGAAGAACACCCATGGCTCAATAATCTTGGGCTTTACGATGACCGTGTGGATGCAGCGGCGGATGCACTTTATCGCGAGCAATTGCGGCAGACGTTCCTGCCGGCCCTGTTGCACATGGTGGAAGCCGATCTGTCCCGGCTCGACAGCAATGATCCCGCGCTGACCCACACTCTCAAGACTTACCTGATGTTCTTTACGCCGGACAAGCGCGATCTTGCGGTTCTCTCGGAGTACTTCAGTGCTGGCTGGTCGCGCCAGCTGTCCGGTGAAGCGGCGAAGCAGGCGCAGCTGCTTGCACACATGCAGCGACTGTTTGATGAACCGCTGCCGGAAAATCTGCAGCCGAATGAGCGCGTGGTGGCAAGTGCGCGCCAGCAGTTGCGCCGTATTCCGGTGCCGCAGCGCCTGTATGCACAGATGCAGCGCAGCGAGTTTGGCTCCACTCAAATCGACCTTTACGGTGAAGTGGGTGGTGACACCGCACAGCTGTTTGGTGTCGATCCCGCGGACAGCCGCTTTCATATTCCCTACCTGTACACCAAGGCCGGCTACAAGGACATGGAATTCGGCGCGGACTCGCCAATGCTGGATCAGTTGGCGGAGGAGCGCTGGATTTACGGTGGTGAACTGAGTGGAGAAGACTTCAGCCGCGAGGATCGCGAGAAGCTCGGCGAGGAGGTAAAACGGATTTATCTCAGTGAATACCAGCAGCGCTGGCAGCAGTTCCTGGGTGGATTTTCCATTCGCGGCTTCCAGTCCACGGCACAGGCCCTGGATGTGTTGGCGAAACTTTCCGACCCGGTGTATTCGCCGCTACTGGCCATCACGGAAATTACCGCGGACAACACGGCGCTTACCGCACGGCCGGAACTGCCGGCGGACGCAAGTGGTGTCGCCCTGCCGGTGTCGAGCAACACCCGCCGACTGGGCGCGGCCGCCGTCAGCAGCGCGGCGGGTGCACTGGCGGAACAATTCCAGCCCACCGTGGTGGATCTGCGCTTTGAAGAACTGCAACGCCTGACCCGCAGTGAAAAAGGTCGTCCTGCACGTATTCAGGAGTACCTGACCAGCATCAATCAGGTTCAGGAATATCTCGCGGAAATCGACAGTGGCGTCAATCCGGATGAAGCGGCGTTCGGCAAAGCCAAAGCGCGATTCAATGGTGCCAGTGACGCGATCAAGCAATTGCGGATAAAGGCCGCTAACGCGCCCGCGCCCTTCGACCAATGGTTGGAAGAAGTTGCCGATGGCACCTGGTCACTGGTGATGGCAAAAGCCAAGCGCCACGTGGACAAGGCCTGGCGCGAACAGGTGTACAGCGTATACAGCCGCAGTCTTGCCGATCGCTTCCCGCTGCGTACCGGTGTCGACCTCGATGCCCCGGTGCTGGAGTTCAACAGCTTTTTCAAACCCGGTGGCGTAGAGCAGCAGTTCGTTCAGCAGTACCTGCAACCATTCGTGGATACCCGCAGCTGGAAAGTGAAATCGCTGGAAGGCCAGAGCATCGGAATTTCCTCCGGCGCCCTCACGCAAATGCAGCGGGCCGAACGCATTCGCAAAACCCTGTTCAGTGCAGGGGAGCAAGCGGGTTACCAGTTCCGTATCGAACCGACAAAACTGGATTCCGGTGTGCGCCTGTTTGCATTGGAACTGGGTGGGCAGCGTGTGCCTTACTCTCACGGTCCGCGCACCAGCAGCAAACTGGACTGGAAAGGCGGCGAGTCCAATCGTGTGCGCATCATTTTTGAAGACCTTAACGAAACGGTACACCGCCAGCACTTCGAGGGCGACTGGGCCTGGTATCGTCTGTTGCTCAATTCCGACGTCGAGCGTGGGCGCAGCAGCAATGAGTATCTGGTGACCTTCCGCGAGTCCGGGCGCGAGGCGCAGTTCCGTCTGTCGGCAAGCGGGGTCAACAATCCGTTCGATCAGACCCTGCTGGCAGGCTACCGTTGTCCCCAGGTACTTTGAGCGCAGTGGCCATGATGCAGAAAGGATTATTCGGGAAATTGCCGGGTCACGGTGATTTTGTTCAGAGGGATTTGCCGGGAAGTTTTGTCACCCCCTGGGACGAATGGCTGCAGCGCGCGGTGTACGGTTCGAGAGAATTGGTGGGAGAGCGCTGGCTGGAGTATTACCTGACCAGCCCTATCTGGCGGTTTGCTCTGTCTGCCGGTGTGCTGAATCAGCAGGCTTGGGCGGGAGTGCTGGTGCCGAGTGTCGACAGTGTAGGGCGTTATTTCCCGGTGACCATGGCGGTGCCGCTGCCTGCGGGAAGTAATCTGTTTGATGTGCAGGTGAGGGCCGAGGCGTGGTACAGCGAGCTCTCCGAGCTCGCGATCAATGCATTGCAGAACGCGCTGCTGGCGGACCAGTTGCTGGAACTGTTTCCGCCGTTTCCCGCGCTGGCACAAAAAAACACAGAAGTAGAAAACGATGATTCGCTTGTGAAGGTGTGCGGCGAGCCCAGCATCGCCGGCAGCTATCCGGCACTGCTGGAATATCTGTACCGAGAGCGACACCCTAGCTTCAGTTTGTGGTGGTGTTCAGGTTCTCAGTTTCTTGCACCAAAAACCATGTTGAGCGCAGGCCTTCCCGATCCATCGGAATATGGCTGCATGCTGGGCGCACCGAAATTTCATTGGTGAACGATATCTCGAATTGCCGTTTGCGTTAGTTGGTATTTTTGTACCAATAAAAAACCGGATTTACCTGTAGAGAATTTCAAATCGGTGTTCAATGAGAAATGGATTTCGATAAAATGATGCAGTGATTTTTGCATAACAGGTACGGTCGTGCCGGTTATGTATTGCAGATTGTTGTCGTTGGTTTTTTTGATTTCAGTGATTGCCACAGGTTTGGCGAATATCGGAAGTGATAGAAAACAATCGGCAATTTCAGGGAGGAGGCTTGCGGCGATTATCCGCTGTAAGACATGCGGGGGAATGGAATGTCTGCCAGTACTTATCAGGTGATTTTTACCGGTTCGCTTCGCGATGGCTTCAGCCGCCGTGAAGGAATCAGCCAGTTGGCAAAACGCCTGAGTCTTGATTTTGATCAGATAAAAAAGCTGCTGACGTACTCGCGTCCGGTGGTGAAATGCTGCAAACAGATGATAGAGGGGGAGCGTCTGGTCCAGGCGTTCTGGCAGGCGGGCTGGCGCAGCGAACTGATCTGTGACGGCCATTTGCTGTTTGATGGTGAACAGCATTTTCCCGGTGTGGGTGGACCTGCGGCGGATGAGACGGAGAAGCAGCGGTTGTTTTGTGAAGAGGCGCGCTGCTCAATCGAGGTGCCCGCAGGATGGCAAGCACTTACCGATCTCAACGGTAGTGCCGTGATGCAGTCGGGTAACCTGCGCGAGAATCAGTTTCTGGTGGTGCTTTCCCAGAATCTGCTGGATCTGCCTGCGGCATCCACCATCGGCGCCTACTGTGGCGCACAACTCAAACAGTGTGCGGCGAAGTTGCAAGACAGTGAAATTCTGATACCGGCCACACCGCTGGAAGAGGGTGATTTTCCCGCCTGTTTCGGTGAGATCAGCGCGTATATTGACGGCCTGCCGGTGCAGTACCTCGTGGTGTGTATTGAATGTGATGAGCGGATCTACACGCTGTTTTTGTGGTGTGAAGCCAGAGACTTCGGGCGCTGCAGAAAGGATTTTGATCGCATCGTACTGAGCTTTCGCTCAGAGTTTTTGGCCGCGCCAGCCAATGAAGCAGGACATCGGGTCGCGCGACACGGAACTTTGTCCATGGCCTGACCGGCCGTGTCCAAGAAAAATGAGAGCAGCGTGTGGCTGCCAAACTTGAAAGGGAATTCTCATGGCACTGGCCAATGTCACTGATCTGGGTGCGCTTTTGCAGGATATCGCCGGGGACCTTCCTCAGGGTGAAGATATCCGTTCCGATCGCTCCCCGACGTCCGACTATTACACCATCAAGGATGCCCGCAACAGCGCGCGCGCCGCGGAACGCTCCGCGAGGTTTGACGACAGCGATATCGATCTGCTGGCGCCCTGGCGGGACGTTGCAAAGACCGCCGAAAAAATTCTTAAAGGGAAAAGCAAGGATCTTGAGGTTGCCAGCTGGTATACCGAGGCGCTTATCCGCCTGCATGGCTTTGCCGGCCTGCGCGATGGTTTCCAGCTGATCGAAGGCATGATCGATGGCTACTGGGAAAACCTGTATCCCGAGCCCGATGAAGACGGTCTTGAAACCAAAGTCGCGCCGCTTACCGGGCTCAATGGCGACGGCGTCGACGGCACATTGCTGCTGCCAATCCGCAACGCGGATATAACCCCGGAAGGCGATTTCGGCGGTTTTGCCTTTGTTCACTACCAGCAGGCCCGCGATGCCGACAAACTCTCTGATCCGGATGCAAAGGCCGCGCGCATCGAAACCCTCGGCTACAGCCTGGATGACATCGAGCAATGCGTACAATCCGCAAGTGCGCAGTGGGCGATGGATCTGGTGGAAACCATCGAACAGGCGCTCACCAGCTACAAAGCCATCAATGAGCGTCTGCGCGCAAGCTGCGGCCAGGATGCGCCACCCTATTCGAGCATCACCGGGCTTCTCGATGAAGTGCTTCGCACCACCCGGTTTGTCTACCAATCTCATCTGGAAGCGCTGAGCGCCATTGAAACGGCGGCGGCACAGAGCGATGAATCCGCTTCCGCCCAGGCCGTTGCCAATGGCGCGACGGCAGTGGCCTCCCAGGTCGTCAGTGTTCCCAACGGCGCGATCAACAGCCGTGAAGACGCACTGATATTGCTGGAGAAGGTGGCCAAGTATTTCCGCACTTATGAGCCACACACCCCGCTTGCTCCGGGTCTGGAGCGTCTTGTCGGCTGGGGGCGCATGACCGTCGCCGAGCTGATGACGGAGCTTCTGCCCGATGACACCTCGCGGGCTATCTATTCACAGTTGACCGGTGTGCGCCTCGATGGCTCGGACAGTCAACGTTATGTCGCGCCTCCGGCAACGCAAAGCAGTGCTGCGCCCGCCGGCAATCCTGAAGCGGTAAGCACCGGTGAGGCGCCCGCCTCCGACAGCGGCTGGGGCGCGCAGCCACAATCGGAAACCACAGAATCCGGTTGGTAAAACCAGAGTAATCACCACGATTCCTGAATTGAGGAAAGGAGACCCTGATGTCCGAGAGTATTCACAACAAACTGAAGCGTGTACGCAAACCGCGCGTACACATCACCTACGACGTTGAAACCAACGGTGCCGAAGTCAAGAAGGAGCTGCCGTTTGTCACCGGGGTAATGGGCGATTACTCCGGTGATAACACCGAGAACCGCAAGGCATTAAAAGAGCGCAAGTTCGTACAGATTGATCGCGACAATTTCAACGATGTGATGGCGAAGGTAAATCCGAAACTGGGGCTTCAGGTGGAAAATACCCTGGCCGGTGACGGCAGCAAAATGGCGGTCAATCTCGACTTCAACCACATGGACGATTTCTCGCCCGAGCAGATCGTCGAGCAGGTGGAACCTCTCAAGCAGTTGCTTGAAGCGCGCAGCAAACTGCGCGACCTCCTGAGCAAAGCCGACCGCTCCGAGGAGCTGGAAAAAGTACTGGAAGACATTCTGAAGAGCACGGAAAACGTCAGCGCCATTTCCGAGCAGCTGGGCCTTGGGGAAGACAAGGGAGAGGACGCGTAATGAGCACCGAAGTTGAGAACGTCGCGGAACAGGTCACGGAAGAGCAATCTGTCAGCCTGCTTGAGCAGGCGATTTCCGCGACCAAGCAGACCCAGCGCGAAGAGGCGCAGGACCTGATTGCCAACCTGACGCAGCAGGTACTGAAAGGCACGGTAACCTGGGATCGCAACCTGACCCAGACCATCAGCAAAGCCGTCAAGGCCATCGATCAGGCTATGTCCAGACAACTGGCGGCCATCATGCACGATGAAAAATTCCAGAAGCTGGAAGGCTCCTGGCGTGGCCTCAACCACCTGGTGATGAACAGTGAAACCAGCGCCACCCTGAAAATCCGCATGATGAACATCAGCAAGCGGGAACTCTTCCGGGATCTGGACAAGGCGGTGGAATTCGATCAGAGCCAGACCTTCAAGAAAATCTACGAAGAGGAATTCGGCAGTGCCGGTGGTGAGCCTTTCGGCTGCATGATCGGTGACTTCGAATTTACCAGCCACCCGGAAGACATCGAGCTGCTGAGCAAAATGTCCAACGTCGCGGCGGCGGGTTTCTGCCCGTTTGTCTCCGCCGCCGGCGCCGGCATGTTCGGTTTCAGTGACTTTACCGAGCTTTCCAAGCCGCGTGATCTCGGTGGGATTTTTGAATCCGGTGAGTACATCAAGTGGCGCAGTTTCCGCGACAGCGAAGATTCCCGCTTCGTGACTCTGGTCATGCCGCGCACCCTAGCGCGCACACCGTACGGCGCAAACACCAAGCCGGTGGAGTCTTTCAACTACGAAGAGTTTGACGTGGATGAGTCCGGCATTTCCAAACCCGCCGAGCACGACCAGTACTGCTGGATGAATGCGGCCTATGTCATGGGGACTACCATGACCCGCGCTTTTGCCGAAAACTCCTGGTGCACCGCCATTCGCGGCGCCGAGGGTGGCGGTAAGGTGGAGGGGCTGCCGACTCACCTGTTCAAGAGCGACGACGGCGATCTGGACCAGAAGTGTCCGACGGAAATCGGTATTACCGACCGCCGCGAAGCGGAGCTGAGCGCCCAGGGATTCCTGCCGCTGTGCCACTACAAAAACACGGATTACTCTGTCTTCTTCGGTTCCCAGAGCGCCCAGAAAGCGAAGGTATTTGACAACCCGGATGCGACCGCAAACGCAGCGATTTCCGCGCGCCTGCCCTACCTGATGGCCACATCCCGCATCGCCCATTACCTGAAAGTCATGGCGCGCGACAAGGTGGGGTCGTTTATGGAAGCCGGTGACTGCGAACGCTGGCTGAACAGCTGGATTTCCCAGTACACCAACTCCAACCCCGACGCCAGCCCGGAAATGAAAGCGAAATACCCGCTGGCGGAAGCCAAGGTGGAAGTGAAGGAAATCCCGGGACAACCCGGTTGTTACAGCGCCGTGGCCTATCTGAAGCCGTGGTTGCAAATGGAAGAACTCACTACTTCCATGCGCATGGTTGCCAATATCCCGACCGCGGGATAACGCGTGTGGGGCCGCTCATCGTGGCGGCCCCACGGACTTTTTAACAATAACCATGACCTCTTCCATCGCTCCGGGAGCACCCGTCTTGCCTTCCACATCGCACGCCATATATTCCGGTAAAGTGGAATCGCTGCTGGCTGCCGCATTGTTGCAGGGCAACAGGGATCCGTTGCGCAAGTTTCTCGACGAGCCGGACGATCTGTTTGCGTTCGAATACTGGTTGCGCGAACTGTGTGCCTGCAGGCAACCGGAGCAGTTCAGTGTGCGTCAGTGGCTCAACCGGGTTGTTGCGGAACTCGATGAACTGATCTCGGGGCAGTTGAACAGTATTCTGCACCACCCGCGCTTCCAGCGGCTGGAGGCGAGTTGGCGTGGACTCTCTCTGCTGGTCCACCAGACACCCAGTGCAGACAACATCAAGATCAAATTGTTGGATGTCAGCTGGAAAGACCTGTCCCGTGATATAGAGCGGGCACCGGACTTCGACCAGTCGGGCTTCTTTCATCTTGTGTACAACGAGGAGTTTGGTACCCCGGGCGGCGAACCATTTGGTTTGTTGATTGGTGACTATTACGTTGCGCACCAACCGTTTGAAGGGCATCCCCACGACGACGTCTTCACCCTCCAGGGTATCGCGCACACTGCGGCGGCAGCATTTGCCCCGTTTCTGTGCGCCGCCACGCCGCAGCTGTTCGGCGTGGACAGCTTCGATGATCTCGCCAAACCCATCGATTTTGCCGAAGTCTTCCGCCAGAAACAGTACATCCGCTGGAACAGTCTGCGAGATCTGGAAGACAGCCGCTTTCTCGCCATCACCCTGCCGCAAGTGCTGTTGCGTGAACCGTATGTCACGGGCTTTTCCGCCTTTCGCGGCCTGCGATTCTGTGAAGATGTCAGCGCGACCCACAGCCGCAAGTATCTGTGGGGAAATGCGGTTTTTGCCATGGGCAGTGTGCTGATCCGGGAATTTGACGAGGTGGGCTGGTTTTCACACATTCGCGGCGTCGCGCGTGACCACCTCGGTGGCGGTCTGGTAACCCGCTTGCCCACCGTCGGCTACGGTGTCGACAGTGACGTTGGGCTGATCAAGATGTCCACTTCCATTCTGGTCACCGATTTCGCCGAGCGGGAGCTCAGTGAACTCGGGTTCACCTGCCTGTGCCACTGTTACGATGCACCGTACAGTGCCTTCAACAGTGCGCCCTCGCTGCAGCGGCCAAAGGTCTACTCGTCCAAATCCGCCACCGCCAACGCGCGTATCAGCAGCATGTTGCAACAGATTCTCTGCGCTTCGCGTTTTGCGCATTACATCAAGGTCATGATCCGCGACAAGGTGGGTGCCTATATGAACGCCGCGGACTGTGAACGCCAGCTGCAGCAGTGGATGGATGCCTACACCACCGGGCGCGAGGATCTCTCCTGGGAAATGCTCGCGCGTTATCCGCTGCGCGAGGCGCGCGTGCGGGTGATGAATGAGCCCGGCAAACCCGGGAGCTACCAGAGTGTCATCCATCTGAAAACCCACTACACGGTGGATCACCTGGTGTCTGAGCTGAAACTCACCACCGCGCTGTCGCAGATCGGCGTGGGGACAGTGAGTTAATGAAGGGCGGGGAAAAGCGCCTGCTGGCGCCACTACTGGACAGGCTGCTGGCGTCTTCCGCAGACATGGACCTGCACCGCCCCCATCAGGTCTTGCGTCAGCTGCGCGAGGGGGTGCGGCGGGACCTCGAATATCTGTTCAATACCCGCTATTGCTGCGTGTCGCCACCGGAAGAGCATCACCACCTCGAGAGTTCCAATATCAATTTCGGCTTGCCGGACCTGTCGACCATCAATCTCACTTCCGGAGAGAGTCGCAGGAAGTTTTGCCGGGAAATCGAGCGAACCATCATGAATTTCGAGCCACGCATACGCTCGGTGAAAGTCACTACTCAGCAGAATGTCGATGTGGAATATCCCAGCATCCGCTTTCGGGTGGAAGCCGTACTGCACGTCAATCCCGCCGCGGAGGTCATTGTGTTTGACTCGGCACTCAATCCGGTTACCCAACTGGTCAATGTATCGGAGGTCAGGTAGTGAGTGAAAAGCTGATTGATCTGTATGAGCGGGAACTTGCGTTCGTTCAGCAGACGGCGGGAGAGTTTGCCCGCATGCACCCCGCGGCGGCGTCGCGCCTGCAGCTGGATACCGATACGGTGGACGATCCATTGGTCGGCCGCCTGCTGTCCGGATTCGCCTACATGAACGCGCGGGTCCAGCAGAAGCTGAACGATGACTTTCCGGAACTCACCGACGCGATGCTGGAAACCCTGTACCCGCACTATCTGCGTCCAATTCCGTCCTGTGCCGTCGTGCAATTTGAGCCGGAGCAGGACCTGGACAGCATCGTCAATATTCCGGCAGACACGTTGCTGGAAAGTGAAAGTTTTCAGGGGCAGACCTGCCGCTTTACCAGCCGCTACCCTGTGGACATCTGTCCATTCGCGGTCGAGACCGCAAGTCTCATGCCGCGCCCCTTCATCGCACCCGCCTGCAATGAAGTACAAGGTGCGAATGCAGTGCTCAAGTTATCGCTGAAAGCGTTTAGCGGTGATGTGCGCTTCTCGGATCTGAATCTCTCCACGTTGCGGTTTTTTCTGCGTGGGCAGCCGGGTCATATTTATGATCTCTACGACCTGTTGCTCACGCGCTGCGTCAAAGTGGTTGTCGCCACCGGTGAAGGCGACCCGCACCCGGTGAAACTCGAAGCGGATATACTGCGCCAGGTCGGATTGGCGCCGGACGAGGGATTGCTTCCATACCCGGATACCGCATTCATGGGCTACCGTCTGTTGACGGAATACTTTGCTTTTCCCGAAAAGTTTCACTTTATCGACATCACCGCGCTGAACGATGCGATCAATGAGCATTACGCGGATACCCTGAACCTTTATTTCTACCTTTCAGAATCCCACGACGAACTGGAAAAGCAGTTGGTGCCGGGTATGTTTGCTCTCGGTTGCGCACCGGTGGTGAACCTGTTCTCCCAGAGTGCCGATCCCATACCGCTCACCCATACCCAGTACAGCTACCATGTGGTGCCCGATGTCAGGCGCGCCGACGGCCTTGAGGTGTATTCCGTCGACGACGTCAATGCCACCGCGGCAAGCGGTGAAACGACACGCTACCGGCCCTTCTATGGCATTCAGCACAGCCAGCACAACATGCGCAAAAATGCGTTCTGGTATGTGCGCCGCCGTGATGTCGTGGAGGGAGAGCATCGCAACGAACCGGCGTCGGAAGTGGATATCAGCCTGGTGGATCTGGAGTTCAATCCGCACCGGGTAAATGATCAGACGCTTGATCTGAAAATCACCTGCACCAATCGCAACCTGCCCAAAAAACTGCCCACGGGAAATGCACAGCCGTACCTCACCGTCGTCGACGGAGACGCGCCGGCGAAGCGGATCAGCTGCGTGGTGCCGCCTGGCGCGACACTGCGTCCCCCACGGCGCGAGCGGGGTTACTGGCGACTGATCTCTCATCTCAATCTCAATCATCTGTCCCTCACCGGGAGTGGCGGGTGCGACGTATTGAAGGAAATTTTTCGGCTGTACGACTTCCGTAATTCCGGCAGCACCAGAAACCTGATCGAATCGCTGCTGAAACTGGATGCGCGCCCGATCACCGCGCCAATCCAGGTCGATAGCAGCGTCGTGCTGTGCCGTGGTACCGAAGTCACGATCGAACTGGATTCGATGATGCTCGCAGGTACCAGCCCGCTACTGTACGCCAGTGTGATCGAGCGCTTTCTCGGACTTTATTGCTCGATAAATTCCTTTACCCGATTGATCGCCCGCTTGAGCGGTCGCGATGGAGAGTTGAAGCGATGGCCGCCCCGCGCCGGCGACAAAGCCTTAGTGTAATCCAGCAGCTGCAGGAGGCTCCGTACCGCTTCGAATTTTTTCAGGCGGTGCGCACGCTTGAGCGCTCGGTCCTGTTGAGAGCACCGAGCAGTCACGATGTTGCCGACAAGGTGCAATTCGCGACGGAACCTCTGGCTTGTGGTGCGCCACCGGGCCGTGAGCTGTTGCGATTTCATGCGCAATCTTCGCTGTCATTTGTGGCCGCGGATGTACTCGGGCTGACATCGCGAAATCACGCCACGAAAAATCAGTGGAGCATGGAAATCGGCTTTGGCGGCCTGATCGGTAGCCAGGGTGTGATGCCTTACTACCTGACGGAAGTGGTGCATCGCGAACTGAAAGAAAAGAACGCGGCCCTCAAGGATTTTCTCGATATTTTCCACCATCGGAATATATCCCTGTTCTATCGCGCCTGGCATAAGTACCAGTTGCCGGTAAATTACGAAAGTGCGCGTCTGCGCAATACGCGTGATCTGGACGCATTCAGCCAGGCGCTGGCCTCGATCGCGGGGCTCGGCACCAGCGAAATGCGCTACCGCCTGCCGGTGCCGGACGACGCATTGTATGGCATGGCCGGTCACCTGGGGCGCCAGCAGTGCTCCGCCGCGGCACTCGCCAGTATGATCCGGCAGTATTTCGGCCTACAGGTTTCCATCGAGCAGTTCCAGGGCCGTTGGGACGAGCTGCCGCAGGATGTACTTACGCGACTGCCCGGGCCGGATGCGCCGCTTGGGGTAAACAATCATCTCGGTGTGGATACGATTCTGGGTACCCACTGCTTTCAAGCCCAGAACAAATTTCGCGTGGTTATCGAGCCGATGGCCTACGACGACCACATGACCATCGCGCCGGGCAGTGAAAAGCTGGAAGCGCTCAAATCCTTTGTGCAGCTCTCTGCCGGTATTGAAATGGATTTTGAGATTTCCGTATCGCTGTTTACCGGTCAGGTCGCGCCGGTGCAGCTGGCTGCGGACAATGAATGCGAGCCACTGCTCGGCTGGAATACCCATATGTCCAGTGACCAGCAATACGACGAGCGGGTGGAAATCAACCTGAGCGCGGATCGTGTATCGCCGGATGAAGCACTACCCGTGGCGTGAACCATCGCCGCTTTCCTCTAACGACAGGGAATTCAATAAGGGAACGAATGCCATGATCAATATCGATCTCAAACGACTCGTAGATACCATGACGCCATACATGCGCGACGCGCTGGAAGGCGCGGCGGGTTTGTGCCTGGCCCAGAGTCAGTACAACGTTGAGCTGGAGCACTGGCTGCTTAAACTGCTCGATCAGTCGGATACCGATTTTTACCATCTGCTGGAAAAGCACGATGTGAATCCGTCCAATGTCGCCAGACAACTGGCAACCGCGATCGCACGCTTCAAATCCGGCAGCAGCCGTCCCGCTGCCCTGTCGCCCACGATTGTGGACGCCGCCAAGAACGGCTGGATGCTCGCCTCCATCGACTATGGCCATCGCGCTGTCAGTTCCGGACATCTGCTCGCTGCGCTGCTGCTGGATGAATCATCGCGTCGCCAGCTGCTGGAATCCTGCCCGGAGCTCAAGGGCATCGCACCGGAATCCATTCGCGAAACCGCCCGCGCGATGTTCGGTCACAGTGGCGAGTCTTCCGCATTGAGCGGTGCGGCGGCGAGCGGTTCAGGAAGCGAAAGTGGCGCGGTAGCGGCGGTCGCAAGCAAGGCGCCAGCGCTGGACAAATACACCGTCAACCTCACGGAAAGGGCGGCCAGAGGCGAGATTGATCCGGTACTCGGGCGCGATGAAGAAATTCGCCAATGCATTGATATCCTCACCCGTCGCCGCCAGAACAATCCGATCCTCACCGGCGAGGCCGGCGTCGGCAAAACCGCGGTGGTGGAAGGTTTTGCCCTGCGTATCGTCAGCGGCGATGTGCCGGCACCGTTGCGGGATGTCAGTGTCAGAACTCTGGACCTCGGGCTGTTGCAGGCGGGCGCCAGCGTCAAAGGCGAGTTTGAAAATCGTCTCAAATCCGTGATTGAAGAAGTGCGCGCATCCGCGAAGCCGATCATCCTGTTTATCGACGAAGCGCACACCATGATCGGTGCCGGCGGTAAAGAGGGGCAGGGAGATGCCGCCAACCTGCTCAAGCCCGCGCTGGCGCGGGGAGAACTCCGCACCATCGCGGCTACTACCTGGGCCGAGTACAAAAAATACTTCGAGCGCGACCCGGCACTGACCCGTCGCTTCCAGGTAGTGAAAGTGGAAGAGCCGGATGAACAGAAAGCCATCGACATGATGCGCGGTATTGCGGGCAATCTTGAATCCCACCACCGTGTCCGAATTCTCGATGAAGCGGTGGTGGCATCGGTGAAGCTGTCCCATCGTTATATTCCCGGTCGTCAGCTGCCGGACAAATCCGTAAGCCTGTTGGATACCGCGTGCGCACGCGTGGCGCTGAGCCAGTCTGCCACCCCGGGGGCCATCGAGGACGCCCAGCGAATCATCGACAGCGCCACCAGAACCGTGGAAAAACTGCAGCGGGAAAATGCGGCCAGTGGTGTTCATGAGGAGTATCTGCAGGAACTGCAGGCGCAGAGACTGGAAGCACAGCAGCGCCTGGAACAGCTACAGGAGCAGCAGCGGCAGGAACTGGAACTGATTACCCAGATCCAGGTACTGCGCGAGCAGATCGACGAGGTCTTCACTCGCCAGCAGGGCGATAATGCCGCGGATTCCTCCGAGCTGGGCGATCTGAAACAGCAGTTGCAGCGTCTGGGGAGCGAGCTGCGTGAAATTCAAGGCGACACACCGCTGATGCAGCCCGCGGTGGACGAGCAGTCCATCGCCGCTGTGATTGCCAACTGGACAGGTATTCCTGTCGGCAAAATGGTCAGTGACGAAATCGTCGCGGTGCAGAGTCTGGCCGAACGCCTGAACAAACGGGTGATCGGACAGCCCCATGCACTGGAAGCCGTGGCTCAGGCCATCCGCACGTCGCGCGCGGGACTGACGGATCCGCGCAAACCCGTGGGGGTCTTCCTGTTCTGCGGCACCAGCGGTGTGGGCAAGACCGAAACCGCACTGGCGCTGGCTGATGCACTGTTTGGTGGTGAGCAGAGCATCACGACCATCAACATGTCGGAGTTCAAAGAGGAGCACAAGGTCTCCATGCTGCTCGGCTCCCCTCCCGGCTATTTAGGATACGGTGAGGGCGGTGTACTGACCGAGGCGGCACGCAGGAAACCCTATTCGGTCATCCTGCTGGACGAGATGGAAAAGGCGCATCCGGGCGTACAGGATATTTTCTACAACCTGTTTGACAAGGGCACCATCAAGGACGGCGAAGGTCGGGATATCGACTTCAAGAATACCGTAATCATCATGACGTCCAATGCGGGCGAAGAGGCGATCCGCGCGATCTTCAATCAGGTGGAAGAAAAGCCGGAGCCGGAAGTCCTGCTCGACAACATCCGCCCACACCTGCTACAGAAATTCAAACCGGCATTCCTCGGGCGCGCCAATGTGATTGCCTACTACCCGCTGGACGATGAAAATCTGGTGGAAATCTGCCGGATCAATATGTGCAGAATTGAAAAGCGGGTCAAAGAGCACTACGGGGCAGCGTTCAGCTACGATGAAGACGTGCTGATCAACATTGTCGCCCGCTGCCAGGAGGCCGACACCGGTGCGCGCAATATCGAAGTTATTCTGAACCGTACCCTGCTGCCATCACTGGCCAGTGAATGCCTGGATCGAATGGCCAGGGGAGAGGAAATTGTCAGTGTGCATATTGGCGCGTCGGACGAGGGGGATTTCAGCTATCGGCTGAATGGATGATCACTAGGTACGAATAAATAGCCCTGCATTGCGGGGCTTTTTATCCACCGATCAAAACAGTGGGGCACCCCACAACGATCTTGCCACCGTGTGCGGTGGTATCTCCCATGCGCGCGGCCGGTTTATTGCTGATGAGAACGGTTGTACTACCCATTGCGATGGAATCCGGCGGCCCGACGCAGGTACAGGTGCTGCCAACGGTGGCCGCGGGTAAATTGCCAATCAGAACGGTGGGTCCACCGGGGCTTACAATAGGCCCCCCGACATGGGGTACGGTACCGGTCACCATTGGGCACACATGCAGGTCGGTAATACGGGATGCAGGTTTTCCCATGCTCAACTCCCTACCAATTGACTGTCCGCGGCACGCGGCGTCAATTTGCCATTGCCACCACGGGCCAGGTCCAGACCCTGTTGCAGAAAGCGCAGAAAGGGTTTTTCCGCATTAACGGGATTGGCCAGTACCGCCGCCAGGGTGACACTGCCGGCCACGGCGTGCGCATAGAGGTGGGCGGGCGGCTCGATATTGGGTTCGCCGGGTGCCGCCAGGCTTCCGTGACTCCAGGCTGCGGCCGTAGCGGCCCAGCTGGCGGGTGTTTTGTAGCGGGTTTTTTCACCGTACATTTTGCAGTTCAGACGGCGTTCCTCATTGGGACTTTTCACCCAGCTTTCCGCCGCTAACAGTGCGCCGGTATTATCATCGTCTGCCTGCGGCCCGTGAATATCTCTGGCGCAAAGGCAGGCCCACCACACCGATTCCCTTTTCGGCAGGCCAAGAGCCAGCAATTTGATAGCGTCGGCGAAGAAACCCGCTTCCATCAGCCGGTTTATGCTGATTTCCGGCGCCGTCTCCGGGACCACAAAGCTGCTGGCTTCTTCACTGATGTCTATATACTGCAGCAACTCCGCCGCCGTTGCCGCCTGAACTTTTACCAGATCCGTCATTGCGTACTCTCATCAATTGATTTTGGTCAGTCCGCCTTTCAGCGTCAGTATGCCGCTGGCAGCGACCTCCGCCGTAGCGTCTCCCTTGCAGGAGAGTGTGGTGCCCTTGATGGTAATACCCGACGGCGACAATTTAATACTGTTGCCTGCGACCTTGAGTTCAATGGAAGCATTGGAGCTGATCTTGATGGCATTGGTCACACTGATGGTCTGGCTGCCGCCAATATCCACTTTTTGATTGCCGCTGCCGAGTTTTATTGTCTGATTACCTTTGTTCAGCGTAACGGATTCATCGCCTTCCGCGATGGTAAGTATGCGATTTTTCTTGATTTCCAGCGTCTGGTTGTTGTCAATTTTTCCGGACTGATCGTTGTGGATCAGGAAATTGTGGTCTTTCCCTGCTTCCATATAGACTTCTTCTTCTCCCGCCTTGTCGTCAAACCGGAACTCATTGATTTTGCTTTTTCCGAACTGGGTCTTCCAGCCGCTCTGGGTGGCGGTGTAATTAGGGCCGTTATTATCGCCGTTGTACACCGCACCGGTTACCACCGGTCTTTCCGGGTCACCATTGATATAGCTGATGATGACTTCCTGGCCAACCCGAGGAACAAAGTTTGCGCCCCAATTTTTTCCCGAGAAAGATTGCATCACCCGTACCCAGCAGCTGTTCTGTGATGAGTTCCAGGGGAACTTGACTTTGACCTGGGTGAAAGGATCGTTCGATCCCGAAGATTCGGTGGCTTTGACACTGACGACTTCCGCAACCTGGGGGTACAGTATTTTAATGCTGCCTACAAAAGGATCTGGTCGCGGTGTGATTTTTTCGGGAATGCAGCTAAATGTGTTGCGGAACTCTGAGTCGTCGCTGTTGCTGTCTGTGGCGGTGATGCGTACGGAAGTCAGCAGGTATTTGCCTTTCTCAGACTTGATCGTGTGCTCCAGCTGAAAGCAACCGCCTGCAGCCAGTTGTGGACAGTCACTGCTGCCGTGACCAACATCAAAGCGGCTTTCCTGCGCCTCGGTGGCGCGTTTGGCGAGAGCGCCGTGGTAACTATCACTGAATTTGTGCTGGTGCTCCCCGTCTGCTTCGAAGTGGTTCAACCCATACAGGCCCTGTATATAGCCGTCTACACCGTTGAGCTTGCTGGCGGTTTTTACACTCTTGAGGTTGTCTTTGCCAACGGTATATTCGTTGTAGTCGCGAAACTCGAAGCCGCCGCCGTGATAGTGAAAGTCCCGATGCCAGCTGGACACGGAATTTTTCCTTGGGTTGCTGCCACCTCCGTCGTACTCGATTTTTTCTGAAGCGCAGTCATAAAAATCCTTGTGCTCATCACACAGGACCAATTCGTGGCCGTTGTCGGAGTGCTTGAAGTAATAGGAAATGCCTTCCTGAGCCATCAGACGGGTAACAAACTGGAAGTCGGATTCGTTAAACTGCACGCAGTATTCACGGCTAATATATTCGGCCGTCAGTTTCTGGCTGAACTGGATTTCCTTGCTGTATTTTGCGAACACAGCCGTGATGATGTCCTTGGCGGACTTCTTTTCAAAAATGCGGTTTTCGCCGGAAAGATTTGTGAACCACAATCCAGGCTGGATGACGGCGATATACCGCCGCATGCCTTCCGGGTTGATATCGTGCATGGAGAAGTGTGTTACAAACCCGTCGATGTAGCGCTCCGATTCCGCATAGTGGATGCTTACATTGAATGGCTTGCCGACAATATCGGACTGAGCGATATCGTGATTGTCTGAAAGCAGAGTGATCTGATACCGATACGGTTTGGATATATGTTCTTCGCCGGTTAACGCGGTAGCTATGAAGGCGTCGCTGCCCAGCGGACATTTCACCCGGATCAAGCGCTTTTCTTGATTGATAGAAGACATATCAGACCCATTTCCCTATAGGTGCCGGCTTCCTGAAAGTACGCACCGGTAGTGTACTCCCGACTGCATTTTCAACGTTGGTTTAACGCCAAAGGCCGGAGGCGCAGTGCAAGACTGCGCGCCCGGCCCGATACGGCAATACGGCTGTTAGAGCGGAGTAGCCGTGGTGAGATCGTACCCAACACGCATGTTTTTCGGATTCTTGTTGGTTTTGTCGGCGTGGTTCAGCTCGGCTTCGATTTTCGCAAAGCTCAGGGACAGCGACTCGGAAGGGGCGCCACCGGCGGAAGCGGTCATGCTGTAGGAGGAAACCAGAACGTCCTCCAGTTTGTAGACCGCATATTTTTCAACGGATTTGGCGCCGGTCTGAACTACATGGATTTCAACTTTCACGCCTTCGTCACCGGTAACGGAAGCCTTGAAAAGGCCGCCGGAAGCGGCATCGATACGCTTGGTTACGGTCACTTCGCTGATGCTCGGGCGGGTGGCTTCACGGTTGGCAACAGCGCCGGCTTCCATGGAAACGCCGCGGCCTACACCGAAGTTAAAGCTGTCAACTTCGATCCAGTCTTCGTAGCCTTTCGCGGTGACGTTTCCTGCGGGGGCCTTGTTGTTGAAGTTCATGTAAATAGCCATGTTTAATCCCTCAATATGGTGTGGACTTGATGGTGGTTAATCCCTTACCGCCGCAATCGCAGTAGTTCAGGTGATGCCGTTCTGGCAAGCGAATCGAATTTAAGCAGACGAAGATTGAAAAAAAAACCGGCTAATTTAATTATTTAATCGACTCTGGCACCATTTAAACGGTAGAGGGGATGTTCACAGTTGCATTTTCTGTGTTTCCGCTTGCTCACTCCGACACCAATTAACGGAAATTTTTTTCTGCTGCTAATAGCCATGGAAATTCGACTCTGACACTAATTTTTAACGGCAAATTGGTACTTTTGTTTCAGGTTGCCGTGAAATAATTTTCTAAATGGTACGCGTGTACTTTTGCTGTGTGCAGGTTTTATCGAGTGTAAGAGTGTGTAATGGATTTTGATACTTTTCAGTGTGCACTTTAATTGTTGAGCCAATGTGCGTTGGTTATAATTCGCCGCCTCCAGACTCTGGCGATGGCATTGCCGATGATGATGGATGCACATCCGATTACACATCTGCGGATGTGGACGTGTGGTTTGAAATGCTAGCTGTGGTGTCTTAACGATGCCCTAATCTTGGCGGCGACCGGAAGCGCTGCGTATTTACACCAGGGAGATGGTTGTGAATGACAAAACCCTTATAGTCAAGAAGGCCGGCGAGGCTCTGTCGGCATGTGACGACTCCGATGTAACGGTTTTTGTCGGACACGATCGCACGGGCGCCAATGATCATCCGCCGGTAGGTGCGAACCCGGGGCTGATTCCCCGTGTACCCGGCCTTGAGGCTGATGTATCCGCCGGCCCTGATGCCACCGTAATTGTCGATTCCGTCAGCCCTTCGGGGCAGATGCCCCGGCCCCGCGAGGCCGTCCATTTTGAACCCTCCACGTCTCGCGAAGGTGCCGTAACCAAAACGATCATCAAGGGGCGCTTTGAGCTTGATAAACTCCTCGGTGTTGGCGGCATGGGTGCCGTGTACAAAGCACTGGATCGCCGCAAGCTCGAAGCCAGTGACAGTGATCCGTATGTTGCCATCAAGCTTCTGAACGAAGATTTTCAGAAGCATCCCGACGCGTTTATTTCCCTGCAGCGCGAAGCGCGCAAGTCTCAGACTCTCGCCCACCCCAATATCGTGACCGTATTCGACTTCGACCGTGAAGGCGATCGCGTGTTCATGACCATGGAGTTCCTTGAGGGCGCACCACTCGACAAGCTGTTGCGAGAGCATGCGGACGTGGGTCTGGAGAAGGAGCGCGCAGCGTCCGTATTACGGGATGTATCCCAGGCTCTTATCTACGCACATTCCCATAAGATCGTTCACTCCGATTTCAAACCGGGAAATATATTCGTCACCGGAAAAAAAGGTGCGAAGGTCATTGATTTCGGTATTGCGCGCGCAGTTTCCGAGGGCGGTGTTGCCAGCAAGGCGGGGGAAAAAACCATTTTCGATGCCGGCACCCTGGGAGCCCTGACGCCCGCCTACGCCAGCTTCGAAATGCTGAAGGGTAGTGAGCCCCAACCCTGCGATGATGTCTATGCGCTGGGTTGCGTTGCGTATGAACTGTTCAGCGGGCGTCATCCATTTGGCAAGGTTCCCGCAGATAAGGCGTTTGAGCAGAAGCTCAAACCCAAGCGCATTCGCGCTCTAAGCCGGCGGCAATGGCGGGCACTGGAAGCGGCGCTCGCATTTCAACGGTCACAGAGAACGGCAACCGTAGAACGCTTTGTACAACAATTTTTCGGGAAGACCGGCTGGAAGTGGGCATTTGGCGGTCTGATTGTGGCGATGCTGGTGGCCGGTGGTGTCGGTTACACCCATCTCGAGCAGGAAAATGCCGCGGAACAGCAGCGCGTCAAAGTGGAGTTGGAGAAAAAACTGCAGCGTGAGCTTCTCGAGCGCCGTATAGCGGACAAGCGGGAAGCGATCAATCGCCTGTTGGGCTTGAGTGTACTGACACCCTCGTGGGAGCGTGACCTGCGTGTCGAACTGAAAGAGTACACCGCACTGAACCCGCAGGACACCCGGTTTCCCGCTTCCGTACATCGCCAGGTATCGGAGCTGTTTATTGCTGCGTCTACGGGCCAGTTGACGCTGGGAAATCTTGAACCGGCGGAGGAAATGCTCGGTCGCGCGGCCAGTTGGAACGAAAACGTGGATGGCGCGGACACAATTCGAGCGCAACTGGCACAGGAGCGGGAGGAGCTGCGGCAGCGCCTGGAAGATGAGCGTATCGCCGCGGAGCGCGAAGCCGAGCGTCAACGCCAGGAAGAGATCCGGGCCCAGCAGCGCCTGGCGGCACAGGAAAAGCAACGGCAGATCAATCTGGTACTGGATGATATGGAAGGAGCACTGCGGTGTGACTTTGGTATGCAGATATCCGCCATTGGCGGTGCTCTCCGTCGCCTCGCCAGCGTCGACGGCGCGAAAGCACAGGTTTTGCGACCGGTGATTGCGGAGGAGCTGACATCCTGTTTTGCGGGGCTGGCACAGAAAAATCCCGAGCGTACGGAAGTGTTGGTGAAGGAAGCGCGAACTCTGCTGCCGTCACAATCACAGCTTGCCCAATTTGATATTGATTACTGTGCCCACTTGCGCCCGGGTAGCGGTGCGCGCGGGGATCGCTATACCTGTGCCGATCCGATGGCGTCCGGTGGCAATGGGCCGGAGATGGTTGTCGTCAACGGTGCCGCCGGGCGTCCACTGGCGGTGGGGAAATACGAAATTTCCAATGCTGAATTCACACGTTTCTGCCAGGCAAAAGGCTCGTGTGGGAATGGTGATCTTGAAATCGGCACTCTGCCGGTACACAGCATCAGTCGTACCCAGGCGGAACAGTATATTCAGTGGCTGAGTACCGAGACTGGACGCCACTATCGCCTGCCATCGGAAACCGAATGGTTCGCGGCCGCGAGTGCCAACGGCCAGGAGGAAGTTTCCGATCGAAACTGCTACCTGCGCTACGGCGGTATCGAAAAAGGTCTGGAATTGGTGCCGGTAAACTCAGGAACAGCCAATCCATTCGGAATCGTCAATGCCGTTGGCAATGTACAGGAATGGGTTGTGGGGATAGATCAACAACTGATTGCCGCGGGCGGAAGCCGACAGGATGCGATGAGCCGCTGTCTCGCCACCTCAAAAACACTGCACAGCGGTGATCCGGACGAGGTTACCGGATTCCGGGTCGTGAGAGACCTGATGCGCTGACCGTCGGCGAAACTCTTAATCAGTTTCTGATACGCAAGCGATTTTGACTTTGTGTCGGCGCTCGCGATCGAGCATGGAATATTCCAAGGGGGGAATGTGGTTTTCAAGAACAAGGGATTGTTATGGATCTCGGCATGCAGCGTTTTGCTTGCGCCGGCGCTGGCGAATGCGGATGACGGTGATGGCGGCTTCAGAAGTCGTGTAAAGCAGGCGTTTGAACAGGATGTACCCCATGTAGACGATGCCGATGTGGCCGAGGAGTTCGAGCGGCGCGCAAAAGAGGCTCGGGACCCCAATCTGGATACCGATATCCCGGAAGTGTCGGGGCGCGAAATCGGTCCGCGAATCTCCGTGCGGGGATTCCGCTTCCATCGGTTGGTGGAGTATCCGGAATTTGGTATCGAGCGGGAGGTCATCGAAAAAAAGGCCGAGGAATTGCGTGTTAAATACATGCAGGAAGACAAGGTTGTCGCCGCGGGCTACACCGTTGATAACCTTAAGGAAATCGCGCTGTTGCTGGATGGTATGGGTGCCCGCTATTCACCGGAAAGCCTTGGTCCCAGAGAACTGCGCAAGCTGGTCAATGTGCTCGAGCGTCAGAACGCGCAGCGCGGCTTGAGTTATGTAGACCTTGAAGATATTGCGGCGGAACTTACCCGATTTTACCGCCAGCAGGGGCTGTTTCTCGCCCAGGTGCAGATTCCTGCCCAGGAGGTGAAAGACGGTATCGTTACCTTTTCAGTCCAGGAGGGGATCCTCGGCCAGATATCCGTTCACGACAACAAAGAATATAAAGAAAAGCAGCTGGCCAGCGCCTTCTCCAGCCAACAGGGAAAGCTGGTTAATCACAAGAATATCGAGGAGTCCCTCTACCTTCTGAATGATCTTCCCGCGCTGAATGTGACCGGTTATTTCAGCCCGGGTGACAATCCCGGGGAGACCCGTCTCAACCTGAAGGTACGGGATGAGAACTCCTGGCGACTGGTCACGCGCATGGATAATCACGGGTCTACCTTTACCGGCGACAATCGGATATTCACGTCCGTGGACTGGTTTAACCCACTGGGTATCGGCGATGAGTTGACCGTCGGCTATTTGAAATCGGCGGGTATTGACAGTTTTGATTCCGGGTTTGGTTCCAATCTCGGTCAGTTCAAGTACAGTTTGCCGGTATTTAGCCCTCGGACAAGAATCCAGGTCTCGGCGGATTACAATCGGTTCAAAATCCAGGATGTTGAAGATAAAAAAAATTTCATCAACCTTCTGGATCTGGAAGGCCAAAATGAAAGCTATGCCTTGAGCGTTGACCACAAATTCAAGCGCTCCCGTGATTTCAATATTTCCGGTTCATTCAGTCTTACCGATAAAAAATCGGAACTCACTTCAATTACTCCCATCCTCGATCAATCCAATCATGCATTGGGTGGCGAGTTTGGCGTGTACCTTGATCATCTTTCTGGTGGTGTCGTTCCCATGCTGAATGTGGTCAATGCCAAGGTGCAATATGGCGAACTCGAAAGCTACTCCGGGCAAACGGAGTTAGATACAACGTCCGAGTTTGAAAAATTTGCGGCGGAAACGAGTTCGCTGTTGTTCTTGCCAATGCCATTTGTGGAATCAAAATCCAGGCTTATCGTCAAAAGTCGCTGGCAGTACAGTGAGGATGGTTTGCCGGCGTTTGAACAGTTCTCCCTCGGCGGTGCGAATGGTGTGCGCGCATTTGACGTCCGTGATTTTTCCGCTGACCAGGCTGGTTTGCTCTCTGCGGAATGGTACCCATCCTTCCCCGACGCCATTAATCCGAGAGTTTTTGGGAATCGCCTGAATGATATGTTGCAGGTGGCGCTGATTGCGGACCTTGGTTACGGCGTAGTCAATAACTTTGAGGCCGATCTTGCCAACGACTGGGCGGCATTTTCCGGAGCGGGGTTCCTGTTCAAGTTCAGTTGGAGCGAAAACTGGGCCAGCCAGCTTTCTGTAGCCTGGCCGACCATGTCCCGGTCTTCCATTGATGGCGCCGGGGATGATGCGGATGATCCTACGGTGTATGCGGATTTTTCCTATTTCTTGCAGTAAACACTTTTTTCGCAAACGAATATGGCGGTGCCCAGGGTGCCGTTTCGCAGAAATCGGCAATGAATATGAACATGAAAAAAAGTACTCTGTCCGTTGCGGTCAAGGCAGCCCAGTTGGCATTTGCAGGTCTTTTTACCGTCCACTCTGCCGTGGCAAGCCCGGGAACGTATGATCCAGAAACGGTGATCGGCGAAGTCGCTTTTGATGGCGATTCGACCTTTGAAATAGGTGTTGGTTTTGCAAAGATTGATTGGGATACATTCAATATCGGGCAAGATGAGTATGTGACGTTTCAGTTCGGGAGCGACTACAGCGTGTCGCAGGCCTCCTCGGTGATCGTCAACCGGGTCGTTCAGTCTGGTGGGGTATCCAGGATACTGGGGGATATTAATTCTAACGGCCACGTCGTTCTGATAAATCCCAATGGAATTCTGTTCGGTGAAAATGCTTCGATAAATGTCGAAGCGCTGACCCTTTCCGCGCTCGATGGAGGTATAACCGGTGTCGGCGAAGGGTTTGAATTTTCAGTGCTGGATGGGGCCGCTGGCGATATTGGTGTAATTGATGCTGTCGGCGAGATTAATGCGCCGCGAGGCGTAACCTTTATTGGCAAGAGCGTTAAGAATCACGCCAGTATCAATAGTGGTATTGATAGCAGTCTGGTGGTTGGAAATGTAAATTTTTACTCTGCCGACAAGGCCGTGTTGTCATTGGATGCGAATGGTCTTATCGGTGTGCAGATTGACCAGAATGATTTCATTGAAGAGTTCAATAGCGATTATGCATCTCACGCCATCGAGAATGCAGGAACAATCGTCGCTGCCAATGTGGTGATGGAGGCCAGGGTTGCCGATGGCTTTGCACAGGCGGCGATCAATAATACCGGTACGGTTACTGCAAAAGGTATCAGTACTGACGGTGGAACAATCCGTCTTTCTGCTTCTTCCTATAATGGCGAATCCGTTGCAGCGATAAATCTTGGGGCGGGCAGTAGCCTCATTGCTGAAGTAGCGCCCGATACAAGTGGCGGAGCCGGCACTGTTACCCTGTCTGCCGCGGATGATGTGATAAACGCGGGATCAATCAGTGCCGATCGGGCGGATAGCATTTCTGGTGGTGCAGTCAGTGTTTCTGCGGCCAAGGGATTTTTGAATACCGGGGATGTGCAGGCTGGAAGTTTCAGTCTGGCGGTTGGCAGTTCTGTAACAGACACCGACTCGAGCAGTGTACTCGGTGATATCACCTCGACCGATACGATGGAGGTCACCAACAATGGTGGTATCGCCGTCGTCGACGCCAGTGCGCAGACGTCACGCAGCACCGCTACCCGTATCGACGATGAAATCGTGGTCTATGCCAGGGGCGCGGATGAAGATGCGGATCCTTTGGCAAGTTTCCAGAATGTGAGCAGGCTTGAGCTTGGCGACGATAGTGTTCTGGAAGGTACGGATGGCGAAGATCGCTTCACCCTGACGACGGATGGTGTCAGTTACCTGGCGACAGAAATTGTGGGTGTGGGCCGGATTGATGGACTCAATGGTGAGGATACTCTGGTTGGCAGGGCTCAGGCCAATTGGGAGCTGAGTCGAAATAAGGCGGCGGGCAAGCTGAGTTCAGACGAGTTTGACGGTATAGCACTGGCGTCCCTTGAAGTGCTTGAGGCCAATAACGCCGGTGTTGTTGCATTGTCGGCAAATGAAAACATCGTGCTGATCGATGAAAATACGGTGACCGTGGACGGGTGGAATTACAGATTCTCGGGGCTGACTCATGTCACCGGAGGCGGCGGCACAGACAGCCTGGATGCCAGCGCACTGGTGGATACCTATGTATTCCTGAAAGACGCGGCCGGCAATAGCCAGATCGGCGATACGGGCATGTTGCTCAACGGCTTTTCCAGCATTGCGGCGAGCGAGATTGACGCAACCGCGCTGAAAGACATCGCGCAGGCGGACCTGGACATCAGTGCCGCCAATACCCTGTCGCTGGCCGACGGTGCCTTTGTCCTGAGTGGCGTGAACCGGGTGCGAGGGGACGTGGGCAACCGGATCAGCGGCAGCGGTGGCTGGCGGCTGGAAAATGATGGGGTCAGCAATCGGGGCGTGATGTTTGAAGGCGAGTGGCATGTCGATGCCCTGAACAGTGCGCTTACCGGATCTGCGGCGGTGGAAACCTATACCCTGCAGAGCGATGGCTCACTGGCCGTCAACAGTCTCACCTTCGAGAATTTCAGCAGCGTCGCCGCCGGTGGTGGTGACACCCTGCTGGCCTCCGCGTTTGCCGGTCCGGTAACCCTACGGGGCGTGGACAACAGTGTCTCGGTCAACAGCGTTGTCTACACCGGCCTCGGGAACATTACCGCACATACCCTGAATGCCGCAGCGGCAGGCAGCAGCTTCGCGGTCAGTGGTGCCGGCATCAGCAGCGATCTGATCAGTTTTAGCGGGCTGTCCACCGTCTTTGGTGGCGCGGGCACGGACACCGTGTCCGGAGGCAGTGCCTGGGCGCTGGGATGGGATGCCGGAGAGGCCAAGGCCTACGCCCAGCTCGATGATGGTATCCGCTTCTTTACCATCGACCAGTTCAACACCACCAGCGGTGTGCTGACCGGTGGTATCGGCAACAGTGAGTTCACCCTTAACGGTGGCGCCGTTGCCGGCGATGAAGCCGTGTCGATATACGGTATGACCTTCAACAATCTGGAATCCGTGGCCGCGGGTGCTGGCGGGAAGCTCGACGCGAGCAGTTACGCCAAGGCCATCAGCCTGAATGGCAGCGCGGGGGAGGCCAGTGCCGACAGCCTGGATTTCAGCGGGCTCGCGGAAATCACCGCATCGACGATCAACGGTGCCGATGACGTCGCCGAGGTGTTTGCTATCCAGGCGGATGGCGTACTGGAAGAAACATCCGGCCTGCGGCTCAAAGGCGTGAGCAGTATTGCCGCCGGCAACTCTACCGACACGAGCATTCTGGACATCGTGCGTGAGCGAGAGGGTGAAGACCTTTCGGTGCAGACAACTGCGACCGCCAATCTGAGCGGTATCAACTTCACTGAGGTAGAGATCCTTGAGGCCAACAATGCCGGTCTGCAGGGAACCTCCGCCGGAGAAGCGTACACCCTGATGGCGGTTGGAAGCGTGAGGGTCAGCACCTCGACCTATCAGTATGCCAACCTGAGTCACATCACCGGCGGTGGTGGCACAGACAGCCTGGATGCCAGCGCACTGGTGGATACCTATGTATTCCTGAAAGACGCGGCCGGCAATAGCCAGATCGGCGATACGGGCATGCTGCTTAACGGCTTCTCCAGCATTGCGGCGAGCCAGATCGACGCAACCGCACTGAAAGACATCGCGCAGGCGAACCTGGATATCAGTGCCGCCAATACCCTGTCGCTGGCTGACGGTGCCTTTGTCCTGAGCGGCGTGAGCCGGGTGCGCGGGGACCTGGGCAACCGGATCAGCGGCAGTGGTGGCTGGCGGCTGGAAAATGATGGGGTCAGCAATCGGGGCGTGTTGTTTGAAGGCGACTGGCATGTCGATGCCCTGAACAGTGCGCTTACCGGATCTGCGGCGGTGGAAACCTATACCCTGCAGAGCGATGGCTCACTGGCCGTCAACAGTCTCACCTTCGAGAATTTCAGCAGCGTCGCCGCCGGTGGTGGTGACACCCTGCTGGCCTCCGCGTTTGCCGGTCCGGTATCGCTGTTGGGCGCGAACAACAGTGTCTCGGTCAACAGCGTTGTCTACACCGGCCTCGGGAACGTCACCGCACATACCCTGAATGCCGCAGCGGCAGGCAGCAGCTTCGCGGTCAGTGGTGCCGGTATCAGCAGCGACCTGATCAGTTTTAGCGGGCTGTCCACCGTCATTGGTGGCGCGGGCACGGACACCGTGTCCGGAGGCAGTGCCTGGGCGCTGGGATGGGATGCCGGAGAGGCCAAGGCCTACGCCCAGCTCGATGATGGTATCCGCTTCTTTACCATCGACCAGTTCAACACCACCAGCGGTGTGCTGACCGGTGGTATCGGCAACAGTGAGTTCACCCTTAACGGTGGCGCCGTTGCCGGCGATGAAGCCGTGTCGATATACGGTATGACCTTCAACAATCTGGAATCCGTGGCCGCGGGTGCTGGCGGGAAGCTCGACGCGAGCAGTTACGCCAAGGCCATCAGCCTGAATGGCAGCGCGGGAGAGGCCAGTGCCGACAGCCTGGATTTCAGCGGGCTTTCCGAGATAACGGCCTCCCGGATCCGCGGAAGTTCCCTCGGCGAAGAGTTCACCGTGTTTGCCGACAGGACGATCAGCACCCTGTCGATGATATTGCACGAAGTGTCCGAGGTGTTCGCCATTGAAGGCAGCGACAGCAGGGTGGTTGGTGCAGATGGTGCAAACTGGATACTCGTAGACGTTGATACCGCGACAAATAACGATATCAAATTCCATCAGTTTGGCGATCTGACGGCGACATCTGCCGGTCTCGTCGGCACCGCCGGCAAAGATGAATTTGAATTGCTCGATGTTGACGGCAGCGGCGCCGTTGTTCGCTATGGAGATATCATTTTTGAGGGTCTGACGGGCGTTGAAGGTGGCAATCTCATCGGCACTGAAAGTGATGACCTGGATGCGACCGCCTACAGCGGCTCGCTGAAACTGACAGGAATCGATAATCAACTTTCGATCGCGGACACCGTTGTATTCTCCGGTATTCGCACGGCCAGCTTTGCGAATCTCGTTGGTTCGGTAAATAACGAAGTATTTTTATTGGATGCCGCAGGTAATGTCGATATCGCCAATATCACGATGTCCGGGCTGGTAAATGTGGCCGGCGGTGGCGGTACCGATACTCTGGATGCAGAAAGCGCTGTCTCCTTATTAGAGCCAGGGCATTTTTCCTTCAATGGAGGTCAAATTCTTTTCAGCGGTTTTGCTGATGCATCCGGGGACACGCTGTTTACGGGCAATGGGGACGATGATGTCGAATTCGATGCTGAGGGCAATATCGTCGTAAACGGTAACACCGTGGGTAAGTTCGTCGCTGTCGATACCCAAGCTGGCTCCAATACGATTACCGGTTTTGGCAATCTGGACTGGTTTATTGGTAGTGATGGCAGTGCCGTCAACAATGGCGTCATTTTCTGGGGTGATGCCACATTGTTCACAGCTGGTGGCGCACTTCACGGCACGGATATTGCGGACAGCTTCGTGCTCTATGGAGATGGAGGTGTCGGAATTGGAGCCTTTACTGCTTACGGCATGTCACAGGTCATTGGCGGATTGGGCGATGATTCTCTCGACGCCCTCGCCTATGCAAATGGTCTGATGCTCGCGGATAGTGAAGAAGCGCTTTATGCGGATGGCCTCATTTTCTCCGATTTCGCATCGGCCAGCGCGCGAGTGCTGACCGGGACAGGGAATGCCGATCAGTTTGAAATGAGTGGCGATGGAGTGATCACCGAACTGTCCAACAAGGTCAGGATTAGCGGAGTTACGACGCTCAATGGCGGTGGCGGTGTCGACAGCCTCGCGAGTCTTTTCGCGGGTAATTGGGCACTCGTCGCCGGTGCGAGCGGTGTCGTTCACAGCGGAGTGAACATTTCCGGTATCGCGAATCTGTCCGGAGGAAATGGCGAGCTCAGAGGCCACGATGGCGGACACCAGTTCACGGTCACCGGGACAAACAGCATCGGTGTGGGCGGGTTCGAATTTGACGGAATCACCGCTGTGGCCGGTGGTGCCGGGCTGGATGGCGTTACGCTCGCCGGCCCGGTGACGCTCGCCGGCGTCGATGGCGCCTTTACTGGCGGAAATATCCGGTTTACGGGAGTGGATAGTGCTTTCGCCTCGAGCCTTATCGGCACCAGTGCTTCCGAGCAGTATGTGATTACCGGAGACGGTGCGCTGTCCGTCTACGGCGTTGCGTTCAGTGGCCTCAGCTCGGTATCTGCTGGCGCGGGCTCCGAGGATACGGTGATCTCCCGTGAGGGTCGGGGCTATGTGCTCGCCGCAGACAATCGCGTCGAGCATGAAGGTATCCAGTTCAGCGAGGTAGAGAATTTTGTCGGGCAGGGCGCCAGTCTTGTGGCCAATGGTCAGTCGCTCGCGACGATAACGGGGAGCGGCAGCGTCGCAACTGGCGGCGCTGATTTCAGTGGTATCAGCTTCCTCGCACTACAGGGCGCAGCCACACATTTGCAGGCCCTGAACAGCGTATCCCTGAACGACAGCGGGACGATTGTCACTGGCGGTATCCAGGTCAGCGGGGTCAGTTCCGTTTCCAACACTGGTGCACTGACAGGCAGCGCCGCGGATGAAGAGTTTGAGATCAGTGGAGAGAATGCTCTGAGCGTTACCGGCATGACCTTCACCGATGTGGCTTCTGTGGCTGGTGGTAGCGGTGCCGACAGGGTGAGGGGACTTTCCGGTGAAGAGTGGCAGCTTGGGCGGGTGTCTGGCAGCGTAGCGCAAGCGGGTATTGCGTTTACCGCCGTAGAGCAGGCGCTGGGTGGCAGCGGCGTCCTCCAGGGTGCGGATGTCGATACCCAGTTCGAGCTGGCGGCCGATGGCAGTGTGCAGGCCGGGGGCATCAATTTTGATACGGTAAATACCGTGAATGCCGGTACCGGTATCGATCGCGTGGTGACGTCAACGGGTGCTCGCTGGGTGTTGGGGAGTGCCGATGGTTCGGCAGACGTGGGTGGCGTGAGCTTTGCGGGAATTGACCAGGTTTCCACCCAGTCCGCCATCCTGGATGCCAGCGCCAATGGCGTTGCCGAGCGTTTCGCTCTCGCGGCCGACGCTGCGGAGATTTCCGTACTTGGACTGCAGTTTGACAGTGTTGCTGAAGTCTTTGCTGGCACTGGCGGTGGTGAAGTCGCCAGCGCTACCGACAGCTGGCAACTGGCGAGCGGCGGTCGACTGCTGGCCAACGGTGTGACCTTCAGTGGCATCAATCGCGTGACTGCACAGAATGCACAGTTGGCTGGCACTGCAGATAGTGAGCAATTTGTCCTCGGTGGTACCCCTGGTGAGTTGAGTGTTGCCGGAGTTACCTTCAGCGGCATTGCCGATGTTAGCGGTAATGGCGGCAGTGACTCGCTGTTGGGTACGGCGGCAGATGATGAATTTGTGCTGGTCGGGTCTGGCAGTATCGCTGCCGCCGGTATCGATTTTGTCGGCATCGCCAGTGTCAATGCTGGGGGCGGCGCGGATTCCGTAAGCGGAAATGCACAGCAATGGACGTCGGTTACCCAGGGCGAGGCACTGGTGGATGGTGCTGCACTGGCGGCGATGGACAGTGTTACGGTGTTGTTCGAAAACATCGAGCAGGTCCGGAACACGGGCGTCTATTCAGGGCCTGTATTGGCCAGTGACTATTTCCTGTCCTCACCGACCAGCATGAATGTCGGCGGGGTGAATTTCTCGGGTCTTCAGTCGATCGTTGCCGGCAGTGATGGCGACACTCTTCACGGTGTGGATGCGGAACTGAGCTGGACCCTGGGCAGAACGTCCGGGACCCTGACCGACGGGCAGTCCTCCCTGCTGTTCAGCGGGTTCAAGCAGATCGTTGCCGGTGGCGGTGCCGATACATTCAACCTGAATGGTGGTGCGCTGACCGCGATCGACACCGGTGCTGGCAATGACATTGTCTACATGAGCGGTACTCTGATCGATACGCTGTTGTTGGGCGATGGGGATGACCAGGTGCAGATTCTGGCCAGCAGCCAGCCAGCCCTGCTTTCCGCCGGCGCGGGCAACGACCAGTTGATGATGCAGCTGGCCGGCCAGCAGTGGCGCATCAGCGGTAACGGCGCTGCGCAGAATACCGTGGGCGAGTTTGCCTTTACCGGGTTTGAACAGTTGCATGACACTGCCGGTGGCCTGAATCTGGTCGCCAATCAGCAACTGGGCTTCACCGCGTCGGGCGACAGTGCGGGCGTGGACTTTGGCGCTGCGGGCATGGCACTTGCGTACAATGCCGACGGCGACCTTGTCTTGCTGAGCAGCACCAGCGCCACTATTGGTGGTTCGCTGCGGGCGCTGGGAGCGGATCTCACTCTGGCGGGTGACCTGGATATCGAGTCCGAAATCCAGTCGCTGTCACTGCGTTCGAGTGCCGGCGATATCAATGTGGCAGTACTTGAGAAAGACGATCTTGAGATCGGCCAGATCAATGTGGGGCGGGGCAATGTCTCGCTTGCGAGTACATCGTTTGGCCTGCTGACGGCGGCAAATTTCCGCGATACCCATATTACCGCCGGCAACATCGTGCTGGGCTATGAGCCGCGGGTGTGGGGCAATGTGGGTGAGGTGATCAACCCGCTGCGGATGGATGCAACAGGTACCGTGAATCTCGTGGCGCTCAGCTACTTTGAGCCGGCTTTCCTGGGGCAGCAGCCGGAGTTCATCGCGTCCGGCAGCAAGAATGCTTCCATTGCCAGTGCGCAGACCTCGCAGGGGCTCAAATCCGTGATCCAGAGCCCGGTGGACGATATTGCCCAGCTGGACCCGGGCATTTTCAGTGAGGTGACACCATACAGCCTGGGGATCGACGTTCTGAACCTGCCGGAAGTTCGCTTGCACGGTGGTGAGCTGGTGCCGATGGACGAGAGCGAGGATGAGCGTCGCCGCAAGCAGCCGATGGCCGTGGGCGGCAACTGACCGACAGTGGCCATCGGGTGGTATCCCGGTGGCCATACCGCCTTCAGGCGCAAGTCCTCCGGCAGTAGTGCTGGCTGGTGTTCCACATACTGCGGGCAATAAAAAAGCCGACTCTTTCGAGTCGGCTTTTTTGCGGATATGGTGCCCAGGAGAAGACTTGAACTTCCACGACCGTAAGGCCACTAGCACCTGAAGCTAGCGCGTCTACCAATTCCGCCACCTGGGCAAACCGGCGGTGTCTGCCGCCGAGGCTGCGCACTATAGCCGTTTTCAGCGGCGTGTCAATTATCCGTTGTGACCTGTTTGCGACCCGCTGGACATAGGCCGGTGTCTCTCGAATCGAACAGGGCGGGCCCGGGTGGGTGCGGGAATCACAGTGTTCTGTAGTTTTTTTACAAAAAAGGCTCGTGGAGCATCAATCTCTCCCGTGAAATATGTAAAAATGTCGCGCAAACAAGTTCAGCTGAAGGGAGGTATTTCGTGGATCAGGACCAAAATGCTCCATTGAGAGAGGACGTTCGCCTGCTCGGCGAGGAGCTGGGTAGTGTGTTGCGCACTCAGGCGGGCAGCGCGCTGTATGACACCGTAGAGACCATTCGCCAGGTGGCTGTAGAGAGTCGCGGCCATGGGGAAATGCCTGTAGGAAAACTACGGGAGCTGCTGGATCCGCTGGATGACGAGACGCTGCTGGAGGTGGCGCGCGCTTTCAGCCAGTTTCTCAACCTCGCGAATATTGCCGAACAACGCCACCGCGAGCGCCTGCGCCGCCGTCACGAGCGCTTTCCCGGTGATCCGGATACCGACCGGGGCCTGCGCCAGGTACTGGCGGAATTGAAAAATGCCGATGTGAGCCAGGACCGAATCCGCCAGGTGCTTTCCGAGCTCTCCGTGGAGCTGGTGCTCACCGCGCATCCGACGGAGGTAACCCGTCGCACCCTGATCCGCAAGTACGACCAGATTGCCAACCTGCTCACCGAAATGGATCGTCCGGACACCACTCCGGAAGAGCAGGAGCATCTGCGCCGCCTGCTGCGCGAGCAGATCCTCTCCGCCTGGAGCACCGACGAAATCCGCCGTGAACGCCCGACCCCGGTGGATGAAGCCAAGTGGGGTTTCGCTACCATCGAGCAGTCCCTGTGGCAGGCGGTGCCGCAGGGTATGCGCGATATCGAGGAGGAGCTGGCGCTAGCCGGCATTGAGCCCTTGCCGGCGGACTGGGTGCCGGTGCGCTTTGCTTCCTGGATGGGTGGGGATCGCGATGGCAACCCCAATGTCACTTCAAAAGTGACCCGCCAGGTGTTGACCCTGGCGCGCTGGATGGCCGCGGACCTCTATCTGCGGGATGTGGAGAATCTGCTCGCCGACCTGTCCATGCATCGTGCCAGCGATGAGCTGCTGGCGCACACGGGCCCCAGCCAGGAACCCTACCGGCTGTTACTGCGCGAAGTGCGTGACCGCCTGCGCAACACCCGCGCGCTGATGGAAGCCCGGGTCAACGGCGGACTGGAGCCCGAGGGCGAGATCTACGCCAGCGGTCGCGAACTGTACGGCGAGCTGAGTCTGATCGACCGCTCCCTGCGCGAGGTGGGTCTCGGCGCCATTGCCGACGGCCAGTTGAAAGATACCCTGCGACGCCTCAACTGCTTCGGTATCACCCTGCTGAAGCTGGATGTGCGCCAGGAATCCACCCGCCACGCCAATGTGATCGACGCCATCACCCGTTATCTGGATCTCGGCAGTTACGCGAGCTGGGGCGAGAAGGTAAAGCAGAAGTTTTTGCTGGCGGAACTGGAAAGTCGCCGCCCGCTGGTCAATGGCGCCTTTTACCAAAGCGAATTCTGTACCGACGACGTGCGCGAGGTGCTCGACACCTGCAAGGTGATTGCCGAGCAGGGCCCCGAGGGGCTCGGCGCCTACGTCATTTCCATGGCGAGAACCTCGTCAGACGTGCTCGCGGTGATGCTGCTGCAGAAAATCGCCGGCGTGCGCGAGCCCATGCGTGTGGTGCCGCTGTTTGAGACCCTGGACGATCTCAATAGCGCCTTCGACACCATGAGTGCACTGCTGGAGATTCCGTTCTATCGCGAGCGCGTGAAGGCTGGCCAGGAAGTGATGATTGGCTATTCGGATTCCGCCAAGGACGCGGGGTTCCTCGGTGCGGCGTGGGCGCAGTTCCGTGCGCAGGAAGCGCTTACCGGCATTTTCCGTGAACACGGCATTCCCCTGACCCTGTTCCACGGCCGCGGCGGCTCCATTTCCCGCGGCGGATCGCCCACAAGGATGGCGCTGATGTCCCAGCCCCCTGGTTCGGTGGCCGGACGCATCCGCGTCACCGAGCAGGGCGAGATGATCCGCTTCAAATACGGTCGCCCGTCGGTCGCCGCCTACAATCTTGAACAGTATATGGCCGCAACCCTGGAGGCGACCCTGTTGCCGCCGGCGGAGCCGCGCCCGGAGTGGCGGGCGGAAATGGACCGCCTCACCCAGGCGTCTGTGCGCGCGTACCGCGAAGTGGTGCGCGACGACCCCGCGCTGGTGTCCTACCTGCGCACCGTTACCCCGGAAACCGAACTGAGCCGCCTGGCCCTCGGCAGCCGCCCGGCGCGGCGCAAACCCGGTGGCGGCGTGGAAACCCTGCGCGCCATTCCCTGGGTGTTTGCCTGGACGCAGATGCGCCTGATGCTGCCGGCCTGGCTCGGCACTGGTGCCGCCCTGGAAACCGGCCTGGAAAATGCGCCGGACACCCTGCGCGCCATGAGTGAGCAGTGGCCGTTCTTCCAGACCGTGGTGGACATGCTGGAGATGGTGCTGGCCAAGTCCGACACCCGCGTGGCCCTTTGGTACGAAGAGCGCCTGACGGATGACCCGGAATTGCAGCGTCTCGGTGTGGAGCTGCGCAGCCGCCTAGCGCGCACCGTCGCGGCCCTGAGCCAGCTGACCGGGCGCAGGGATTTGCTGGACAACAATCCGGTGATGCGCTGGTCCATCCGCGTGCGCGACCCCTACACCGATCCTCTACACCTGCTGCAGGCGGAGCTGATGGCGCGCCTGCGCACCCGCGAAGACGATCCCGTGCTGGAAAGTGCGTTGATGGTGACCATTGCGGGGATTGCCGCGGGAATGCGCAATACGGGCTAAGTTTCGTGTTACTGGATAGCCCGGTGGCGGTGTCGCTACCGGGTGCAGCCTTCTCGGAGATGGCGGACGTATCTGGAATTCGGACAATAAAAAAGGCCGACTCTTTCGAGTCGGCCTTTTTTGCGGATATGGTGCCCAGGAGAAGACTTGAACTTCCACGACCGTAAGGCCACTAGCACCTGAAGCTAGCGCGTCTACCAATTCCGCCACCTGGGCAAGTCAACGGTGTGCCCCGTTGAGGACGCGCACTATATTGATTTGCCCCCGGGGTGTCAACGCTTTTTGCGGCATGTTTTGCGACCGATTTTGTGACATTGGAATCCGCATTTCCACGCCACCGCGCCCGGGCAATAAATCCGGTCGGGAATTGGCCGCTAAATCGCTTATACTCGCGGCAATGTGCAACACATCATCGGTGGCCAGAGGCCGCTACTGGCATTCGCCACTCCAAAACCCCATCCAGCAGATGGCTGGATCGGACCGTTGCACCCACTCACACAACTGCGCTGGGCGCCTCCCGGGGCCGTGCAGACCGCGCGGTCAATCGCAGAACAATGGAAGCTGTTTTGAACCAAGACAAACCCGATCCCTCTGTTATCGCTGAAGATCCTCACGCGGATCGCGAGGCAGAAAAGTACGAAAAACCCATTCCCAGCCGCGAATTCCTGCTGGATCTGCTGGAGCAGCAACCCGGTCCGGTATCGTGGGAAGCGGTGGCAGACCTGCTCAGTCTCGACGACGAAGACCGCCGCGAAGGCGTGCGCCGCCGCCTCATCGCCATGAGCCGCGACGGCCAGATTGCCAGCAACCGCTCCGGTGACTTCGGCGTGCTCGACAAAATGAGCCTGGTGCGCGGCCGTGTCATCGGCCACCGCGATGGTTTCGGCTTCGTCTCTCCCGGTGACGGCAGCGATGACCTCTACCTCTCGCACCGCCAGATGCGCAAGGTGTTTGATGGCGACGAAGTGCTGGTGCGCGAGACCCCCGGCGGTTTCCGCGGCAAGCGCGAAGGCGCGGTGGTGCGTGTCATCAAGCACAACACGAAGCAGCTTGCCGGTCGCCTGTACCGGGAGGACGGCGTGTGCTTCGTGCGTCCGGATAACCCGCGCATCAACCTCGACATCATGGTCGCGGAAGGCAAGTGTGGCGAGGCCAAGAGCGGCCAGTACGTGGTGGTGGACATCACCCAGCAACCCGGGCGTGACCACCTGCCCCAGGGGGAGGTGAGTGAGGTGCTCGGCGACCATCTGGCGCCGGGTATGGAGATCGACGTCGCCATCCGCAATTACGGTATCCCCCACACGTGGCCCGCCGCGGTGCTGGCGCAGGTGGAGGGCATCGCCGACGAGGTGCTGGAAGAAGACAAGACGGCGCGCATCGACCTGCGCCAGCTGCCGCTTGTCACCATCGATGGCGAAGACGCGCGCGATTTCGACGACGCGGTGTTCTGCGAAGTACTGCCGGATGGCAACTGGAAGCTGCTGGTGGCCATCGCCGATGTCTCTCACTATGTAGAAGTTGGAACACCGCTGGATGTGGAAGCGCACCAGCGCGGCAATTCGGTGTATTTCCCGGATTTCGTGGTGCCGATGCTGCCGGAGAAACTCTCCAATGGCCTGTGTTCACTGAACCCGGAAGTGGATCGCCTGTGCATGGTGTGCGAGATGCGCATCGACGAGTCCGGCAATATCCTCGGCTACCAGTTCCTTGAAGGTGTGATGCGCAGTCACGCCCGCTTCACCTATACCCAGGTGGGCGAGCTGGTGGCGGAACGGGGTAACCGCGACAGTGGGCTGCGCAAGCAGTTTGCCGCACTCACCCCGCATATCGACAACCTGCACGACCTGTACAAGGCGCTGCGCAGTGCGCGCGATCGGCGCGGCGCCATCGACTTTGAAACTACCGAGACGCGGATCATTTTCGATGCCGCGCGCAAGATCGAGCGGATCGTGCCGGTTACCCGTAACGACGCGCACAAGATGATCGAGGAGTGCATGCTCGCCGCCAACGTGTGTGCGGCGGAGCTGATGGAGCTGGCGGAACTGCCGGCACTGTACCGCGTGCACGACATCCCCAAGCAGGAGCGTTTGGAGAATGTGCGGGAATATCTCGGTGAGCTGGGGCTGCGACTCGAAGGTGGCAGCGAGCCACAACCCAGCGACTATCAAACGCTGCTGCAGGAAGTGGAGGGCCGTCCGGATTTTCACATCATTCAGACCATGTTGCTGCGCTCCATGAACCAGGCGGTGTATCAGCCGGAAAATCGCGGCCACTTCGGTCTCGATTACCGCGCCTATGCCCACTTCACCTCGCCCATCCGCCGTTATCCCGACTTGCTTCTGCATCGGGGTTTGCGCTGGCTGATTCGCAATGGCAGCGCCAATCCTGCCGCAGTGGCGAAAAAGGTACGCCCGGCACCCGGCGCCCACGCGCTCACCCGCGAAGAAATCCTGCCCTACGGCCCGCCCGCCATGGCGGAGCTGGGTGAACACTGCTCGATGACCGAACGCCGCGCCGACGACGCCACCCGTGATGTGGTCAGCTGGCTCAAGTGCGAATACCTGCAGGACCATGTGGGCGAAGTGTTCCGCGGTGTGATCAGCGCGGTGACCGGCTTCGGACTGTTTGTGGAAATTGATGACCTGTATGTTGAGGGCCTGATCCACGTCACCGCCCTGCCCAAGGATTACTACCAGTTCGAGCAGGCGCAGCAGCGTCTTGTGGGTGAGCGCAGTGGTGTGCGTTTCCACCTCGGCGACGGCGTCACCGTGCAGGTGGCGAGGGTGGACCTGGAAGAGCGCAAAGTAGATTTCACCTTCGTTGAGCTGCATCCACGACCCAGTTATCAAAACCCCAAATACCGCAAGCCGAAGGCGGCGAAGAAAGATGTGAAAAAAGGCATGGAGAGTAAAGGCGCAGAAGTGTCGTCCGAAATACCCAGTGGCAAGCCGCATCCCACACCTAAGGCAAAAAAGTCCCACGGTGATGCGGGTGCCGAGTCCACCAGAGTTAGTGGCCGCGCGATGGAAATGGCGGTGGAGTTCCAGCAGGAGCGCAAGCGCAAGGGTAAATCCGATTTCAGTTCCGGTGCTGAAAAAAGCAGCCCCTGGGGTGCCGGTCTGAAGAAGAAAGCCGCCGTTGACGATACCGCGCGCCCGGTGCGCAAGCGCAAGGTGGGTAGTGACGAGGCGGAAGCCATTGCGCCAGCGCGGGAGAAGTCCGTTTGGAAATCATCCACAACGGAGCGGCCCGTGGAGAAAGAAAACGTGTGGGGTGCGTCATCTGAGGGCGCATATACAGCTGGTGATGCTGAGCCCGGCATCGATCAGGCGCATGAGGTCCCGAGAAAGAAACGTGGCCCCAGTAAAACGCCGACGCGCAAGGGCGGCAAGCGGCCCGCGGTCGCTGCTCGCAAGGCGGCACATAAGGCCGCCAAATCCGCGGTAGCGAAAAAGGCCGCGCAGAAAAAATCGGCAAAAAAGAAATCCGGCAAGAAGAAGTAATCAGTGGCACAGCAATTCGTCTACGGCCTGCACGCGGTGCAGGCCCTGTTGAAAAGCGCTCCCCAGCAGGTGCAGGAACTGCTGCTGTTGCGCGGGCGCAAAGATCAGAAACTGCAGAAAATCATCCGCCAGGCGGAACAGAACGAAATCGTTATCCGCTATGTGGATCGCCGCGCGCTGGATGAAAAGGTCGGCGACGATGGCAACCACCAGGGCGCCGTGGCCATCTGTGCCGGCGAAACCAAAGTCTATGACGAGCAGTTTCTGAAAACGCTGTTGCAACAGCTGGCGGACAAGGAGGAAACGCCGTTTCTGTTGATCCTTGATGGCGTCACCGATCCGCACAACCTGGGAGCCTGTCTGCGCTCTGCGGAGGCCGCCGGTGTGCATGCGGTTATCGCGCCCAAAGACAATGCCGCCGGTCTCACTCCTGTGGCAAGGAAGGTGGCCTGTGGTGCTGCGGAGGTACTGCCTTTCGTTCCTGTTACCAATCTTGCGCGCACCATGCAGATGCTGCAGCAGGCGGGTATCTGGATTTTTGGTACCGCCGGTGAGGCGCAACAGGATGTCTATCAGTCAGAACTCACCGGCCCCATCGCCATTGTCATGGGAGCCGAGGGGCCGGGAATGCGCCGCCTTACGCGGGAACACTGCGATCACCTGATCAAGATTCCTATGGCGGGTGAGGTCAGCAGTTTGAATGTATCGGTGGCGACAGGGGTGTGCCTGTTCGAGGCCGTGCGTCAGCGTTCGCGCTGAGGTTTTGATCGGTCAAAGGAAGAAAATGGAGGGGGCGTACCCGCCCCCCCTGCAGAGATATCCCGTTTGTTGTTCTTGGGTCCCTGTTGTTTATTGTTATTGTTTCTGGGTTATTTTCGCGACACTTCTATATGACGCCGGGCGTGACGAACCCCTCAATATAAAATTTCAGAAATCGGTGACTCCGGGTTCGGAGCCGGTCTTGTACAGGGCTGTGGTCTCAACCCGGTAGCTGGCCATAGAGCTGGTGCGCCGGGCGGTACATAACCCAGGACGTGAGGATGTATTTGTCTCCGGATACGGGCACGTTGCCGCGGTGGGTGTGGGTAAAACTGCAGGGCGACAGCAGCAGCCTTCCTGCGCGTGGCTGGATCCTGGTCTTTTGGTAGAAAAATTCGGTCTCCCCTCCCTCCTCGACATCGTTCAGAAACAGCAGCCAGAACAGCACCCTGTGCAGTGATTTCTGTTCCGGGTCGGTGGGGTGGGGAAAGTGTTCGGAATGCCAGTGGTGGTAGCCGCCGCTGTTCTGGCGGTAGTGCTGCATATTGATGCCGTCGAAACGGTAGAAGCTCGCCACCAGCTGTTTCAGCAGGGGCTCGTCGAGACCTTCGATATCCGTGGCCGCCAGCGTGCGCATGCCGGTCCCCGATGCATCGCGAACACTCGCTGATACAGCGCCGGTCAGCATATGTGGGTAACGGCGGCAGTAGCCGGTGAGGGCCTGGTACACCACGCTGTTGATATTGTGGCAGACGTCGCGCCATGCCTCGTGGCCGGACAGATACAGGTCGGAGCTCTCTTTTTTGGCGACATCCACCCCGGAACCCGTGCGGCCAGCGGACTTGTCGGGAGACTGCTGAAAGCGCTGGATGACCTGCGCGCAGTAATCCGCCGGTACGGCGTTGTCGAATTGGACAATCATCGGGTCCATGGTTCTCTCCCCTTACCTCAGGGCCCCTCAGTGAGTTTCTGAGTGCGTTGCTGCTGAAGGTGTGGGACGGACGGGAGCGCCGATGCCTCAATCGGGCCTGGGGGCTCCGGCGGCGTCCATCCAGGACTGCACTATATCCAATACCGGCTCCGGGTTCTTGATCCAGCTGAGGTGCGGGTTGCCGCTGGAGTAGGTGGCGGGAATCTGGCGTACCGCGCCGTCCACCAGTTCCGCGAGACGCCGGGTGGCGTTCAGCGGCGCGAAGGGATCGCGTTCAATACACAGATGCAGCGGTTTGTGTAACAGCTCCACGGTTTTGGGAAGCCGTCCCTCCGGCGTGAAGCGACCGCGGAGAATACCGCTGCCCCAGTCGCGCATCAGGGTCGCGGCTTCGCGCCCGCCAAACTGCAGCTGCTTGCCTGGAAAATAACCGAAAATTCGGGTGCTGGCGTGGGCGATGACCGCGGCGCCCACGACCGATATACGTTTCACGCCCCGCCAGCTGCGGCTGTCCAGGTGCCCGGCGGCCACGCTGACCACCTGGGCGTCACCGGTGAGCCCCGCGCGGGCGGCGAGGGTGAGGGTCTGGCCGCCGATACTGTGGCCGAGAAGGAGTGCCGGTTCCCGCCCGAACGCTTCCCGCACCGCCGCCAGAGCCTGGGGAATCCACGTAAATACCAGGTCGTTATAGCCGTAATCGGCGGTGCGACTCGGCTGCGGCTGGCTCTCCCCGGTGCCGGGCAGCTCGCAGATGGCCGTGTGGTAGCCGCGCGCCGCCAGGCTGTCCAGCAAGCGGGTGTATTTGATGGCGGGAACACCGAGTGCGGGCAGCACCAGCGCGAGAGGATGCTCTCCTCCCAAGCGGCGCATGGTCAGGGGAACGCGGAATTTCCCGAGCTGGAGGTGGTGTACGGTGGTGCTGGGCGTCTCGTTGGTCATGAACTGCGGTACCGGATGCATCTGCTGCCGGGACTATAAGAGGTGGGCCGGCGGTCGCCCATGACCAGAACGCTCCTCGCGGTGATCGGTTCGCACCAGGTGCCGCAGGCTGCGGGTTGCAGGCGCGGATCGCTCAACTTGCAACCAGTTGGGGAGGCGCATAGAATACGCCGCCCGCAACAGGCCCATCGCCGGTCTGGTTGCGTACTCCTTGCCTCACCGGGCAGCCGCTGCAATGAAGGTAGCGGCAAGCCAGGAGGCTGTTTTAACCCGTAAGGAGCAAAAATGCGTCATTACGAAATTGTATTCCTGGTTCACCCGGACCAGAGCGAGCAGGTTGCCGGTATGGTTGAGCGTTACACCGCGACCATCAAGGAAAGCGGTGGCAGCGTTCACCGTCTGGAAGACTGGGGCCGTCGCCGTCTGGCTTACCCGATCAACAAAATCCACAAGGCTCACTACATTCTGATGAATGTCGAGTGTACTGAAGAAGCGCTGGCGGAACTGACCACCAACTTCAAGTACAACGATGCGGTGCTGCGTAACCTGGTGATCCGTGAAGACGAAGCCATCACCGAAGAAAGCCCGATCCTGAAGGCTGAGAAAGAGTCCCGCGAGCGTAAAGCGGCTCGTGCCGAGCGTTCTGAGCGCCGCGAGCGCGCTGAGCGTGACGAAGACGATTCCTCCGACGGCGCTGATGATGATGCGTCCTCCGATGAATCCGAAGACGAAGAGTAAGGGGATAATCTGATGGCACGTTTTTTCCGTCGTCGTAAGTTCTGCCGTTTCACCGCTGAAGGCGTAAAGCGTATCGACTACAAAGATCTCGATACTCTGAAAGCCTACATCTCTGAAACCGGCAAAATCGTACCGAGCCGTATCACTGGCACCAAAGCCAAGTATCAGCGTCAGCTGGCCTCCGCGGTCAAGCGTGCGCGTTACATTGCGCTGCTGCCGTACACGGACAGCCACGAGGCTTAATTGCTTCGTACGTACTGTATTAACAGAGAAGCTATCTAGTGCGCGCCATCGCTGAATTTGCCATGCGATCGCGCGTGCGCGCGGTGATTCTTACCATGGTGGGAATCCCGTTGATCAGTCCCGCGGTGCTCGCGCTGGTGGGATTGCGCCGCGGCAGTGGTGACGGCCTGTTTGTTCTGGCCTGGGCTCTGCTGCCGCTGGTTGCCGCTGCTGGTGCCGGTTACATGACCCCGCTGATGGCGGGGCTGGCCATTACCCACTTTGTGGGCGTATTGGCCGGGGCGCTGGCGCTGCGCGCCACTCGCTCCTGGAGCTGGGCGCTGGTGGCGCTCACCGCTGCTTCGGCGCTCGGCATACTGGTGACCTCACAGGTGGCCGGTGGTGTTGTGGAGAGCCTGTCTCAGGCGATCATCGAGGCCGCGGGCGGGGCGCAGAACTCTGAGGCCCAGCAGCTCAGCAAGGCATTCGCCAGCGAGAGCCAGGCTACCGGGTACCTGAGTTGGGTATCTGTGATCAGCGCCGCACTGGCGCTGATTCTGGGGCGCTGGTGGCAGGCCATGCTGTACAACCCTGGCGGTCTGCGGGAGGAGTTGCACGCACTGCGCATGCCAGTCCCTGTTGCGGGTGCCGGTATGCTGTTGTGGATCTACTGCCTCGTGAATGAACACCTGGTGTTCTGGGGTGCGGTAGCGGCCTTCCCGATGATGGTGGCGGGCATCTGCCTGATCCACTGGCTGGTGGCCCGCAAGGGCTGGGGGCGCGGACCATTGATCGCCATGTACATCACACTGGTGATTGCCGCACTGCCATTGGCCGGGTTCCTGTGTGGACTGGCACTGATCGATAGCTGGATTGATATTCGCGCACGCTCTGGCAATAACCGCTGAGCGGCGCACAAGAACTGAAACTGAGGGTTCCGAGATGGAAGTTATTCTGCTCGACAAAGTAGGCAAACTGGGCAAAGTGGGCGACCGCGTTGAAGTCAAAGCCGGTTTTGGCCGTAACTACCTGCTGCCTACCGGCAAAGCCATTCTGGCCAACGCAGCGAATATCGCTGAGTTCGAAGCCAAGCGCGCTGAGCTGGAAGCTGCGGCCGCGGCCAAACTGGGCTCCGCGGAAGAGCGCGCTGCCAAGCTGGCTGAACTGACCGTTACCATCGCCGCCAACGCTGGCGACGAAGGCAAACTGTTCGGCTCCATCGGCACGCGCGACATCGCCGAAGCGATCACCGCTGCCGGCGTTGAAGTCAGCAAGGCCGAAGTGAAGCTGCCGGAAGGTGCGCTGCGCGAAGTGGGCGAGTTCGATGTTGACGTACAGCTGCACTCCGACGTGATTGCCACCGTCAAGGTTGTTGTAGTCGCCGAATAAGCGATTGCCATGATCCTGTGCGTTCGCCGCTGATGGCAGTGTCCGTTGGCGGTCGAGCCGCGCTACAATCGGGCGCTGGATTCTCTCTGCTGGTTTTAACCGGCCGTGAGGATGCAGCGCCCGATTTGTTTTGTGCTTGGAATAATTGTCTATACCGCCGATGAACGAATACGCCCCGCCCACAGAGGCAACCCAGGATTCCCAGGCCAGTTCCCCGCTACCGCACTCGGTGGAAGCAGAGCAGTCGGTACTCGGCGGCCTGATGCTGGATGCCAGCCGCCTGGATGCGGTGGCGGAGCAGCTGAGTGAGTCGGACTTCTTTGTCGCCAGTCATCGCACTATTTTTGCGGTGATGCTGCAGCTCGCCGGCGGCGAGCAGCCTCTGGATATCGTCACCCTTGCAGAGGGCCTCGCCAGCCGCGACCTGCTGGCGAGCGTGGGCGGCCCGGCCTACCTCGCCGAACTCGCGGAAAACACCCCATCCACGGCCAACATCGTTGCTTACGCCAAGATTGTGCGCGAGCGCTCGATGCTGCGCCAGTTGATCGCCGCCGCGGGTGAGATCAGTCGCACCAGTTTCAATCCCGGTGGCCTGAGTTCTATCGACCTGCTGCAGATGGCAGAGCGCCGGGTCACGGAAATCGCTGAGGGGCGTGCCAAAGAGGGCGGGTTCGTCGGTGTCGATGCGCTGCTGAAAAAGACCGTCGAACGCATCGACGAGCTGTTCAAGTCCGAGGGTGATCTCACCGGCCTCAGTACCGGGCTCACCGAACTGGACCAGCGCACTTCCGGCTGGCAGCCGGGCGAGCTGATCATCCTCGCGGCGCGTCCCTCCATGGGCAAGACCGCGCTGGCGCTGAACTTCGTCGAGGCGGCCATGCTGAGCCAGGAAAAGCCGACGATGGTGTTCAGTATGGAGATGCCGTCGGACAGCCTGGTAATGCGGATGTTGTCTTCCATCGGCAAGATCGATCAGGGCCGTATCCGCAACGGCAAGTTGCAGGAGGAGGACTGGCCGAAGCTGTCGAGCGCGGTGCAGAAGATGAAGGGCAAGGGGCTGTACATCGACGACACACCGGGTCTGTCTCCCAGTGAGGTGCGGGCTCGGGTGAAACGTACGGTGCGGGATCACACCAACAAGCTGATGCAGGCGGACCCGAAGCTGTCGCGTGAGGAGGCGGAGCGCCGGGCGATGCCGGCGATGATTATGGTGGATTACCTGCAGTTGATGCAGGTGAAGGGCAGTACCGAGGGCCGTACCCAGGAGATTTCCGAGATTTCGCGCTCGTTGAAGGGGCTGGCGAAGGAGTACGAGTGCCCGGTGATCGCGCTGTCGCAGCTGAACCGGGGGGTGGAGCAGCGCCCGAACAAGCGGCCGATGAACTCGGATTTGCGGGAATCGGGGGCGATCGAGCAGGATGCGGATGTGATCCTGTTTATCTACCGGGATGAGTATTACAACGAGGACAGCCCGGACAAGGGCATTGCCGAGTTGATTATCGGCAAGCAGCGTAACGGTGAGATCGGTACCTGTCGTGCGGCGTTTGTGGGCAAGTACACGCGGTTTGATGATCTGGCGCCTGAGTACTATCAGGGCGAGTAATTTTAGAGTTCAGTGATTGCTGGTCCTTGAGAGCTCGTGGCGGCACTGCACCGGGTGGGGCTTTTCAGGACCGAGCTAGGCGCCCCCCTGTGAATACATCCCTGTACGCTTCGTCGGCAACGTCCCTGTTGCCGACGATCCTGAAAATCCCCACCCGGCACATTGCCTTCAATTCGGGCCTCCGTGCTCCGTAAGCGACTTAGTTGGCCGCTTACTCAGGGAAAAATCTCAATCGGCGTGCCGGTATCCACCATCGCCCAGATCTCGTCCATTTCCGGATTGGTCACCGCGATACAGCCGTCGGTCCAGTTCATCTTGGTCAGGTATTTTTCGATTCCTTTCCAGTGCGGCTTTTGGCCGTGGATCATAATGGAGCCGCCAGGGTTCTTGCCGAGTTTGGCCGCGCGCGCGCGGTCGGCAGCATTCGGGTAAGAGACCTGAATGGCGCGGTAGTAGGTGCTGTTTTTCTTTTTCCAGTTGAGGGTATAGCGCCCCTCAGGGGTGCGTGAGTCACCCGCGTACTGTTTGTGGCCCACTGGGTTTTTGCCGAAAACCACCTTGTAGCTCTTCACTACCTTGCCGTTGCGCTTAAGTTGCATCAGATGCTTGGACTTGTAGACCACAACTTCGTCAACAGGCTTTATCTTGGCAAGTGCCAGGGTTGGCAACAGCAGCAGGGTAATCAGGCTCAGTTTCAGGTATCGCATGGCTCTCATCGGTAGTGGTGACATTCCGGGGCGTAACAATCAGCATCCGTGCTCTCGCACTTCCACATCCCTGACCAGGCGGGGAGTTCTGGGCGAAATACATCGCCATGGTGGAAAGCAATGTGGTTGCGCGGTGCGACTTGGTGACGCAAAAGCATCATGACAGCGCTGTCCTTGACTGCCAGCCCGGACTAGGTCCGGGAAGTTTATTAGGCAATTATCCTAACCCGGGCCGTATAAAGGCGAAGTGGGTTGTATGAATATCGCTCCGAGTGGTCAATTTATCAGCAAGTAGACGACGTTTAAAGAGGCGTCAAACAAAAAGGCCAACAATTTCAAGACTGAATCGAATGAGGACGTTTCCGTGACCAGTACTTTTTTCGTGACCGGTACCAATACCGAGGTGGGTAAGACCTACGCGACCGCGGCACTGCTGGCGGCCGCGGCGGCGCGAGGGCTCACTACTGCCGCCATCAAGCCGGTGGCCTCCGGCTGTGAGCAGACGGCAGAGGGGTTACGCAACGGCGATGCGCTGACGCTGATGGAGGCGATGACCCAGGATCTGGACTATCAGCAGGTAAATCCGGTGGCGCTGGAGCCCGCGATCGCGCCGCATATCGCCGCCATGGAGGCCGGCAAACGTCTGGATGCATCGCGCCTTGTGGGAGTCTGTCGTGGGGTGATCAGCGGCAAGCCGGATCTGGTTCTGGTTGAGGGGGCTGGTGGCTGGCGGGTGCCGCTGACGCCGGGGACATTCCTCTCCGATCTGCCCAAAGAAATGGAGCTGCCGGTGATTCTCGTGGTCGGGATGGAGCTGGGTTGCATCAACCACGCGCTACTTACGGCGGAAGCGATTCGCCGTGATGGCCTTTCGCTCGCGGGCTGGATCGCGAACTTCGTGCGTGGGCCCGAGTCGCAGATGTCCCGCGCGGACGCGAACCTGATGACGCTGAAAACATTGCTGCCTGCCCCCTGTCTCGGGGTGCTGCCCTTTGACGAATCCGGCGACTACCGCCAGGGCGCGGCCCACCTGAATCTCGACCTGCTGCTATCTTCTCCCAACTGAATCCCGAAATGTGACTGACTTGCAAGCTGGATACCCCGTATCTGGCTTGACTTGTCGGGTACTTGAGCCTAGATTTCAAACAAATGTTTGAAACAAACGATTGATTCAACTCTTCCAATAATTCAACAGGCGAGGCGAGACCATGGCCGAGTACAAGGCGCCACTGCGCGAGATGAATTTCCTGCTGCACGAAGTATTTGAGGCGGACAAACTGTGGGCGCGGTTGCCGGCGTTGGCGGAAACCGCCGACCGCGACACCGCCGATGCAATTCTGGAAGAGATGGCCAAACTGGCCGCCAACACCCTGGACCCGATCAACCGCTCCGGTGATGAAGAGGGGTGCCACTGGAACAACGGGGTGGTAACGACGCCGAAGGGCTTCCCGGAGGCCTACGCCACCTATTGCGAAGGCGGTTGGGGTGCACTGGTGGGCAACCCGGAATTTGGCGGAATGGGCATGCCCAAAACCCTGGGGGCGCAGGTGGAAGAGATGATCTGCGCGGCGAATATCTCCTTCGCCCTGTACCCGGTGCTGACCAACGGCGCCTGCCTCGCGATCGACGCCCACGGCAGCGAGGAACTGAAACAGAAATACCTGCCGAACATGTACGCGGGCATCTGGGCCGGCGCCATGGACCTGACCGAGCCCCACGCCGGTACCGACCTGGGCATCATCCGCACCAAGGCGGAACCGCAGGACGACGGCAGCTACAGCATTACCGGTTCCAAGATCTTCATCACCGGCGGCGACCACGACCTGTCCGAGAACATCATCCACCTGGTGCTGGCAAAACTGCCGGACGCACCGCAGGGCCCGAAAGGCATTTCCCTGTTCCTGGTGCCGAAAATCCTGGTGAATGAAGACGGCAGCCTGGGCGAGCGTAATGCGGTCAACTGTGGTTCTATCGAACACAAGATGGGGATCAAGGCCTCCGCCACCTGCGCGATGAACTTCGACGGCGCCAAGGGTTGGCTGGTGGGGGAAGTGAACAAGGGCCTCGCCGCCATGTTCACCATGATGAACTACGAGCGTTTGGGGGTGGGTATCCAGGGGTTGGGTGCGTCCGAGCGCTCCTACCAAAGTGCCCTAGAATACGCCCGCGACCGCGTGCAGAGCCGCGCGCCGTCCGGTGCAGTACAGCCTGAGAAGGCCGCGGACCCAATTATCGTGCATCCGGACGTGCGCCGTATGCTGCTGACCCAGAAAGCCTATATTGGCGGCGGTCGCGCGCTTTCCACCTACGTGGCCAAGTGGCTGGACATCTCCAAATACGGCGAGGGTGAAGAAAAGCAGCACGCGGAAGCGATGGTGGCACTGCTCACCCCGGTGGCGAAAGCCTTCTTCACCGACAAGGGCCTGGAGTGCACGGTGCTCGGCCAGCAGGTATTCGGCGGCCACGGCTACATCCGCGAGTGGGGCCAGGAGCAGCTGGTGCGGGATGTGCGTATCACCCAGATCTACGAGGGCACCAATGGCATCCAGGCGCTGGACCTGATCGGCCGCAAAACGGTCGCCAACGGTGGTGCCTTCTTCGAGCTGTTCGCTGCTGACGTGCAGGCGTTCATCGATGCCAACAATGACCGTGAAGCACTGGCGGAATTCATTCAGCCTCTCGTCGCTGAGTTGCAGCGCCTGAAGGACGTGACAGCAGCGGTGATCGAGGCGAGCAAGACGGATCCGAATGCCCCGGGTGCGGCATCGGTAGAGTATTTGCACCTGTTCGGCTATGTCGCTTACGCCTATATGTGGGCTCTGGTCGCGAGTGTGGCCATTGGCAAGAGCGACGACTTCTACCGCGGTCAGGTGAAAACGGCGCGCTTCTATTTTGCCCGTCTGCTGCCGCAGACCCAGGCACTGGCCGCCAGTGTGCTGGCCGGCAGCACTACGCTCATGGATATGGACGATACGCTGTTCTGATTCCGCTCATTCAGAATACGAAGAAGCCCCGCACTGCGGGGCTTCTTCGTTTCAGGGGATCGCAAAAATGCGTCGTCTGGGCAGCTTCGCCCATGCGCCTGTCGCAAGGCACTGGCCTCCCGCGACGCACGCCCCTACACTCGGGCCATTCAAGCAGACACTTTTCCGGGGACGCAATGTCAGAACAAGAGCCCGAAATCGCACCGAAAAAACTGTCAGAGGAAGATCAGGCGCGGGTGGATCGTTATCTGCGCAGCGGGTACAACGATGTGGAACGCAAACCTTTCCGCCCCATTCTACTGCTGGTCATCATCGTCGGCGTACTGACGCTACTGTCGCTGCTGAGCCTGTTGATCGCGCAGACCAAAGGGGTGGTGTAAGCGTTATTCAAACGGAACCGTCAGTTTGCACCGCCGAGCTTTGACAAGAGGTTCCACTCCTTGTCCGTCACCGGCTGTATCGACAGCCGTCCCTGCTTTACCAGCACCATCTCCGCCAATGCCGGGTTCTGCTTGATTTCCGCGAGTGGCACCGGCCGTGGAAATTCGCTCTGCCACTGGATATCCACGCAGAACCAGCGCGGGCTTTCGGCGCTCGCTCTGGGGTCGAAATACTTGCTCTCCGGGTTGAACTGGGCCGGGTCCGGATAGGCGGTGCGCGCGATGCGCGCGGTGCCGACTACCGCCGGTACCTTGCAGGCGCTGTGGTAGAACAGGACTCCGTCCCCCTTTTGCACCGCATCCCGCAGGAAGTTGCGCGCCTGATAGTTGCGAATGCCATCCCAGCGACCAATCTGACCGGGCTCCCGTTTCAGGTCAGAAAGGCTGTACTCGTCTGGTTCCGACTTGAATAGCCAGTAGTTCATCTCCGCCTCACTTATGGCCGCTTTCTGCGGCAGTCCGTCCGATTGCTGCGTTTGGAGGTATTTCGTCCACGCTCCGTGTCATTTAGGCTATTTTCCCAGATTGGCGCACTCTCTGCGCGTGTTGGGAGGATTATGGGCGTGGTTTATGGGTGTTAGCGTTTTCAATTGGCTGTCGGCAAAACTGGCCTCTGCGCGCTACCAGTACTGGGCGCTGCAGTGCAGCGGTTGGGGCGGCTATACGCTGTTGACCTTTGTGGGCAGCTTTTTCTGGGTAAAAAACCACTGGCTGCATACCGGTTATATCGCCGTTGCAACCGCGTCTGGTGTATTGCTGACCGAGTTGATGCGCCGGGGCTTCCAGCGTCTGTGGGACAAGCCCCCGGCCACCCGCCTTCTCGGTTCGCTCGGCGTGGTGGCGCTCTCGGCGCTGCTGTGGGCGGCGATCAAATTTGGCGGCTCCCTGTGGCTGTATGGCAAGGAGAGCGATGAGCATCCGGCGGTAGTTGCCATCTACTGGTTTTCCTATTCGTTCCTGATCTATATGACCTGGGCGGCGCTCTACTACGGCATCAAGTACTACCAGGCTTCTCTGCTCCAGCAGGAGAAGGCGTTGAAGGCGGAGTCCATCGCGCACCAGTCGCAATTGAAGATGCTGCGCTACCAGCTGAACCCCCATTTCCTGTTCAATACCCTGAATGCCATTTCCACCCTGATCCTGGACCAGGACGGCAGAACCGCCAACAGTATGGTCACCCGCCTGTCGCAGTTCCTGCGCCACTCGCTGGACAATGATCCGATGCAGCGGGTGACTCTGGCGAAGGAGGTCGAGGCGCTGATGCTGTATCTCGATATTGAAAAGGTGCGCTTCGCCGACCGCCTGCAGGTGAATGTGGATCTCGACGGCGAGGCGCCAAAGGCGCTGGTGCCGAGCCTGCTGCTGCAACCCCTGGTGGAAAATGCCATCAAATACGGTATCTCCCAGCGGGAGTGGGGTGGCGAGATCACCATCAAGGCGCGGGTATTCGCCGGCGAGTTGCTGTTGGAAGTAAGCGACAATGGCCCCGGCGTTCCCGAAGCCGAGCTGGCGAAGCTCGGCACCGGCAGCGGTGTGGGGATCCGCAATACCTGCGAGCGCCTGCGCGCACTGTACGGCGTGGAGCAGAAGACCCGCTTCTGCAATCGCCCGGAGGGCGGCCTCGCGGTACATTTACGTATTCCCTTCGAGCAGGAATAGCGAGAACGGAAACAGGGGGTAGGGAATAATTTCCGGTCCTTGAGCGACAGGGACGTGACAGTTGAGTGGAGTGTGGATCAGTGAGTAGCGACAGTCTGAAAGTTATCATCGTCGACGACGAGCCGTTGGCCCGTCGGGGTCTGCGCCTGCGGCTGGAAAACCTCGGTGGAGTGGACATCGTTGCCGAGTGCGGCAATGGCCGCGAGGCGCGGGAGCAGATCCAGGCGCTGCACCCGGATGTGGCTTTTCTGGATATCCAGATGCCCGGCGTGACCGGTCTCGAACTCGTGCAGCTGCTGCCGAAAGAAGATATGCCGCAGATCGTGTTCGTTACCGCCTACGACCAGTACGCGGTGGAGGCCTTTGAGGTCAGTGCGGTGGACTATGTGCTGAAGCCCATCGAAGAAGACCGCCTGGCGCTCGCCTTGCAGCGGGTACGCGACAAGCTTGGCAGCGAGCACCTGGCCGCCCAGCGCGAAAAATTACTGGAAGCGGTGGCCGATCTCACTCAGGAGACGCCCGAGGCACTGGAACTGAAGCTGGCCGCCGGGGATTTCGGTAACAGCAGCCGCTATCCCGAAAAAATCGCCATCAAGGACTCCGGCAAAATCACCCTGGTTCCCGCGCGGGAGATCGACTGGATCGATGCCGCCGGCGACTATATGTGTGTGCACGCCAATGGCGAAACCCACGTGATGCGTATCACCATGAAGGAACTGGAGCAGCAACTGGACCCAAAAGTGTTCCAGCGTATCCACCGCTCCACCATCGTCAATTTGAAACGCGTGCGGGAAATCTGTGCGCATATTAATGGTGAATACCACCTGGTGTTGAACAATGGCGAGCGCCTGAAGATGAGCCGCAGCTACAAAAACAAGGTACAGCATTTCATCTGATTCGCTATTTGCGCAACTTCACCCTATAACTCCCGATGGTATGGTCTTTATGTATCGGGAGTTATCATGACCAGAGATTCTGTTTCTCTTTCCCATCGCCCGTTGCTGCACGCCCTGGCCGATAACTGGTGGGTCGCATTGGTACGTGGCCTGTTCGCCATACTGTTCGGTGTACTCACCTTTGTCTGGCCCGGTATTTCCCTGTTGAGTCTGGTGATCCTGTTCGGGGTCTATTCATTGATGGATGGTGTCGTCGCCATTTACGGGGCGATTAAGGGGCGCGGTGAGGTGAGTCGCTCGTCGCTGTGGTGGCTGTTGTTCGTGGGCATCACCGGTATTGCCGCGGGGATCGTCACCTTTTTCTACCCGCAGGTGACTGCGCTGGTGCTGGTGATCTTTATCGGTGCCTGGGCGCTGGTGCGGGGCGTTTTTGAAATCATCGGTGCGATTCGTCTGCGCAAGGAAATCGACCATGAATGGCTGCTGATATTTGCCGGCCTGCTGTCGGTGATATTTGGTCTGGTTCTTTTGCTCAAGCCGGGTGCCGGCGCGCTGGCGCTGCTGTGGTTGATCGGCAGCTATGCGATCATTTTTGGCGTGATTCTGGTATGGCTTGCGTTCCGGCTGCGCAAATTGGCACGTAAAACGCATTGATCTGCATGGGCCCCCGGGTCGGAGACCCACGCTTGAATGCCCGGCTTATGCCGGGCAAACTTCATCAGCGCACGATAAAAACGATAAATAAACAATCATGAGCGAAGCACTGATCGTCCTGGATCCCGCTGCGGAAAAGAGCCTGCAGCAACAGATCCGCGAAAAACTTATCCAGGGGATACTGTCTGGCAGTATTCCCGCAGGTCACAAGATGCCCTCGTCGCGCCGCATGGCGGAGCAGCTGGGGGTGGCCCGCAATACCGTAGTCATTGCCTATCAGCAGCTGGTGGATGATGGCTTCCTCGTGACCCGCGAGCGCAGCGGTTTTTATGTGAATGAAACCGTATCCCAGCAGGGCGTGATCAGCCACAGCAGCGGGCTTCCTCACAGCGAGGAGGGCGATCGCCATTTCTGGCGCGACCACTGTAACCCGGTGTCGGTGAACCGGCGCGCGCTGCAGAGTCGTCCGGCCAACTGGCTGCAGTATCCCTACCCCTTTGTCAGCAATGAGTACGACCCACGGCTCTACCCCGGTGCCGAGTGGCGCGAGTGTACCCGCGACATTTTTACCGGTCGCGAAGTGGCCCAGTGGGCCACTCTGGGTAACAACGAAGATGATCGCCACCTGGTGGAACAGATCTGCACCCGCCTGCTTCCGCGGCGCGGTATTTATGTGGACCCGGGGCAGGTGCTGCTGACCAGCGGTATCGAACAGGCCTGCTATCTGCTGGGGGAACTCTTGCTTGGAAATCAGCGTGCAGTCGCACTGGTGAGGCCTGCGGGGGGAGAGGTGGGCGAGATTTTCCGGCGTACCGGGGCCCGGATTCTGCCGCTGAGTCAGGATGCCGATGGACCGTTGCTGGACGATAACCTCAAGCAGGCGGACTGTCTGTATCTGCAACCCAATGTGCACAACCCCACTGCGGTTACCAGCAGCCTGGAGCGCCGGCGGCTTTTACTGAAGCAGGCGCGGGAGCAGGGCGCGGTCATTGTGGAGAACGACTGCGACCACGATTTCTCCTATCACGGTAACCCGTTGCCGCCGCTGAAAAGTATGCAGGGCGGCAGCTCCGTGATTTATCTGTATCAGTTTCCCAGAGTGATTGATCCCGGCATGCAGCTTGCCTTTGTGGTGGCACCGAAGCCGGTGATCCAGCGCCTGCGCGCGCTGCGCTATACCCTGCGGGAACGCGTGCCCGCTCTAAACCAGCGCTTACTAGCCAAATTCGTCGCGGCCGGGCACCTGGATGCGGCGCTGTTCAAGATTACCCAGCAACTGAAAGAGCGTTGGACGGCACTGGGGGAAGCGCTGATGTATCACCTGCCGAAACTCAAGGTGCGACGCGCCAGCTGCGGCACAGCCTGCTGGTTGGAATTGCCGGAGCATATCGACTCGCTGCAGTTACTGGTCAGTGCTGAGCAAAATGGATTGTTGCTGGAAACCGTGAGCGACGGCAGCGCCGTAAGGCTCGGTTTTTCCGCGATTGAGGCGGACAGGATCGAGAGCGGCGTGAAGGTACTGGCGAAACTGATCAACGGTGAATTGCAGGCGGAGGAGGAGACGTTGGCGTCGGCAGCCGGAAGGCGTCTGTCTGCCCCCGAGCTGCAGCAGGAAATGCCCGGAGCGGTATTTCTGGGGACCAACACTCTCGGTGAGTCCTACCGTATTGAGCTCAAGCCCGACGGCACCATGCTGGGCTATTCCCGCAACGATGTGGAGATGGACGAGACGGATATGGGGCGTTGGTGGCTCGATGGCGACCAGTGGGTGCGCCAGTGGCGCAACTGGTCCTACGGGCGCAAGGCGAGTTTCTTCGTGGTGGCCGACGGGCATCGCATCAAGTGGTTCAATGAAGCCGGCAAGCTGATTGATACCGCGATTATTGCCAATGAGTAGAAATCTGCTTCGATAGCTGAGGGGTTCCTGGTTACGGAGTCAATGACTTGGATTCACCGCGAAATACTTGGAATAAAAGCGTTACTGTTGTGCCGTGGCGCGATCCAGGCGCGCCGCGGCGGGAACGGAAATCAAACAGATACACAGCACCAGCGCAGCCAGTACAGTCAACTGCGTGTAACTCCCGCCTCCGGTAATAAAATAACCCGCAAATAGCGGCCCGCAGGCCAGACCCAGCTTGGAAGCAAACCCGCCAAACGCCCCCATCTGTCCCGCACGGTCAAAGCGCGAAGCCATGGTCAGGAAATAGGGTACACAGAAGGCCCAGGTAATACCCGTCAGGATATTGGCGATGATAAAGATTTCATGCACGCCGCTGCAAACAAACATCAGTAGCCCGGCCACCGTCACCGCAAGCGCCAGTGCCAGAGGTTTCGCCAGTGGAAGTTTCTGGCCGGTTACCGCAGCCAGCGCGGCACCACTGATGGCAATCAGATTGGCCCAGAACAGGGTCTGGCTGATAAAGCCGAGGGGCAGCTCGAAGGACTTGCCGAGATCGAAGATAAATGCGAACAGAGCCATGTTGGCGAACTGAAAACAGAACAGCGCAACCAGCGTAACAAGTATCGGGCCCAGCGGCAGTTTGATGTCTGCGTGTTTCTCTGATGCCGCGCGCTCCGATTTATCCGGTAGCGGGTAATCCGCTATCAGCGGCAGCATCAACAGCGTGATCACGCTGAACGTGATCAGTGCATAGAAAGGTACATAGGGACCGTTCTCGACAACCAGGTTTGGCAGGAATCCCATACCGATGGCGCCGCCGGTGTACTGCACCAGCAACACCATGCTGTAGCTGCGCCCGGCAATGCCGCTGCGGGCGATCACCGCAAATCCCAGCCCCACCAGTGCACCGCCGAGCATGCCGTGCACCAGGCGCAGCGGAATCAGCAGATCGAGATTCGCCAATTGTATTGTCAGTACATCCATGCCGATGGAGCAGCACAGAAGTATGGTGGCGGCCAGTTTCCAGCGGGGAATGTGGCGGATCAGCCAGGAGACGGTGAAAGCACCAATCACCGCGCCGATAGTATTGGCAAAGGTGATCTGCCCGGCCTGTTCCGCGCTCAACCCGGCGCCGACCATCAGAGCGTCCACGATCACCGGAAAAATATTGACGTAATACAGGCCCGCAGAAGAAAGGAAGGCGAGAAAGATACTCGCGAGCCAGCCGTTATCCGCGAGAACGACAGCGCGATTGACGGTTTCGGGAATGTTTTCTCCGGATGGCGAAAGTTCTGGGAACTCTATGGCTTCGCTGCTGGAAGGGTTCTGCATAAGTACTCCGGAGTTAGGTACACTGTTGTTATCTCTCTGAACCGGACCAAAGCTAACCTATTACAGCACCGGCGATAGTGCCAGTTCTGCGGTACTTGTGGAGCCACCTCACCCAATCCCCAATAAAATCTTGCCAATCCCTCGGTGGACTCATCGCCAGCGCCAAACTGGACCTATAGCCGCGCCTGGGGCTGGGCCAGTATAGCGCCAGCCGAGAATAAACAAGTAGGACACGGTGAGAGATGAGTACCAAACCCCGCCGCTTTGGAATTGCCGCGCTGCAGTTAAAACTGGACGAGACCGACAACCTGGAGCTTTTGCTGCAGAGGATTCAGCGCACCAAGCTTCGCTATCCCTGGGTCAGGATGGTAGTACTCAGCGAGCTGGCATTGCGCGGGGTCGGCGCCCAGCATGCGCGTGAGCTGCCATCGGCGGAGGAAGACGCCTTTCGCCGTACCGCGCGCGAACTGGGCATCTGGCTGGTGCCGGGCTCCATGTACGAAAAGTGCGGCAGTACCGTGTTCAATACGACACCCGTCATCAATCCCGCCGGCGAAGTGATCGCACGCTACCGCAAAATGTATCCGTTCCTACCCTACGAAAAAGGTGTAACCGGCGGCGATCAGTTTGTGGTGTTCGATGTGGCGGATGTGGGGCGCTTCGGTGTTTCCATCTGCTATGACATGTGGTTTCCCGAGACCACCCGCGCCCTGGTGTGGCTGGGGGCGGAAGTGATCATTCACCCCACCAAGACCGACACCATCGACCGCCGGGATGAACTTTCCATTGTGCGCGCCAGCGCCACCATGAATCAGTGCTATGTCGTCGACGTGAACTCTGCCGGTGCCCAGGGCGTGGGCCGCTCCATCATCGTTGGACCGGAAGGGGAGACGATTCACGAGGCATCTGTGGAGGAAGAAATTATCGTTTTTGAGGTGGATCTGGGAAAAGTTACTCAGGTTCGAGAGCGCGGCATGAAAGGCCTGGGGCAGACGCTGAAGAGTTTCCGCGACGGGCGTGTGCGCTATCCCCAGTACGAAAATGGCGCCATCTCGCCGGCGCTCGAAAGCCTCGGCGAACTCAAAGTGCCCGATTGAACACCAGAGAATTAAATCTGGACCAGTCGTTGTAGACTAACTGGCACTAGGTTGAGGCCAGTGACTGGTTATTAAATTTTACGCAAACACATGCCGGCGCTGTTTGGCCAGCGAATGTCACTGACAATAAGAGAACCAGACCTAGCAGAGGGCATCATGAAGCAACCGATCAAACAGGGGTTTTATAAAACAACACTCGCTACCGCGGTAGCGGCGGTATCCGCAGGCAGCATTATGGTGGTGCCGCAGGTGTATGCGCAGGAGGCGGAGGCGGTAGAAGAAATCATCGTTACTGCGACTCGTCGCGACACTACGGTTCAGGATGTTCCCTACAATATCACCGCGGTATCCGGCGATGCCCTGGAGAAGGCCAATATCAAGGAGGTGTCCGAGTTGATGCGTTCCTTGCCCGGTGTTCAATATATCGACCGCGACTGGCGCTCCGGTGGTGTGGTCAACGGTATCCTGATGCGCGGTGTAAACATTGATGCGGGAACACAGGGGGACGTTCAGTTGAGTGCGGCTCCGTCTGTGGCTACTTATGTGAATAACACACCACTGTTTGTGGGGTTGTCTCTGCGGGATATCGAGCGCGTAGAAGTACTGCGCGGTCCTCAGGGCACTCTGTATGGTTCGGGTGCACTCGGTGGCGCGGTACGCTATATCCAGCGTGCGCCCAAAATGGGTGAGTTCGAAGCCAGTGTATCCGGTTACTACAGCCAAACTGAAGGGTCTGAAGGCTGGAATCATGGGGTGGATGGGATTGTGAATATTCCCATGGGTGAGAAGCTGGCTGCGCGCATGTCTTACGGTACTCTGAACCGCGCGGGCATTATTGATTATGCCAACGCCTATGTGTTGGACGGTAATGGCGTTCCTGCGCTCGCGGATCCGGCGGATGTGGCCAACAGCCCGGCGCTGTATCAGAACATCGAAGACGCGGATGAGGTCAATGTTGATTACGCCCGTGCCAGCCTGCGCTTTGAGCCCAATGATAAATTCTCCGCGCAACTGGATTACTTTACGCAAGCGGGGGATGCCGGAGGTCGTCGTCAGCAGACTGAGAGCATGGACGACTATGAGTTCGGCGGTCTGATTCTGGAGCCGTCCGAACGCGAGCTGGATCTGGTCAGTCTGGAGCTCGAAGTGGACCTCGGTTTTGCCACGCTTACCTCCAGTACATCCGAGTATGACAATGAAACCATTGGGGTAACCGACAATACCGGTTTCTATGCCAATGCCGGATTCGGATTTTACTATGCGGGATCGCCGCGTCCCCTGAGCCGTGCAACCCGTACGTTTGACGACAGCTCATTCGTGCAGGAAGTTCGCCTGGTTTCCAATACCGAAGGCAAGGTGGATTGGATACTCGGTGCCTATTATCAGGATCAGGATCTGGGGATGACTCAGTTATCCGAAACTCCCGGACTGAATGACTGGGTTGAAGCTTCGCTAGCAGAGGGAATCCCCACATATATAGATGAACCTTGGCTCTACGATGTCGGTGCTAATTGGTATTCCTACTGGTGGGGCATGGATACCTCCAGTGATGTCGACTGGCGCTACAGCCGCCAGATGAACTATGTGGAAAAAGCCTTCTTCGGCGAGGTGACCTATCACCTCAGTGATACTTGGCAGGTAACGGCGGGTGCGCGTAAATTCGACGTGGAATCCGATATTGATAGCCGAGCGGAGCTGCCTTTCTGGGGAATGCTCGATGAATTTGATCAGTCCTTCAGTGACTCAGATACGATCTTCAAGCTGAATACTTCGGTGGATATCACCGAAACCGATATGGCCTACGCTACCTGGTCGCAAGGGTATCGCCGTGGCGGTGCCAATGCGGTCTCAACTTCTGGGCCATTCCCGGAAGATCCGGGCCTGCTGAGTTATGGTGCAGATACCGTGGATAACTTTGAGGTCGGTGTGAAAGGTACACTTAACCGTCGTCTGCAGTACAACGCGGCGTTGTTTCGGGTGAACTGGGATAACGTACAGTTGAATACCGCAGGTCCGATCTCCGGTTACTTTGTGGTGGTAAATGGCGAGGAGGCAGTTAGCCAAGGGGTTGAATTGTCTCTCAACGGACAGTTCACTGATACCCTTGATGGTGGCGTGAGCTACACCTACGTGGATGCGGAGCTGACCGAGGACATTCTGTTCCCGGGGCAGGCCACCAGTAGCCGTGAAGCCGGGTCGCGCTTGCCGGGTATTCCGGAACATGCTGTCACCGCGCGCCTCGGTTATCTGCAGGGATTGAACAACGGGCTCTCCTTGTACTATCAGGTCAATGGCTACTACCAGTCTGAAACCGAAAACAGTGCTTCCAGCAACCCCAGAGAGGCTGCTACCTTCGACGGATTTGCACTGCTGAATGCGTCCGTCTCCCTGTCATCGGACGCGTGGAATATGGACCTGTTTGTGAAGAACCTGACCAATGACGAGGGTATTACCGGTGCGCGCACCGGAGCGACCTGGGGGCCGAATCACGCTGGCAGCCAATCCCAGTGGTTTAACTACAACTATGCCAACGATGCTTCCAGCAGTTTTATCACCATGCCGAGAACCCTGGGAATGTCGGCATCATACCGTTTCTAAATTGCGATACTCCTGACTGTTATCGCTTTCCCTTGGCCGGTCAAACTGACCGGCTTTTTTGTTTCTTCTCGCGGATGCAATAGTGGGGAAGACGGGTTCTATCTGGTATGGTCGAAAATAAATATTTGCGAGTGCATTGAACGGAGTGATTCTTTGAACCCGAAACTCGAACATCAGAAGAATTCCTACCAGCTTGCCGCAGATTTATTCCGAGCAAAGAAGTACGACGCCGCATTGGAGTGCCTCGCTGTAGCCAATGACGACCGGAGGTTATCTGTTGCGGAAGAGGTAAAGGTGAGCCGCCTGCGGGCAGACATTTTGGTGGCCAAAGGCGAACTTTCCTCAGCTGTGCAGGCCATTGATATTGCCTTTAATGCCATTCAGCCAGATGATTCGATCTACCTTCCGATCGCGATGCACCGCGCGGCAATACATTTGCGCGCGGGTGATATTGCGGGTGCGGCCGAAATAGACGGCGAGCTGTTCCTGCGTTGTAACGATATACAACTGTTGGCGCAGGCAGGATATATCTTTACGTTGTGCGAGCGACATGAAGAGGCACTGAAACTCTACAAGGCTGCACTTCTTCTGCAGCCAGACGATCCACAGCTTCTATTCAATGCGGCTACGTCCTGCCGCGCGATGGGCTACTTTACGGAAGCTGAATCACTCTACGATCAGGTGGTTGCCCGGAATCCCGCCGATTGGGAGGCGTACAAAAACCGTAGTGACTTGCGTAAGCAAACCACCGAAAGTAACCATATATCTCAACTCAAGAAGCTGGTGTCGATCGATATGTTGCCTCCGCAGGCGAGAGTGCAGCTTAATTTCGCTCTCGCCAAAGAACTGGAGGATTTGAACCGCTTTGATGAGAGTTTTGAATACCTTGAAAAGGGCTGTGCCGCGCGCCGCTCGGGGTTGCACTATGATGTCGAAAAAGATCTCGCGACCATTGACGCCATCATAGGAATATTCAGCAAGCGATACTTTGACCGCACCCCGCGGACGGAGGAGACGTCTCAGAGAATAGGAGACGGTCTGATTTTTGTACTCGGTATGCCCAGAACCGGAACGACACTGGTAGATCGTATGCTGACTTCAGCTCCCGGTGTGATGTCTGTAGGCGAACCGGATACCTTTGCCCGATTTTTGACTGAAGCCGTTTCCCGTTCACATCAAAGTGGGTTCGACAGCAAGTCGACGTTTGTGCGCGCTTCATCCGAAGTTGATTTCCATCAACTTGGGCTACGTTATCAGGGGCAAATGGCGGCGCGAGCCAGAAACATACAAGCGGAGATTGTTGTCGACAAAAACCCCATGAATTTTCTTTATGCAGGTTTGATTCACAAGGCGCTTCCCGGTGCCAAGATTGTGCATCTTTGCAGAAATCCTATGGATACCTGCTATGCAATCTATAAAACACTGTTTAAAACCGCATATCCTTTTTCTTACAGCCAACGGGAGATGGCGCGCTACTATTTGGCCTATCGACAGCTGATGCGGCACTGGCATGACGTGTTGCCGGGAAGTATCTTTGATCTGGAATACGAGGCTCTCGTGGAGAACCCGGAGGAAGAGGCGCAACGACTATTTGCATTCTGCAACCTGCCATGGGAAAGCTCCGTGCTTGAGTTTTACCGCCGTACGGACCGAGGTACCGCTACCGCCAGCGCGGTACAAGTACGTCAACCGGTATATCGCTCATCTATCGAAAAATGGAAAAATTTTAAAATGCAGCTGGAACCGATGAGCGAAATTTTCCGAAATGCCGGAATCTCCTGTTAAGCGTGTCTAAGTGTATGTGTAAGGCCAGGTCGGCGAAGGAACGGTGGGCTGGACCTATTCGAAGTCATAAGCTGGCGCTATGGCGTTTTCAGAAATTGCGCGAACTTATTGAGGTAGCTTTCAAGGATTCATCCCTTCATTACCTCAAGAGCGCGATAATCATGAAAATAATTGCCAGTTTGACGCTGGCAGTGCTGGTGAGTGCCTGTGCGTCCACCGGCCTGCACGCGGAAAACCTCTTTTCGGACAATTTTCAAGACGGTGCCATCGATGGCTGGAGTACCACTGGCAACGTGTATGCCAACGTCTACTACGGGAATTATTCCATCGGTATGCGCGGTCCGGGTGCAAGTGCCAGTTACGGTATTTCTACGGTTGGATATGTAAACGTCAATATATCCCTGGATATCTCCGCATACTCGCTGGAAAGTGGTGACAGCTGTATCGCGGAAGTTTCCAATAACGGCGGTGCCAGTTGGGTAAACGCTATCACCCTGGTTAATGGTCAGGATAACAGCGCGCTGTACACCGCGAACAGCGTGGCCATCGATGCGGATAATAAGAGCAGTCTGATTATTCGCTACCGCAACTCGGTCAACCTCAATAACGACTACTGTTACGGGGACAACATACTGGTGACCGGTGACGTGGATTCCGGCGGTGGCAGTAGTAGTGGGGGCGGTAACGACGATTACTACGATGAGCTCAGTGGCAATGGTAACGTCTCACGCAGTCTGCTCACCTACAACACCCTGATGAATGGTAGTGATCCTGGCTCTCGGATCAATCTCTCCGGTTATGCACTGCCGGCGCAGGCGGCGCATCCGCAGCATGCCTTTGCCGGCACCCTGACGTTGAATGGCGAGGCGAGCGGCGGCAGCTTTGCGGAGGTCAAGGACACCTACAATTACACCGGGGCTGGTGACAACACCCGCAAACATCTGCCGGAATTCGCATTCCAGTTTGTGCAGACTGGCAGCCATATTTTCCCGCTGGAGCGTGGCTCCATCGCCAGCAGTCATCCGAACTGGGAATATGTATTGACCCCAGGGCGCGTGTGGCAGGAAAACGGCGATAACGGTTACAGTCGTGCGGCGATCCCGTTTGCGCTGCAGCAGCGAAACGCCAACTGCATGCACAATGGTGTACTCAGTTTCCTGTTCAAGGACGATGGCTCCATCTCAAAAGTCGCCTACCAGATCAGCAGTGAAACCTGTCTCTATTTCAAGGCGGACTGGTGGGGACTGCTCGGCGCCAGCTACACGCCGCAGACCATTGCCAACCAGAGCCAGTTGATTGCGGACTATCAGGCGGAAGTGGCGGCGCGCATCCCCATCAAGGCGCTGTCGGCATTGAATACGGATTATCCCGGTACGGATTACACTGCCTTCGCCAGCCCCAACAGCACCGATGCCAGTCATGTTACCACCGCGGGCTTCCTGATCGATGGCACCCACTACCGCGGCGACTGTGTTACCCGTTACGGCAATTATCCCTACTGCGAATCTCTGGTAGTTCCGTCGTACTCCAGCGCGAAATCCTTTTTCGCCGGCGTGGCGATGATGCGCCTGGAACAGCAGTATCCCGGAGTGCGCAATAGTATTGTCAGCGGCCATGTGCCCAGCTGCAGCAGCAACGGCAACTGGAGTGATGTGACTCTGAACAATCTGCTGGATATGGCTACGGGCAATTATGGCAGTGCCACCTACATGTCAGATGAGGGGGCTGCGCATACCGATGGACTGTTCCTGGCAGAGAGCCACAGCAGCAAGATCAGTTACAGCTGTGGCCAGTACACGCGCAAGGCATCGCCGGGCAGTCAGTGGGTTTACCACACTTCGGATACCTATATTGCCGGTACGCACATGACCGATTACCTGCGGGGCCAGCAGGGCGGTAGTGCAGACCTGTTTAACGATACCATCGTTGCGGATCTTTGGGCGCCGATCGGGGTGAGCCCCACAGGGCGCTACACCCGCCGGACCTATGATGCGGTGGCGCAGCCATTTGCCGGTTGGGGGCTGATGTGGTTGCCGGACGATGTGGCCAAGATCGCACGCTTCGTCGGTATCGACGACGGCAAAATTGGCGGGCAGCAAATGCTCAATACCACGCAGCTGAACGCCGCGTTGCAACGCAATGCTGCGGATACCGGTACGGTGCCGCTGGCAGATTATCGCTACAACAACGGCTTCTGGGCACACAATGTGGCGGGGAATCTGAGCGGTTGCAGTGGCGCACAGTGGATTCCGTTCCTGTCAGGCTTTGGTGGTATCACCGTGGTGCTGCTGCCGAACGACAGTGTCTATTACTACTTTAGCGACAACGACACCTATTACTGGTTGGAAGCGGTGCAGGAGGCTCATGGTATACGCAGCCTGTGCCAGTAATTCGGCAGGCGAGAAACAAAAAACGGCAACCAATTGGTTGCCGTTTTTGTCTGAGGGCGGAAACCTTGGCTTATTTCAATTCAGAGACGAGTGCCTGCCCCTTCTCTTTCAGCGCCATACACAGGTTGATCCCCTCTTCGGTCTGCGCCAGGGCGCGCTCGTAGCCGGGTACCAGTTTCTGTTGCTGGGTGAACAACAGCTGTACCTGCTGCAGTGAGTTTTTATCGCAGAAACTGGCGGCGAAGCGCGGGGTATCGCGGCGCCACTGCTCGGGAATTTTTTTCACCACACTGCTGAAATTGTCCCTCAGCCACTGCCAGTTGCGATCTCGCAGTGCGGGTTCCGCCAGCGCATTCTGGATCAAGCCGAACGCTTCGCGTGTGCCGAGACCATCACTGAGTGCGAGGTTGTGGATGATGTCCAGTTGTGCGGGATCGGTGACGCGGCCAATGGCGTTGGCACTGGCGCTTTCAAATAGCGGGTCATCCAGTTCGCCGCGCACCTTGATCAGGTGATTGAGAAACTCCTTGCCGGAATCCTGCACCGCGACGGTCAGTGCGGCTTCGTACAGATCGGAGTCCAGGGCGTCGGCGTTACGCATCTGACGGAAGCCGGTAAATTGCTCGGCTTTTTCACGCAGGGCTTTACGCGCGTTTTCATCCTTGCCTTCCAGAGCCATGAATCCGATCAGGCGGCTGTACAACAGTTGGCTGTCGGCATCGCTCCGCTGTTGCAGCGCGGCGAGCTTGTCACTGTAAAGCGCGCTGAGGAAGGCCTGCCAGCTACCCGCGCGGCCGTCGTCCACATAGTGCGTGGCGTACTTGGACAGATTGCCGAGCGGAGCTTCCACTACCTGGCGCTTGTCGGCGTTGGCCGAGCGACGGATAACGTCAGCGAGTACCGCGGGTTTGAGGTTGCCCGCTTCAAACGCGGCGAAGGCGCTGTCGATCAGACTGAGGCGCTCGGTGGGGCTGAGTTGATCGAACTGCGCGAGCAACGCCTGCCAGTACTTTTCTTCCATATTGAAACGGTAGTAGCCGCTGCCATCCACATTGGGCATGACCCATTGCGGGCACCCGCCACCGGAGACGTCAATGGTCTGCTCTCTTTCGGTGAGGAACTCACACTGGCTGACCCCGGTACTGGAGCGCAGACAGAATGGAATGCTCCACTGCTGGCCGACGTCCTGGATCGGCGAGCCCAGCGGCTTGTAGCGCCGTTGTTTAACGTGGATTTTCGCATCGCCTTTGGTGTTGCAGTCAATGGTCAGGTCGAGCTGTGGCACGCCCTTCTGTTCCACAAAAGTGCGGAAGGTATCGGTGAGCTGCGGACTATTGGTTTCCTCGCCGATGACTTTATAGAAGTCCGGTGAGTCGGCCACACCGTCGGCAAAGGTTTCAATGTAGCGGCCGAGCGCGGGGCGGAAGGTGTCTGCACCGAAGTATTCGTCCACCATGTGGATAACGCCGAGGCTCTTCGAGTAGGTGATGGCATCGTAGGCGTTGCGGATGTCGTTGTTGTCGGTAATCGGTTCGCGGATGGCGCGGGTGCTGGCGAGTGAATCCAGTTTCATCGCGCGGATGGCACTCACCGCGGCGTTCAGGTCGTGACCGCCGTCCGGTTCCATGATGGTGAGGGCGAGCGGGGTACCCCAGGTGGCGAAGCCTTCCTTGAGCCACAGGTCATCCCACCAGGGCGGGGTGACCAGGTTGCCGAACCACATGTGGGCGATTTCGTGGGCGTGCACGCCGAGCAGGGCCAGGCGCAGTCCCGGTGCCGGTTCCTCACCCTCTACCAGAATGCGCTCTTCGCGGTAGGTGATGGCGGCGGAGAGTTCGGTGGCGCCGCTCGGCCATTGGGGGGCGGCGACGATGTCGAGTTTTTTGAAGGGATAGGGGCGCTGCAGCTGCTCTTCGAAGATGCGCAGCATCTGCGGGGTGACGTCGAGAATGTACTTCAGGTCGTCGCCGCGGCCTTTGCGCGCGAAGCCGCGCAGGGGCAGTTCCTGTTTGCGGTATTTGTTGGCGGGGATCGCCGGGCGCTCGACCACGTCGAACGGGCCCACCGCCAGTGACAGCAGGTAGGTGGACATGGGGCGGGTCTGGGCGAAGGTGACTTTTTCCAGGCCGCCTTTTACGTCGCTGCGACCGACTTCCGGGGCGTTGCCGATGGCCACATAACCTTTGGGAATGGTGAGGCTGATGTCGTAGGTGGCTTTGAGGCCGGGCTCGTCGAAGCCTGGCAGGAAGCGGCGCGCCTGAATGGATTCGGATTTGGCGAGCGCGTAGGCCTCACCCTGTTCTTCCACCTTGAACAGGCCGGCGAGGTTTTTGTCGAATGGGGCGTTGTACTGGATGCGCAGGGTGAGTTCGCCTGCGGGGACGCCACCGGCGAAGTCGACGCGCACGACACCGCTGTCGAGCATCTGGCGGTAGTGAGCGGCGACGGTCTTGTCTTCGGCTTTCTGTTTGTCGGTATTGCCGGGCAGCAGGGCTTCGATGTGGGTGACGTCGATGTTGTTGCCGTGCATCCAGATGTGGTCGGTGGGGTTGTCGATGTCGATGTCGATTTCCACCTGGCCGTGGAAGCGGTCCTGGCGCGGGTCGAGGGTGAGGTCGAGGCGGTAGGCTTTGGGACGCACGCCTTCGGGGAGTTTGCCGGCGGGGGGCTGTTCTTCACCTTTGGCGGCGGGTTCCAGGTTGGCTTTGGTGGAGTCTTGCAGGGCGCTGTTGCCGGGTTCGTCCGCGGAGGTCTGGTCCTGGGTATTTTTGTTGGCGGTGTCGCAGCCGCCGAGGAGCAGGAATCCGGCCAGCAGGCTGGGCAGAGCCAAGCCGGGCAAAAGTGTGTGTCGCATGTGTGTTCTTTGGGTTGGTTTTCTGGGGAGTCGGAAATTTTCCCTATTGTAGCGGGTTGGGTGGGTTGATCTGGAGCCACGATGGGACGGGTGGGCTCTGGACTGCGGTGGGTTGAACTGCGTGCCACTGGATGGTCCGGTGGCGGCGAAGGGCTGGGGGCGAGTTTTCAGGACCGCTGTGAATACATCCCTGTACGCTCCGTCGGCAACATCCCTGTTGCCGACGGTCCTGAAAACTCGCCCCAGCCCTTGGCCTTCGCATCAAGTGATTCACTTCGTAGCGGTTACAAATGCGGAATCGTCAGCACCGACTGTCGGTTGCTGCGGTACGGCACTTCAATTTCATAGCGTGTGTCTTCTGGCTTCTGGTAGATCGCGCCCTCGGTGTCGATGGCCAGTGTCACCACGTGGCCCGGTGGCACGTCGTAGGAGGTGGTGAAGAGTTCGAGGGAGATCTTCTGGGCCTGGCCGACCTGTGCGTTGTGCAGGGTGATGGGAGCGTGGGTGATGAGGCGGCCCCAGCCGAAGGGATCGGTGTCGTAGAGGTGGATATGCAACTGTACTTCGGGCTTGCTGGGTTTTATCCACATGTCCAGGCGGGGGGTGCCGCGGATTTTGAAGGTGCTCCAGTGCACTGGCGAGTTGTATTCGATGGCGTGGTAGCCGTTGATACCTTTCATGTCGGTGTACACGGGGATACCGAAGCCTTCGAGGGCGTCGGAGATGAGCGGGATGCCGGTGCCGGCCAAAGTGTCGGCGCCGCCGTGGAAGTCGTTGCTCCAGTTCCAGCTGCTATAGGGGCTGGTTTTCATACTGGCGTTGTTGAAGTAGCTGAGCCTCGGGTGCAGGTGGTAGCGGGTGGTTTTGTCGGTTACCGGGAAGTCGGCGAACTGTTCGCGCTGGTTGCTGATGCGCACGGTCATGTCGACCTTGGGTTCGGTGTCGATACCGTTGGCCTCGCCTTTCAGGTAGTGGTCGAACCAGCGGAAGCTGGTGGCCCAGATGTGGCCGTCGTTGCCGCCGAGGGTTTCGCCGACGGCGTGGGTGCCGGGGTTCAGCAGGAGTTTTTTGGGGCCGTCCAGCAGGCTGTAGAGCCGGGTCATGCTGTTGGGTTTGAAGAGGTAGTCGGCAAAGTTGTTGGACATGAGTACGGCAGTGCCGTTGCTGTTCAACTGCTCGACGTAGGCGAGGGCGGAGCGCGGGGCGGCGAAGTCGTAGACGCTGTCGATGTCGGTGCCGTTTCGAAGGTTGTTCCAGATGACGTCTACGGACGGGTCGAGATTGAACGCGGTGACGGTGAGCAGGGTGCCCCACACCAGGTTGACGGTTTCGTTGGGATAGAGCCCCTCGACGATGTCGGACCAGCCGGAGAGTGCGGCAACAGCGTCGATGCGCGGGTCCTGGGCCGCCAGGACCAGGGAGGTGCCGGCGCCGTAGGAAATGCCGGCGGCACCGAGCCTGCCCACAGGGTAGTTGGCCTTTAGCCAATCGATCAGCACTTTGCCGTCGGCAATGGTGGCGGGACCGGTGACGTCGACGGTCCCGCCGGATGCACCGAAGCCGCGGGTGGAGTAACTCATTACCAGATAGCCGTTTTGTGCCAGCTCCTTTGCCTGCAGCAGGTACTGATGCTTGTCCAGTCCCCAGCTGTTGGTGAACAACACGGTGGGATAGCCGCCAGCGGGGGCGGGGGTGTCGGGGATAAACAGGTTGGTATCGATTTCGGTTCCATCAAAGCTGACGATATCGAGATCGGCAACAAAGGTGGGGGCGGCCTGGCTGGTGAAGGGAAATACGGCGCACAGGGCACCGGCCAGCAGTGCCGGCAGGGCGAGTGTCTTCATGGTTTTCTCTCTGTATTTATTTCTTTTATGACATCTTCATCGCGCCGGCCGGGCCTTGGGGCTGGCCGGAGCATCGAGTCTATGAAGATCGGGTGTAGAGAGAACCCGCGACTTCATGTGACTGTGAGGTGGTTATCGGTCAGTGGCGTGCGGCTATACGTAGAACTTTCCGGTCAGTTTGTGACTGTGCGTGACCCGTCAGTTCGTGACCGGCTTATGCTCAGGATGAATTACAGGTTCCCGTTTAAGATTGTTCTTTTTTTAACCAGTAAAAACAGGTATTGTGGCTTTTCGCGCAACACTGATCGAAAAATGCTCAGTTTGCACCAGTGGCGAAAAATCCGGGTGGTCAGAATATGTTTTCACGAATACTCGCATACGTAGTCGTTCTTTCCGGTTCATGGCTGTTCACCAGTAATGCCATGGCGGACAGTCTGGCGAAAGACACCTGGTACGAAATTGACAGCGCTAACTTTCACATCATCACCAACGGTGATCCCGGCTCCGTGCGCCGTCTGGCGGAGGATCTGGAGCGCTACCGCTCAGTGGCCCTGAATCTGCTCGGTGCCACTGATGACGGTGCCAAGCTGACCATCTATGCCGCCGCCGACCGCGAGAGTTACGCGGGGCTTGTGGGCGAGGACCTGTCGGAACTCACCAACGGCCTGTTTGATACCACCGCCGAGGGCAGCTATGCGCTGGTGAATCTGGACGGCCGCACAGGCGAGCGCCAATTGGAGGCGCGGGAGTTCCTGTTTCACGAGTACACCCACTTCCTCAGCTACAACGGCACCACCACGCATTACCCCTACTGGTACAGTGAGGGCTTTGCCGAGTTCATGTCTACCATGACGTTCGGCCCCGGCAATACCTACGAGATCGGCGCGATTCCCGGCGAGCGTGCCATGACCCTGCTGTATACCGCACCCGTGCCGTTGCAGGAGCTGCTGCGCGCGACCGTGTACAACACGCCGGATGAAGAGAAGGGACGTATCTACGCCAGTGGCTGGATGCTGGCGCACTGGATTGTCATGGAGAGTGGCAAGACCGAGGAATTCAAACAGTTCGTCAAGGACTACAACAACGGCGCCGACCCGGTGAAAGCGCTCACCAAGAATCTCGGTATGTCGATTCGACAAATTGAAAAGGCCTACAACGATCAGTTCCAGAGTGGGCGCTTTGACCTCGCCCGCGGCAAGGTTCCGGCCAGCTTCAAGTCGGTGCGCCCGAAACTGAAAGTAATGAGCCCCAAGGAAACGGTCGTCGAGCTGGCGCGCTTCCTGGTCAAGTCGGGTTACAACGCGGAAGGCCTCGAGCAACTGGTGAAATACGCCGAGCGCGAGAACATCTACTCCGCGGAATTGACTGCGGCGCGTGCCGATGCGGCAACCCGCCAGGGTGACTTCAGGCAGGCCGCGCACCTGTTGGCGCAAGTGGCACCGTCGGATCGCAACACCTTCTGGTACCAGAAGGCGCAGGCCTGGTTGTGGCTCAATCGTGAAATCGGCAACCTGGGGGGCGACCGCAACAAGGCCGCACTGAAAAAGGCCCGCGACCAGTTCGTGCACCTGGTAAACAACCAGTCCAGCGAGGCGATGAACTGGTATGGCCTGGCCATCACTATGGAAATGCTCGGCTACCCGAAGAAGCAATACGTGGATATGCTCGAACAGGCGTACCTGCGTGCACCGCGCGAACTGCACATCGCTCAGTGGATGGCGAGAGAGCTGTACGATCGCAAAGACGCCGCCTATTTCGCCCAGGTGGCACAGCCGTTAATGCTGGAGCTCACCAGTGAGGTTGAATACAACGAGATGAAAAACATGCTCGCGGAACTGAAGCCCGAAGCCAGCGGACAGGCGATCGAAAGTGCGAAGAGCCAGAGCCGCGCGCTGGTGAAAGACAAGACAAAGGACAGCAAGAGCGTAATCGGAGGCAGCGCCGCCAAGGCGACGCCCTGACAATGTGTTTCTTCCGCTGAATTGCCGGATCACCTTTAGGGGAGCGTCGCTCCCCTTTTTTATTTGGTACAGAACATCCGGCGAAGCTAGTGGTCTATGGGGAACCTTGTGGAACAGTTCGCCTCGCTAAAGTCTCCAGGTCCGCGTTGAGAAAGCTTGACCTGAATACTTTGGCGGCGCTCCTTTGTTACCGGGCTTTCCACATGGACCACCAGGAATCAGTACTCATACAGTTCCAGTGGCAGCCCATCCGGGTCGCTGAAAAAAGTAAACCGCCTGCCCGTGTATTCATCCTCGCGCACCGGCTCTACCTCCACACCGTGCGCCTCCAGGTATGCCTTCACATCCGCCACGGAATCTACCGCAAACGCCAGGTGCCGCAAGCCCTGTGCCTCCGGATAACTGGGGCGCGCCGGCGCATCGGGGAAGGAAAATAATTCCACCTGACCACCCTCCGGCAATCGCAGATCCAGCTTCCAGGAATTCCGCGGGGCACGGTAGTTTTCCGCGATGATCTCAAGCCCGAGCAGTTCGGTATAGAAGACTTTCGAGCGCTGGTAATCGGAGCAGATGATTGCCGCGTGATGAATGGACTTCAGCATGTGTGTTGATTCTGTGCCGGCGAGGGTTCCTCGTTGGAGTGCCATTCATACTCCATCTGGCGAGCGGTCATTTTTGCCAGTGCGGGTGAGGCAAGTCGGGAAACCAGGTGCAGGCTCATGTCGATACCGGCGGAGATGCCACCGGACGTCACGAACTTGCCCTGATCTACCCAGCGATGATTGCGAATCACCCGGACGTCGGGAAACATGGATGACAATGCCTGTTGATCTTCCCAGTGGGTGGTTGCGTCGAGTCCGGTGAGAACACCGGCCTGGGCCAGGATGAACGCACCGGTACACACCGACGCAACCAGATCGGTGCTCTCGGCGGTGCGGGCAACCCAGTCGATAACGTCAGGTTTGTCGAGCTCGGCGGTGTGTACCCCTCCGACGACGATCAACACATCCAGCTCGGGATGGTCATCAATACCGTAGTGGGGCTCGACCAGGTAGCCCGCTCTGGCGGAAACGGTGCGCTTCTCCTCGGCAAGCAGAAACACATTGAATAACCCGGTGGGATTGCTCAGGCGGCTGGCCGTTGCAAAAACTTCATAGGGACCGGAAAAATCCAGTACCTCAGCATCATCGTAAATATAAATACCGATATTCAACGGTGTACTCCATTGCACAACACTACATTTTCCCGTCGCCGGATGAACGCCACGGCGCTGTCAGGTCTCCACCTCGAGTGTGCGGATAACCCTGGCCGGATTACCCGCCAGCACCACATTGTCCCCATAACTCCTGGTCACCACGGCACCGGAGGCGACCACCACATTATCGCCCAGAGTGACTCCCGGGTTGATCACCGCCATGCCGCCGATCCAGCAGTCGTTACCGATGGTAACCGGCTTTGCGTATTCCCGTCCGCTGCGCCGCTCCTCCGGATCGAGCGGATGTGTCGCGGTATAGATGCCGACCTGGGGCGCCAGCATACAGTTATCCCCGAATCGCACCTCCGCGACATCGAGAATCACACAGCCGAAGTTGGCAAAGAAATTCTCGCCCACATGGATATTTTCGCCGTAGTCACAGTGAAACGGCGATTCAATCTGAATCTGTTGGCCGGCACTGCCGAACAATGCCCGTATCAATCGGTCCCGGCGGGGCCGATCCTGCTGGCTGATGCTGTTCAGTTCCTCGAACAACAGGCGCGCACGCAGGCGCCTCTCAGCAAGCTCCGGATCTGCAGGGTTGTACATTTCACCGGAAAGCATTTTCCGCAGTTCACTCATGGCTCAGTGTTCCGTTTCTGTACGGTAAATCTGCATGCCGCGCGCCAGATAATTAGCCAGCGCGCCCTCGTGATCCAGTGTGCAGGTGTGCACCCAGACACACTTGCAGGGTGACCAGTTCCAGGCTTCTTCCAGCGCGCGGCTCAGTAGGTGACCGCCAAAGCCGCGGCCGATAAAGCGCGGCGCCAGGCCGAAGTACGCGACCTGTATTTCATCGTTGTCGCGCTTGTTCAATTCAAAATAGCCCGCAATGGCGCCGCGGTAATAGGCTGCCCAGGTACGCAGTGAGTCGCGCTCAGCATATTCCCGCCACTCTGCATCGGATAGTTTGAGCATGTCAGTCCACTGCCAGGGCTCGCCGATCAGCTGGTAGAGGTAGCGGTTAAAGCGGAATTCCTTTTCCTCAGCTTCCACCACGGAGAATCCCTCGGGACAGGGTTTGGCATTCAACTGCGCGGGATCCGTCATTTCCAGATAGTAGGTGGTAATGCTCAAGACGTATTCCTCCGCCGGGTCTACTACGGGTTCCACTGCTGGATGGCTTCCGCCATCGCCGTTTCGCCCTCTGCATGCAGGGCATCCACTACCTGCTGGCGATCCTGGGCCGGACGATTCTGGCTCAGCTTGTATTTTCCCTGAATCTCGGTGATTTCAATGTCCACTCCGACGATGGCCCGCAGGAGCTTGGGGGAATACTCCGGTTGCCAGGGTTTGTCAGCGTTGGCTTCGTATTTTTCCGATAACTTGTTTACCAGCGACATCAGGCGTTGCTCATCGGTAAAGGTGCGCGCAATGCCATAGATGTGCACCGCCTGGTAGTTCCAGGTAGGGACGCCGGGAGAGGTGTACCAGCGGGGTGAGATATAGGCGTGCGGACCATTGAAGATCACCAGAACCTGTTCGCCATCAAGGGAGTCCAGTTGTGGATTCTGACGCGCCAGGTGACCTACAAGGACTTCACTGTTTTCGGAGAGCAGGAACGGCAGGTGGCTGGCCTCGGGACGATTGTCAGCCCTCGAAATCAGCTGGCCGAATGCATTTTTTTGAACAAATCGGAGCAGCTCTTGTCGGTCGTTGACAGAAAAGTGTTTTGGAATATACATAATTCAGGATTTTTTCCAGCTTGCGATAAATGCCATCGGTGGGTTGTGGGGTGCGCTGGCCAAGTCTCCGCAATAATTGCCTATATTGGAGCTCAACTCTTCGAAGGTTTGTAGCTCAAGGCCATTGGCAATGGCGGCGTTGAAAATGTCACTCAGTGTATGCTGGAAAAAATAATTGGCGGTGGCATCGTAGTGGGTACCTGAAAAATAATCCAGGCCGCCAGTGTCCATTTGTGCTTCCCGATCAAAGTAAGAGTGGGCTATATAGGAAGGTGTTCCCTCTTCGTACATGTTGAGTACTGGGTGTATTTCTTCCATTAACAACGTACCGCCGGATTTCAAAAAACTGCAGCAGATATTGAAGAATGCAGGTAAGTCTGGCATCCAATTCAATACGCCCACCGTAATGACGGCAAAATCAAAACGGAGGTAATGCCGTTCTGGAGCGTCGTAAATATTACAGTGTTCAAATTCCACGTCGTGATAGTGAGGTGACTTTGCGAGCGTTTTTGCCTGTTCAATAAACTTTCGCGAGCCATCAATGCCCAGACAATAGCCTGCTCCCTTATTCTTGATCGAGAGCAGGTCTTTACCGTTGTTGCAGCAAACCTGAATTACCGATGCTCCTGTCAGCTCCTGTGTGTCTACTAATCGATTAAAGTCGGTTTCGAGCGCGTTGAAACCGGGGTTGGCAGCGCGGTGATGTAAATCCGGATTTCTGTCTCGGTGAATATCTGCAACCTGATCCCAGGATGCGAGGGTTTGTTCGGTATAGCCCCTGGTTTTTTTGTCCATATTTCAATCTCCTTGTGGTTGATCCTGCAGGACCAGCGCAGTAGTGAACAATTGTACGGCTGGCTGCCCAGCGTCACTGCTTTTACAGGTAATTGCATTCTGGATCTGATAACTGAACCGCTCGGGATAGAGGGGGTTCAGCATCCCTTTTTTAACATACTCGTCCGCCAGGTAGGCGGGCAGGAAGCCAATGAATTTCCCCGACAGGATCATCGCGAGTCGCGCCGCCATATGGTTGGCGATGCTCTTGCGGGGGAACAGCCGATACAAATGCGCGGCGCCGGAGAGTACGGCGTGGTCCGGGGCGGCGAGCTCCTGCTGGGTGATGTGTTCTTCATCGGTACCCTGGGTACAGGGGTGTCCGGCGGCGCCATACAGCAGGGATTGGTGGCTGAACAGCGGCTGGTAACTGAGACCCGGGCGGCGGGAGTGCAGCGGGTTGATCCCCACGTCGGCGCGCCCGGCGAGGATTTCCAGCTCCAGTTCGTGAGGCGCGGCCAGCCGGATGTCCAGTTGCAGCTGCGGTGCGCGCTCGCGCAGGCGGGCGATGGTGGCGGGCAGGTCCAGCTGTGGCATGGCGAGCACGTCGTCCGGCAGGATGACCCGCAGCTTGCCGGTGAGCTGCGACTGGATGGCGTTCACCTGGCTTTTGAAGGTGGCCAGGTGGCCGTCCAGTTCCAGAATGGCCTGATACAGCGCCTCTCCCTCCGTGGTCAGTTTGAAGTCGGCGCGGCCGCGGGAGCGCAGGCATAGCTGCATGCCGAGGCGCGTTTCCAGATCCGACAGGTGCACGCTGATGGTGGAGCGGTTGATGTTTAATGCGACCTCCGCGGCCGCCAGACCACCGGCGCGTACAACCTCGCGAAATACCCGCAGCAGGCGCAGGTCCATGTCGCTGAGACGGCCGCTCAGGGGTTGCTTGGGGAGGTTGGCTTTGGGTTTTGAGGGGGGTGGCATGGGGTTCGTTTCCCGAGGAGATTCCCGTTTCAGGTACGTGGGGTCCGTGTGGGTTCAAAGTTTGATAGATCTGAATTTTAGTTGCAAAGGTTTTGCTATTCGCCAGCGGACCGGCAATCCAGAATCCTCAATATATTGATACGACTGTGTTCGGGGGGTATTCGATGGATTTGAACATTAAGCGTTTATTGAAGGCGCAAAACTATATCGATGGGCAGTGGTGCGACGGTGTGGGTAAGTTGGCGGTTACTGACCCGGCCACGGGTGCGCTGTTGGCGGAGGTGGCCGATGGCGCGGCGGCGGACGCGGAACGGGCGGTCGCCGCGGCCCATGCGGCATTCCCGGGGTGGAGCCGCAAGACTGCCGCCGAGCGTGCGGCGGTGTTGAAGCGCTGGTACCGCTTGATCGTGGACAACCGCGAGGATTTGGCGCAGCTGCTGACTCTGGAGCAGGGCAAGCCGCTGGCGGAGGCGCTGGGGGAAATCGACTACGGCGCCTCCTACATAGAGTGGTATGCGGAAGAGTGCCGCCGCGCCTACGGTCAGACGATCCCCACTCACAATCCGGCCATGCGCCTGCACACTATCCGCCAGCCGGTGGGGGTGGTGACCTGTATCACGCCGTGGAACTTCCCCAACGCCATGATCACCCGCAAGGCGGCCCCGGCGCTGGCCGCGGGCTGCACGGTGGTGATCAAGCCGGCGGCGGAGACGCCGCTGTCGGCGCTGGCGTTGTGTGCGTTGGCGGAAGAAGCCGGGCTGCCGGCGGGTACCCTGAACGTGGTGGTGGGTTCTGATTCTGCCGCCATTGGTAAGGTGCTGACCCAGGATTCCAGGGTGGCGAAGTTCACATTCACCGGTTCCACCCAGGTGGGCAAGCTGCTGATGGCGCAGTGTGCGAGTACGGTGAAAAAAATGTCCATGGAGCTCGGCGGCAATGCGCCGTTCATTGTCTTCGACGATGCGGATATCGACGTGGCGGTGGCCGCCTGTATGGCGACAAAAATGCGCAATGCGGGCCAGACTTGTGTGTCGACAAACCGGATTTATGTGCATGAATCGGTGCACGATGAGTTTGTGGATAAGTTGCGTGAGCAGATGGCGGCGCTGCGGCCGGGGCACGGGCTGGAAGAGGGCACTACGTTGGGGCCGCTGATTTTCCGGCGTGCGGTGGACCGGGTGCACGGGTTGGTGGAGGAGGCGGTGGCCAATGGGGCGCGCCTGCTGTTGGGCGGAGATTTTCTGCCACACGGAGAAAATTATTACGCGCCGACGCTGCTTACGGATGTGCACGATGATATGCGTATTGCACGCGAGGAGATTTTCGGGCCGCTGGCGGTGGTGCAGCGGTTCCGCGAGGAAGAGGATGTGATCCGGCGCGCCAATGATACGCTGTTCGGGTTGGCGGCGTATGTGATGAGTGAAAATATTCGCCGGGCGAATCGGGTGGTAGAGGCGCTGGAGTATGGAATGGTAGCCTGTAACGCGGGCGTCTTCTCCACCACTGTGGCCCCGTTTGGCGGCTGCAAGGAATCCGGTATTGGTCGCGAGGGCGGTGTCGAGGGTATGGCGGAATTTTACGAAACCAAATACTGCTGTTATGGCGTTTGATCTGTAGGAGCCTGCTTGCAGGCGAGCCTCCGCGGCTCATTTTTACAAAAGTCCAGTGGCGGCAAAGCACTGCGCTTCCCTTTTCGAAACCGCTGTGAATACATCCCTGTACGCTGCGTCGGCAACTTCCCTGTTGCCGACGCTTTCGAAAAGGGAATCCCAGCACTTTGCCTTCGCAGCAAGCTTTTTACTACGTTAGTTAGAAAGTATTGAATTTTTGCTTTGGAGAAAACCATGTCCGAACTGAAAACCGACGCCTTCTGGATGCCCTTTACCCCAAACCGCACCTACAAGGCGGCGCCGCGTATCGTCGAGCGTGCGGAGGGGATTTACCTGTTTGAGAAATCCGGTCGCAAAATCATCGATGCCACCGCGGGCCTGTGGTGTTCCAATGCCGGCCACTGCCGCCGTGAAATCGCCGAGGCCATTCATCAGCAGGCGTTGAAGCTGGATTACAGCTCGATCTTCAATTTTGGCCACGAGCTGAGTTTTGAGTATTCAGAGCGTCTGGTGCAATACACACCGGATGGATTGAATCGGGTGTTCTTCGGCAACTCCGGTTCGGAGGCGGTGGAGTCGGCGCTGAAGATTGCACTGCAATATCAGCGCGCCCGCGGCAAGGGTACGCGCACGATGTTTATCGGCCGTGAAAAAGGCTATCACGGGGTGAACTTTGGCGGGATTTCCGTGGGTGGTTTGCCGCCGAATTACCAGGCGTTTGGTCAGCCGGTTAAGGCGAATCATATGCGCCACACTCTGGATATCGCGCGCAATGCCTTTTCCAAAGGTCTGCCGGAGCACGGTATCGAGCTGGCGGAGGACCTGGAGCGACTTGTTGCCTTCCACGGCGCGGACCAGATTGCGGCGGTGATCGTGGAGCCATTTTCCGGTGCCGGCGGTGTGGTGCTGCCGCCCAAAGGTTATCTGCAGCGCTTGCGGGAGATTTGCGACAAGCACGATCTGCTGCTGATTTTTGATGAGGTGATTTCCGGTTGGGGGCGCACTGGTTCGCCGTTTGCGTCCCAGGAGTTCGGTGTCATCCCGGACATGATCACTTCCGCCAAGGGCATCACCAATGCGACGGTGCCGCTGGGCGCGGTGTTTGTGAGCGACAGGATTTACAACACGGTGATGGATGCGGCGGCCGAGGGGATGGTGGAGTTTTTCCACGGTTATACCTACTCCGCGCACCCGGTCGCCTGCGCGGCGGGGATGGCGACGCTGGATATCTACGAGCGTGAGGGGCTGCTGACCCGCGCGGCGGGAGATATCGGCAAGTACTGGGAAAATGCGCTGCACAGCCTGGCGGATCTCGACAATGTGGTCGATGTGCGCAATTACGGTCTGGTGGGCGCCATTGAGCTGCGCGCGCCGGACAATCTCAAGGGCAAGTACGGGGCCAAGGCGTCGGCGCTGGCCTGGGATGCGGGAGTGATGGCGCGGGGTATCGGCGATGCGCTGTGCATGTCGCCGCCGCTGATCATCGAGAGCCATGAAATCGACGATATCGTTGGCAAACTGCGCGATGTGATCGCCGGGCTGGGGTAAACGGAACCGGACTCCGTTATCCGTTCACGCCGATGGGAGGTGCTGGAAGGCAGGCGGTGAGTGGATGGGGAGTCTTCCACTTCGAGGCTAGACTTCAGGGGTAGTCGGCTGATTCAGCAGAGTGCGCGGGGCCGTTGCGGTTCGGGCGCCATGCTGTGTTCGCCACTCAGTATGGGAGGGTGGCGCCTCCGGCTACCGTGGCGCGTGCGGCTCCCGCCGCGTCGCTTTGTTGCGGTGGCGGGGGCCGTACGTAGCTGTATTTTCGGCTGCGTTATTTTTGGCTGGCTGTTCCCGGCTTTTTTGGGGGCACGTGATCAGGCCAGTCATGCCGATCGCTGTTTTACAGGTTCAGCAGATTGTGGACCGTCGCTATGGGGGAGGTGCTTTGTGCCGCAGGGCGCGGAATACTGAGGTTCCCCTATGTCCGGACTGTCAGAATTGTTCCCGGGAGCGCGCGCGAGACGTATCCGTGCGCTTCTCTTTTCCTTTTCACTCGTTCCGCTCACATATATCGCCGCTTCCTGTGCGGCCGCCCAGACCGGTACTCAGAACGCTTCTCCGCCGGACCAATCCAGTGGCGCCGCGCGGGAGGATTACTGGCGCGACCCGGATCGCCGGCGCGAACTCCCGGCGGATGCTACGCAGCTGATTCTGAGCGGCAATATCTACTACTATCAGGGCGGTTACTTCTACCGCCGGGAAGACGATGGCTTTCTGCGCGTGGAGCCGCCGCTGGGGGCCGAGTTGTCGTTCCTTCCCCACGGCAGTAATGGATTCGAGATAGACGGCGAGCGCTTCTTTCTGAGTGGCACCGGTACTTTCTACCGCTTCGAACCCCGCCGTCGCACCTATATCGTTACCACGCCGCCTTATGAGTGGCGCCGCTACTACAACGGCGACATCGTGGGTGCCTACGAGGACCGCCTTTACGGTGACCCGGACCTGGATCTGGAGCTGCTGCGGGAGCGCTCGGGTATTCCCCGTGCCTATCCTCCCGGCGCGCTGGACCCGGAAGCGCGCGAGGGCATTCCCGACGTCGAAGCCGATGGCTATCGCGACCCGCGTCGCCGGTCGCCGAGACCTTACGCCAATGTGCGTCCGCCCTACGACTGGAGCAGTGGTGAGCGCTACGACAACCGGGCGCTCGCGGAGGCTGCCTGTCGCCAGAATGCGTCAGATGCGGCGCGCCGCGGCAGTACCCTGGATGACCAGCAATTGAGGATTTACCAGCGGGCGTATCGCGATTGCATTCAGCGTTACGACCTCCGTCGCTGAGATCCGGTATACCTCATCTACACTGAATCCACGGCGGCGCGCCGCTGGTATTCACCCGATTTGAATGGATTACCGATGAACAGGGACTGTTTCGGGCATGGCCGAAGTTAGCGCCTGCCCACTTCACTACCCCCGCCAATCTCGTTCGGCCCCCGCTGCCCGGCAGTGGCCGCTGCGTTTTGCTGTCGCGTTGCTACTGCTGCTGCCGGCAATCGCTTTTGCGCAATTGCCATCCACCAAGCCGAAAGAGTTCTCTCCCGTAGTTCCGGATTTCAATCAACTGGCCGCCGACTGGTGGACCCAGTGGCCCGATGTCACCCAGGAGCAACGCTCACTGTGGTTGAACGACGTAGAAAAGGCCTGGCTGGACTGGAGTAAAGCGATTCCGGAAGACGCGGAACTCGGCGACAAGGTGTCGGCGGTGAAGTTGCGTTTCGCCGGCATCCGCAAAACCTGGGCGAAACGGGACGAACTGAAGAAAGTCGGGGTATTGCCGGAGGTCAAATTTCCGGAAAAGCCCAATGTGCTGCAGTGGGCACAGTCGGATGCCGGCGTGGCGCGGGGCCAGCAGCGGCTCGATGGGCTGCGTCTGGAAAAATCCCAGATGGATGAAAGTGTCGCCCAGTCGCTCAGCCGATTGCGGGAACGGGTTCTGGCCCTGCGCGACAAACACCGCTCCGATACCAAGTACCTCGAAGCGACCGTGGATGTATTTTTTGCGCAGTTGAGTCATCTGCAGACGCTGGAGGAACAGCGGTTATTGCAGGAGCAGCTGACGGCCTGGCAGGAAGAATTGACCATCGCCCGCGCAGAGCTCGAGCGCATGCTCAAGGATTTGCAGTTCAGTGCCGAGGCGGCAAAGAAACTCTCCGCGGCGCGCACTCAGGAAAAATCCAATCTGGAGGATCTGGCGCGGGAGCGCAGTGACTCCCAGAACCTGATTTTTGAAAGTTCCGATGCGGCTGTCACCATGGAACAGCAGCTCCGGATGATGAATTACAGTGTCGAAGCACTGGAAAATCGTCTGCAGGTGCGCAAGCAGGAATTGCTGCTGGCGATGAACAGCGTACTGGATGCAAATGAGGCAGAAGAGCAGAAGCTCTCTCTCAGCAAGGATCTGGTGGGCAACGCGGAAACCATCCGGACCAACCTGATTCGTCAGCTCACGGTGCGCCAGCGCCAGATCGTCGCCTGGGTGGGAGAGGACGCCAAAGCGATGGCGAAGTGGTGGCGGGAGTTCGAGAAGGTCGCCAGCGGCCTCGGCCGCGCCGGTGATCTGATCGACGATGTGAAGCGTTACGAAACCGCTCAGCTGTTTGTCTATCGCCGCCAGCAGGGTTGGTGGAAGACTTTGGGTGAGCGCTTCCTGCACCAGTTTGAGGACCTGCGCACCAGCTGGCGCAATCTTGCCAACTACAAACTGTTCGCCATCAGTGAGCAGCCCATCACCCTGAAGGACATCGCGCAGATGATTCTGGTGATTCTGGCGGCCTGGGGGTGTTCGCGTCTGCTCAACTGGTTCCTGCGGCGCATGGTGCGAAAAAATCGCACCAGCGAGCAGAGTTCCTACACCCTGTGGCGGATTCTGAATTACTGCATTGTCCTTATTACCATCATCATTCTCCTCACCATGGTGGGATTGGACACGTCCAAGCTCACCCTGATTGCCGGTGCCCTGTCGGTGGGGATCGGTTTCGGTATGCAGGCAATATTTTCCAATTTTATTTCCGGCATCATTCTGCTGTTTGAACAGCCGCTCCGGGTGGGGGATCTGGTGGAGCTGGAGTCCGGGGTCTTCGGGCGCATTCGCGACATCAACGTGCGCTCTACCCGCATTACCACCCGCGACAATGTGGATATCCTCGTGCCCAATTCCGAGTTTGTCACCGGGCGCGTCACCAACCACACGCTGGATGACCCGGTGCGGAGGATTCATGTGGCATTTGGTGTGGCCTACGGGACCGACCCGGAGGAGGTGCGTGAGGCGGCCATGGAGGCGGCGGAACGGGTGCCCGTCACATTTACCAACTGGCAGCGCAAAACCGAGGTATGGCTCACCGGTTTCGGTGACAGCTCTCTGGACTTCAAGCTGGTGGTGTGGGTGAACAGCAATGCCGTGTCTTCTCTCGGGGACCTCACTGCCATCTATAACATCGAGCTGCTGCGCGAGTTCAACCAACGCGGTATTGAGATTCCTTTCCCGCAGCGGGACCTGCATGTGCGCAGTTGGGGGCCGGCGCAGACGGCGAATGATACATCGCCAACGGTCTTCAAAACGGAAGATGCGCCGGTGGCCCGACGCGGATCGGCCGGTGCGGAAGACTGGCCGGGAGACGCCGCGGATCACGGCGATGACGCCGGTGCGGGCGACGGCGGTGGCGAGGGGGGAGATGGGCCCGCCGGTCACTGACCGGTCAATGGTCTGTCTATGGCGTTTTTTTCTTTGTTCCCGCCCGGGTTACGGCGTGCGGGGCTAGCCTTCTTGCCCAGTCCCTGTATTCTGAACGGCCAGATTCCTCTCTCCCTATCAAGCCACAGGACCGCCCTTGCTCATTATCCCTATCCAGAACAAACCCGACTGGCGCCGACCGCCGCTGGTGTGTCTGGCGCTGGTGCTCGTCAACCTGCTGGTCTTCGTGCTCTACCAGAGTGGCGACGAATCCCGCTGGCAGGCAGCCGAGGAGTTCTATTTTGCCAGCGACTTGCCCGTACTCGAGGAGGCGCGCTTTTACGAGTATGTGGATGCGGAGCAGCCCGAGTGGCGCACCCAGGCCCAGGGGGCGGGTGAGGAATTTATCTATGAGCAGCTGCTGTGGAGCCGGGAATTCCACAACTGGCTGATGTTGCAGCTGGCTGAGGAAGAGCAGCCGCAATGGCTGCGACAGCGGCAGCAGTTCGCCGAGTTGCGCGACAGCCTGTCGAACTTCGCTTATGGACTGACGCCGGCCAATCCGACCGTGAAAGGCCTGTTTGGGCATATGTTCCTGCACGGTGGCTGGGATCACCTGTTGGGGAATATGGTGTTTCTGCTGTTATTTGGTCTGTCGGTAGAGATCGCCCTCGGCGCCGCCTGGTTTATCGGGCTTTATCTGCTCGGCGGACTTGCCGCCGCCGCCCTGCACATGGGGGTCGAAGCCGGCAGCCTGATGCCGGTGATCGGTGCCTCCGGCGCAGTATCCGCGGTGATGGGTATGTTTGTGGCGGTCTATGGTATCCGCCGGCTGCGTTTCTTCTACACCCTGGGATTCGTCTTCGGTGAGTTCACCGCACCGGCGCTGCTGGTACTGCCATTGTGGTTGGGCAAGGAAGTGTTCGGTTATTTCTTTGGTAGCGACAATATTGCCTACTGGGCCCATTTCGGTGGGCTGGTGGCGGGCTTCGCCTGCACCCTGCTGTTGATCCGCCTGCGCCCGACGCGCGAGATTCAGGTGGAAGAAGATTTGCCGCCCACGCCGGCGCAACTGGCTCTCGCGCGTATCGAATCCCTGCAGAACAGCGGCAAACTGCTGGAGGCCACCCAGGCGGCTACCAGCGCCCAACGTCAACACCCGGGCTCTCTGCCGCTGATCTACAAGGCGATCGAACTCTCCGCGCTGGCACCGGAAAGCGAGGCACACCACCGCGCCTGGCTCGCGCTGTTCGCGCTTGCCAAACAACCGGAGCAGGATTTTGCTCTGGTGGCGCAGGGGGTTGAGGATTATTTGCGGAGAGTAAAGGTTCCGCGGGCGCTGAACGCGGGCGTGTGTCTGCTCATAGCGCAGCGGGCGGCCTCGGAAAAGCGCTGGGACCTGGTGGAAATCCTGTTGCTGCGTCTGCAGCAGAAAGAACATCGCCACCCGCTGATGGCACGTCTCGCCAACGGACTTGTTGAACACTATCGCCGTTGCGGTGACGAGGAGCGGGCGCGGCGCGCGCTGGATTTCGCCCGCAACCTGCAGCCCGCGGCGGTGTGATCGCTACGCCGGCTGCGGGCTTTGCTCCGCAGCCAGGATCGCGGCCAGCTGCCGCACTTCACTCATCACCGCGCTTTTCGGGAATTTTTTCTGCACATACGCCAACAGCTTCAGACTGTTATCGGTACGGTTGAAACCATCCATGTAGATCTTCGCCAATAACAGCAGGGCGCTGTCCAGACGCGTGTAGTCGGGATCTTCCTTGTGCAGATTGTTGATCAGGGCCAGTGCGGGCTTGAACTGGCGCTGGCGGTAGAGCGCCTCGGCGATCTGGTGCCGCAGCAGTGATTTGTCGATCACCGGTGGCTTGCCCTGGGCGCTGGTGGTTGCAAGAAACAATTCCGCCGCCTTGTGGGGCTGGTTCAGGTGAACGAATCGTTCCAGCAAGTGCGGCCCCAATTCCCGCAGCGCCTTTTGGTCATTCATGGCCAGCAGCAGGCGGAAGTAACGTTCATTCAGGGGAATGTCGTCCGGTTGCTGGCGCAGCGCGGAGACCAGTGTCTTGCGCGCCTCTTCACCGCGGCCCTCGCGCAGCAGAATACTCGCATCCGCCAGTGCCTTGAGACGCTCGAACTCGCGTTCCTCCAGAAATTCGGCATCGTCCACCTGGGAAGCAACCCCCAGCTTCTGCTGTCGGGTCAGGCAGATATAGCCCATCATGGCACTGGTGACGATGGAGAAATAACTGGTGACAAAGGCGATCAGCGGCAGCAGCATCCAGGGCGGCAGCTTTTCGGCGACGAATGGCAGCAGGTACGTCGGTGCCGCGGACACCGCGGTGGTAGACAGCCACAACAGCCAGTAGGGCCAGCCGATGATCAGCGTGAACTGCAATAGCTTCAGTGGATTCACCGCCGCGCGCATGCTCTGCTCCAGCGCCAGCACGATCATTGCCGCCGGAGCCAGCAGAGACAGGGCAATGGAATACACCTGCAGCGCACCTTCCCCCAGTCCCGCCAGGAGCATGCCACCACCACCGGCGACCAGGATCATACCGATGACCTTGGCGAATATGGCGGCACTGCGTCCGTCCTGAGCGTCACCGAAGGAGGGGGCCTGCAGCTGGCCGCTGGCGAGCGTTTCGATTACCAGCAGGTTGTAGCGGATGACTACCGCAAGCATCGCCACCAGTACAAAAATGGACAGCCAGCCCAGCCCGGTCATGGCGATCGCCGCTACCGCGCAGATGGCGGAAAATGTCAGCGGGCCTGCAGAGAGCGCATAGCGGAAATAAAACGGGGCCATCTGCCAGAAAGGGCGAGCCTTGTTGCTCGCACCCACGTTGTCCAGGCGCTGGTTACACAGCACACATTTGGGGGTGGACTTGTAATAGTTGTCTACCGATCCCGGTACACAGTCGCCGCAGTATTCCCTGCTGCAGCCGGCGCATTGCCAGATAGCATCCGCGCTGGAGTGGTAGTGACAGGCGTTGCCCATGATACTTTCCCTAGTATTGGCGGGCCCTGGTGTTAACTGGCCCCGGTGTCTGATCTTGTCGTTATTTTCAGCCTTTGAAGTGTATCGGTACACCGGCGCTGCGCGCAAATACACACTTGCAGGCTGCTAGACTGACCCAATATCGTGTTGCTCTCGCGGGAACTCCTGAAAAGCGGCTACGCGTACGCCTGGCGGCGTCCGCTTGCTACATCAGCCAGCGGTTCCCCGATGTTGATGAGCGTAAACAAAATTGATTCAAAAGGTGTATAGATGACAGCAGCGATGCAGGTAAGGCTGGAAACCACGGCAGCGGCGGACCACTGGGGCAAGAATGCCCTGTTGAGCTTCAGCGACAGCGAGGCCCGGATACACGCCACCGAGGCCACCGGCGGAATCCTCGTCGCGACACAGCGCGGCGCCCGCCGCCTCGATGGCATGGGGGTGACGGCGGTGGTCCTCGCCGGCGATCACTGGGATCTGGAGAGTCGCTGGGCGTTCTGGGCCGGCTACTACAACCCGAACCGCAAGAGCACGCTGGATTGGGGTGTCGGCGAAGGTGAAGAACTGAGGGAGCTGGAGGCGCGCAAGGCGGCGAGTCTGTGGGTGCGGGAAATCACCAACGGAACCCCGGAAAATGTTTTCCCCCGCGCGTTGGCCGAGAGTGCCGCGGACATGCTGCAGAAACTGGCTCCCGACGCCGTGAGCTACCGCATTGTCTCCGGCGATGAACTGCTGGAAGAAGGATTCATGGGTATCCACAACGTCGGTCGCGGCAGCGTGCGCGGTGGCGCCATGTTGCAGTTGGACTACAACCCGACGGGAATGGACGATGCCGCGGTGGATATCTGTCTGGTTGGCAAGGGGATCACCTTCGATTCCGGTGGCTACAGCATCAAACCCTCCGCCGGCATGGCACATATGAAATCCGACATGGGGGGGGCGGCGATGGTTTCCGGTGGGCTGGCGCTCGCCATTGCGCGTGGTCTAAAAAAGCGTGTGAAGCTCTATCTGTGCTGCGCGGAAAATCTGATCTCCGGCCACGCCTTCAAGCTCGGTGACATTATTCGCTACAAGAATGGCGTGACCGCAGAAATCCTCAATACGGACGCCGAGGGCCGACTGGTACTCGCGGATGGTCTTATTGCCGCGAGCGAGCAGAACCCGCGCTACATTCTCGATGCAGCGACCCTGACCGGTGCGGCAAAAATGGCGGTTGGGCGGGATTACAATTCCGTGCTGAGTCTGGAAGACGAGATGGCGGAGAAGGTACTGTCTGCGGCCAGATCGGAAAATGAAAAAGCCTGGCGTCTGCCACTGGAGTCGTTCCATTTGGAGCAGATTCCATCCGGTTTTGCGGAAATTGCCAATGTGGGGGTGGATGGCAGTCCCGGTGCTTCCACGGCTGCGGCGTTCCTCGCCCGGTTTGTGCGTGACAACGGGCGCGGCTGGGTGCATATCGATCTCTCCGGCTCTTACCTTCCCGCACCAAATGATCAGTGGGCACAGGGAGCCAAGGGGCACGGTGTTCGCACGATTGCCCGCTTCCTTTTAGAGAGTTAAATGATACTCACCAAGGTGGAGTAGAGGCAGCGGAGTGCCGGCCACTGGTACTCCGCCTGCAGTTCGTATTTTTGAGCGCTATTGGGCTGTGGAGCGTGTTACGTGGAAGAATATCAGGTGATGATTCAGTCGCGGGAATGGTTGGTGGGATGGGGAACGCTCTCTCTGATCAATGCCGGGCTTGCGCAGGGAAAGAATCGCAGCGGGCTTCTCTGGTGGTTGCTGAGTCTGATCCTCGGTCCGCTGGCAACGTTGATCATTGTGTTGCTCAGTAAGGCACCGCATAAAGTGTAAAGCGGAATTATTCGCTTGCGCTGTTCTGTTGCTCAAAGACTCCTCCAGCAGATGCCCCAAATGGGGGCCCGGGTTGCGCCGATAACGTGCATTGCCGGGATGCAGCTTTCTCCGAGAAATTTTGCCGGATTAATTTGGGTAATAGTTCTTGTTGTTGGAAAGTGAACCTTCCAATCGGCGATGAATCTTGCATAGTTAATTTTCCCAAAAATTTGCTTTCGCTCAGAATTGGTTGGTACGAATGTGCTAATTAGTTCTGTGCGGAATCCATTCTCAAGGAAGACCTATGCGAGTTTTATTGCTTTGTAGTGCGTTCAATGGGTTGAGCCAGCGTTTACACAGAGAGCTTGCGCAAATGCGCTGCGAGCTTACGGTGCAGCTGGCAACCGATGAAGCGAGTATCGAGAGAGCCGTCGGCGAGTTTTGTCCGGATCTGATTATCTGTCCTTTCCTCAAGCACCGGGTACCCGAGAGCGTCTGGCGGCGTATACCTTGCCTGATTGTTCACCCGGGTATCGAAGGGGATCGGGGGCCATCTTCTCTCGACTGGGCCATTCAAAACGGGCTGCAGGAGTGGGGGGTTACTCTGCTCCAGGCAAACGAGGAGATGGATGCGGGTGACATCTGGGGAACCCGCACCTTCAAAATTCGCCCTGGGGCCAGCAAGTCCAGCCTTTATCGTCGCGAGGTCAGTGATGACGCGGTTGAGCTGGTGAAATATGCGATTGCGGCAAAAGGTGATCCTCTATTTTCGCCGCGCCCACTCGTTCCCGCATCCGCGCCGGGGAGGTTGCTTCCCGGTATGACCCAGGCGGACCGGCAAATTGACTGGGAGAATGACTCAACGGAAGTGGTGTTGCGAAAAATGCGCGCGGCAGACAGCCTGCCGGGCATCCGGGAAACCATTTCCGGAAAAACGGTGTATCTTTTTGGCGCCGTGGAAGAGCACACATGGCGGGGTTCTCCGGGGCAATTCTTCCTGCAGGCGGATCGCCGCCTGTGCCGTGCCACGGCGGATGGTGCGGTGTGGATATCCCACGCCAAGTTACAGGATGGTTTCAAACTGCCCGCCGGTGATGTCATTCTGCCGTTGCTCGATTATCCCGTTGATACCGTTGACACCACGCCGGAGTACATTCGAGATATTCGGGTAGAGATTATAAATCGCGTCGGCTATCTGTATTTCTCATTCCATGGCGGCGCGATGAGTACCCGGCAATGCCAGGAATTATTATCCGCATATCGACAGCTGCAGGATTCCGACATCGATGTGATTTGCCTGATGGGTGGGGAGGAGTTCTGGAGTAACGGTATTCACCTCAATATCATCGAGGCAGCAGAAGACCCCGCGGAAGAGTCCTGGGCAAATATCAATGCCATTGACGATCTGGTAGAAAGCATTATCACTACAGAGGGGAAACTCACGGTCGCGGCATTGCGTTCCAATGCGGGTGCGGGTGGCGCCATGATGGCCTTGGCCTGTGACGTGGTGGCGATACGCCGTGGTGTCGTAATCAATCCTCACTACAAAACCATGGGCTTGTTTGGTTCCGAGTATTGGACATATCTGCTGCCTGCGCGGGTGGGGGCGCGTAAAGCGAGAGAATACACGGAGAACTGCCTGCCGGTCTTGGCGGAGGAGGCCCTGAGTGACGGCTACGCGGACTATCTGTTAAGCGAAGATCGAGAGGTCTATCGGCGAGAACTGATTGCTCTGTGTGAAGAACTCCGGGTGGAAGGGGGATTCACCCGTAAACTGGCAATGAAATCCGCGCGTCGCGCGCAGGATGAACAGAACAGACCACTTTCCGAGTACCGCAAGGACGAGCTGCAAAAAATGCAGCAGATATTTTTTGACCCCGGTGCGGAATATCACCGCGCGCGAAAAGCGTTTGTTTACAAACAGTGCGCGAAATGTACCCCCGCTTACCTGCAAAAAAAGGTCACGAGCACGACCATTCCGCACGAAGAAAGCGCGGATTTAACTGTCCTGGCTGAAGAGTTGTTGCCCGCATGAAAAAAGGCCGGCGAGTAATGCCGGCCTTTTTTAAACCACCGCCCCGATGTGCCAGGGTAAAAACTCGTTATCACCGTAATCCAGTTTTTCACTGGCACTCTTCTCTCCGGAAGCGATTGCCAGAATATGCTGAAAAACCATTTCGCCGCACTCGGCTACGCTGTAGCGCTTGTCCAGGATGCCGCCGCAGTCGACATCCATATCCTCGCGCATGCGCTCAAATAAATTAGAGTTGCTCGCCAGCTTGATGCTCGGTACTGGTTTGCCACCGAATGCTGAGCCGCGGCCGGTGGTAAAACACACCACATTGGCACCGCTCGCTACCTGTCCGGTAACGGACACCGGGTCGAAGCCGGGACTATCCATGAACACCAAGCCTTTCTTGCGCACCTGCTCAGCGTAAAGGTAAACATCCTGCAGCGCCGTGGTACCGCCCTTTGCCTGAGCACCAAGGGATTTCTCTGCAATCGTGGTCAGACCGCCGGCCTTGTTACCGGGGGAGGGGTTATTGTTCAGCTCCACACCATTCATCGTGGTGTAATGCTCCCACCACTGGATACGGTCAACCAGTTTTTGTGCAACTTCCGGAGATACCGCGCGGCGGGTCAGCAAATGCTCTGCGCCATAAATTTCCGGAGTTTCTGAGTAAATAACAGTACCACCCTGACCCACCAGAATATCCGCAGCAGCACCCAGGCCCGCGTTGGCGGTAATACCCGAGTAGGCATCGCTGCCGCCGCACTGCACAGCCAGGGTCAGTTCGGAAGCGGAGATAGGCTCGCGCTCGCACGCATTGGCCGCGGGTAGCATTGCAGTGAGGCGCTCGATACCCGCCTCAATTGCCGCGCGGGTGCCGCCCATGCCCTGGATGGTCATGACCTGAAAATACTCACCTTCCTGCAGGCCGGTCTCGCGCATCAGGCTGCTAATCTGCATCGCTTCACAGCCGAGACCGATCAACAGAACACCAGCGAAATTGGGATGCACGATATGGCCGTGCAAGGTACGCAAGAGAGTCTGGTAACCCTCGCCGGACGTGGACATGCCGCAACCGCTGTCATGGCCCAGTGCCACAATGCCATCGATATTGGGGAAGTCGCGCAGCTTGCCGCTGTCACGGAAGTGCGCGGCGATTGCACGGGATACCGTAACGGAGCAGTTCACCGTGGAGACAACTGCGAGGTAATTGCGAGTGCCGGCCTTGCCACTGGCGCGGCGGTAACCCATAAAGGTTGCGCGCTCATTTTCCGGTACAAGCCGGGTGGGTACATAGTCTTTGCAGAACTCGTGTACCACCTGATAGTTACCCGCTTCCATGTTGTGCTCGTGCACATGGGTGCCGGGAGCAATGTCCTCCCGCGCAAAGCCGATAACCTGACCGTACTTGATCACCGCTGCGCCCGCGCGAATGGCGCGCACGCAGACCTTGTGCATGGCGGGCACGTCGGTGAGGAGAGGCATCATACTGCCGCTCCAGTTCACCAGGGTGCCAGCGGGCAGCGGGACCCTGCTGATGGCGACGTTATCGTCTGTATGTATATGAATGAGATCCATCTTGTCCTGACTCCGCTATCGGACTCGCGGTCAGTTGTCGTTATGCTTGGTTGCAATCTAACACTATATTGGTAAGGCCGCAATCTGAAGGGTAGTACAATTTGGTAAGACTGTGGAGCCGATTCCCGTGTTGTGGTGGCTAAACCCCTTCTGCTAAACTGCGCCGAAACAATTCCGCAATCTATATATAAGCAGTAAGACCATCGGGTCTGGTCTGCAGGCGGGAAATCCGGATGGGTCAGGCAGGTTTCTGTCAGAGGCGCCAGCTGGGTACCATTGACGTGATATTGATGTGATGAGGGGCTAACTGGAGACCGCCAGTGCCCTTCACGGCAGTACGCAAACGCAAAACAGATGCAGCTACAAGTGCAGGAGATTGGTCTGATGCAGGGTGCCAGACTTTACCAACAAGTGGCCGAAAAGCTGGCCGCCGCCATCGCCGCCGGTGACTACCCGGCCGGTACCCGCTTGCCCGCCGAGCGCAAGCTGGCGGAGCGCTTTGAGGTCAGCCGCCCTACCGTGCGTGAGGCCATCATCGCTCTTGAGCTTGCCGGTTGTGTGGAAGTAAAAGGCGGTTCCGGTGTCTATGTGATCGATTCCGAGGCCAGTGCCTTCTCCGCCGGTGAAAGCGATATCGGCGCATTTGAGATTCTGCAGGCCCGTATGATGTTCGAAGGGGAGGCCGCCGGCCTCGCCGCGCGCGAAATGTCCGAGGCAGAAATCAAAGAACTGGAAGTAATTCTGGAAGAGATGGTGGAGGAGAATGCCTCCGACTCCAACGCCGAAGTGGCCGACGAAAAATTCCACCTCCATATCGCCCGTTGTACCCACAACGATGCAGTGGTGTCTGTATGTGAACACCTGTGGAAGCTGCGCAACAACTCCTCCGTATCCGCCCGCATCCTGGAAAAGGTGCGTCAGGTCGGCTCCAAGCCCCGCATCGAAGAACACCGCCGCATTCTTGACGCGATCAGGAAGCGTGACCCGGAAGGTGCGCGCAATGCCATGCGCGACCACCTGCAGCGTGTGGTGCAGCAGCTGCTGGATGCCACCGAAGCGGAAGCGCTGGAGCAGGCGCGCCGCGAAATGAGTGCCGCCCGCCAGCGCTTTGCGCTGCCCTGATCGTTCTTGCGCTACTCAAGCCTTTAAAGCCGGCCACTGTGCCGGCTTTTTTGTGTCCATTCTCCCCTTTCCCCGGAGGGTCGCGGGTCCGCCTGGTTGTTGCCTATAAAAAATTGGTATGACAGTATTGCCGAAATTTCCACACTGGTCTTGCCAGATTTGCGGGCAGGGCGGTGCGTGCGGGTCATTGCCGCCGGAATCCAGTGCGGCAAAACCCAAGACAATAACCAGTAAACGATAAGCCCGGGAGGTATTTATGACTGGACTCAACCGGCGGGTATTCCTGCAATCCGTACTGGCTGCGGCGATCGTGCCCGCAGCGGTCGGTCTGCCGATGCAGGCGTTGGCCATGAGCCGCCCGCCCCGTGCCCAGTACCACGGCCCCTGGGCACAGGTCCCGAAAATTCTGTCCTCCATCAAGCTCCCGGTTATTCCCGCTCGCGATTTCAACCTCAAGGTTCTTGGTGCGCGTGGGGAAGGTGAGGATGCCAGTGCAATCTTCGCAATGGCGGTCGAAGCCAGTCGCAAAGCCGGCGGGGGCCGTATCGTGGTGCCTGCGGGCATATACCGCACCGGGCCAATCCACATGGTTTCCAACACCGAGCTGCACCTGGAGGAGGGGGCTGAGATCCATTTTATCCCCGAGCCCGAACGCTATTTGCCGGCGGTGAAAACGCGCTGGGAGGGCATGGAGATGATGGGCTATTCCCCTCTGATTTATGCCTATAAGGCCGAAAACATAGCGCTGACAGGAAAAGGCTTGATCGACGGTGGTGCCAATTGCGACACCTGGTGGCCGTGGAAGGGCGAGAACACCAAGTGCGATAACAGCTCCAATGACGGCGAAACCCAGCACATTGCGCGCAGTCGCCTGATGGATGAGGTGGAAGCGGGGGTTCCCGTGATTGAGCGTCAGTACGCCGCGGGCTCCAACCTGCGCCCGCCTCTGGTGCAGTTCTATGAATGTCGCAATGTGCTCATAGAAGGTGTAACGCTGGAAAATTCCCCGTTCTGGGTGATCCATCCGGTGCTGTGCGAGAGTCTCACGGTCCGCAATGTCACCACGCGCAGTCATGGCCCCAATTCCGATGGCTGTGATCCGGAATCCTGCCGCAATGTACTGATCGAGGGGTGCCTGTTTGACAATGGAGACGACTGCATCGCCATTAAGTCCGGGCGCAATGCGGATGGCCGCCGCCTGAACGCGCCCACAGAAAATGTGGTGGTGCGGAACTGCCAGATGCGCGACGGCCATGGCGGCCTGGTGCTCGGCAGTGAGATCTCCGGAGGGGTGCGTAATGTTTTCATGGAGGACTGCGTAATGAGCAGTCCCCACCTGGAGCGTGGGCTTCGCATCAAGACCAATGCCATGCGCGGCGGTGAGATTCACGATATTTACATACGCAATCTCACCATTGGTCAGGTCAAAGATGTCATTGTGATCAACTTCTTCTATGAGGAGGGTGACAAGGGACGCTTTGACCCGAATGTCTACAACATCCAGGTGGAAAATCTGGTGTGTGAGGAGGCCGATCGCGCCTTCCATATCCGCGGTTTCGAGCGCGCCCCCATCCGTGGTCTGCAAATTTCCAACAGCCGCATTGACCAGGCCGCTTCCCTGGGTGTCATCGAGCAGGTTTCCGGCCTGACCGTAAATAATGTCACCATCAATGGTCAGGCCTTCAAACCGAGCTGATCAAGCCTCCCCCGGCGAACTCCCTGTGTACCTGGAAGGTATCCGGTGCGGCGCAAGCCGCACTGGCTCTGAGCCTTTTGGCGCGGTAATCTTCAATTCGACGAGAAAAGACAAAATTACACGGTAAATTGGTCTGCCAAAAGTTGATACTTGGTAGTCCATGTGCGAATATCGGCCTGCACTGATAATAAGCGGTATTACCAAAACAGGTTTTACCAAAATAACGATGAAAGCGGAGATGAGAGTCATGAAGACTTTTGAGCTGAAACCACTCACTCTTGCGATGGCCATGATTGCGGTACCGGCCTTTGCCCAAGAAGCCAATCAATCCTCTGTCGGCGATGCCAGTCTGGAAGAAATCACCGTAACGGCGAGTTACCGTGACAGCCTTGCCAAAGCGCTGGACCAAAAGCGCAATGCGGTGGGTAGTAAAGATGCGATCCTCGCGGAGGATATTGCCGACTTCCCCGACCTCAATCTGGCCGAATCCCTCCAGCGTATTCCCGGTGTAGCCATTACCCGTGACGCCGGTGAGGGCCGCAATATTTCCGTACGTGGTCTCGGCCCTCAGTTCACCCGTGTGCGGATCAACGGTATGGAAGCCATTTCCACGACTGGTGGTGCAGACTCCTCCGGCGGTGCCAATCGCGATCGGCAATTCGACTTCAATACCTTTGCTTCCGAGCTGTTCTCTAACCTGACTGTTCACAAGACCACCTCCGCCGATCTGGATGAGGGCTCCCTGGGGGCAACCGTTGATCTGAATACCGGCAAGCCGCTGGATATGGAACAGAATTTCACCTTTGCCGCCAACGGGCAGCTGGGTTTCAACGACCAGTCTGAAGAATATGATCCGCGGACATCGTTCCTGGTAGCAGGTAAAAATGATGCAGAAACTTTCGGCTGGATGGCGACCTATTCCTACTCTACGCGCAATATTCTGGAGCAGGGCTTCTCTGCCGTACGCTGGACGGACGCAGCAGGTAACGGCGGTAAAGCGCTGCAAAATTGTTCTGCTTGTGCGGATGACGCCGAACTGGCTGCGTTGAATGAAGGCTTTTACCCGCGTATTCCGCGTTACGGAAAATTCACTCACGAGCAGGATCGCCAGGGCTTCACCGGTACCCTGCAATTCCGTCCGACCGATGCCACTGAAATCATGGTGGATTACCTGACCTCGCGTTTCGAAGCCACGCGTCAGGAAGAATATGTGTCCGTCAGCCTCAAGGAGAACGGAAACTGGGACGAAGTTGACGTTATCGACTACACCATGGATGGCAACGGCACCATCAACTCCATGACGGTGAATAATTTTGACGTTCGTGTAGAAAACCGTTTTGACGAACTCAATACCAAGTTTGATCAGTTCTCTATTCGTGCCTCTCACGAGATCAATGACCGTCTGCGTGTAGATGGCATTATCGGTGCGTCCGAATCCAACTACACCAACCCGATGCAGACCACTGCGATCATTGATGCCTACAATGTTCAGGGCGAATTCAGTTACACCGATGCCGGGACCATCGACTTCGGCGGGTTCGACACCACTAACCCGAATAATTACGAACTGGTTCAGCTGCGTCACCGCCCCAATACTGTGGATAACACATTCGAAACGTTTGCGTTCAACGTTGAGTACGATATCAACGATGTATGGAGCGCAAAGGCTGGTGTTTCCCAGAAAAATTTCGAGTTCGCCACCACCGAAGGTCGCGGCGAACCGAAATACAGCGGAATTTCCGCTGCGGACTTTGCCGGTAGTTTGACCACAGTGAATGGTCTCACCTGGTTCTCTCCCGACGTTGCTGACGTCTATGCATTTGCCAAAGACGACGCCTACGCAATCCTAGGTGACAATCCGGCGGCTACCCGTCCTGCAGATAACCGCTCTGTGGCGGAAGACAACCTGGGCTTCTACGTTCAGCTGGGCTGGGATACCGAAATTGCCGGCATGCCGCTGCGCGGTAACGTCGGTGTTCGTCAGGTGACTACCGAAGTTGAATCTACCGGTCTGACCAAGGTCGGGGATAATCTGCTCGAAGTGACCGTAGACAATGAGTACACCAACACTCTGCCGTCCCTCAATCTTGCGATGGATGTGCACGAAGATATGGTGGTGCGTTTTTCTGTGGCTGACGTGATCGCACGCCCGGCACTGGGCGATCTGACCCCGGGTGGTTCCATCGGTGAGTACAACGGTGAAATCAGCTTCGGAAACCCTGGGCTCGAACCAACTCGTGCCCGCGCCTACGATCTTTCCTACGAATGGTACTTCGCGGATGACGCAGTTGTTGCCGCAGCTTACTTCCGCAAAGACATCAAATCGCGGGTAGAACCGGTGACCCTGGAGAACCAGACCTGGGCTTCCACTGGTCTGCCCGCATCCGCACTGAGCGGTGCCGGTACCTACGGTGTTGATGATCTCTGGATCGTGAAAAGTAAAATCAACGGGGAAGGCGGTGAGCTGGATGGCTTTGAGCTTCAGTACCAGCAGGCCTTCCTGGAAAACTTCGGCTTACTGCTCAACTACACCTACGTAGATGCTGAAGTGGTTTACGGCGACGTGGTAAACACCCTGACCGGTTTATCGAAAAACACTTACAACGGTACTGTTTACTACGAAAACGACGCATTCAGCGCACGTGTTTCCCTGTCCAAGCGCGATGACTATCTGACTCGTGTACCCGGTCAGCAAAACAATGACGTGGAAGGAACCGGCGGTACCACCAACGTCGACTTCGTAATGAGCTACAACCTGAACGACAACACCACTCTGAGCCTGGAAGGTATCAACCTGACAGATGAGTCCAACTTCCAGTTTGTTGACTCCGTACAGCGTGTATCTGTCGATCACACCACAGGTCGCCAGTTCTACCTTGGTGCGCAGTACAAGTTCTGATAAAGACCTGACTGTATGATCGGAAAGCCCGGCAAGTTATTTCCGGGCCTTTCGATAACACATTTAGCGTAGTACCCAAACGGCCGAGTGCAGGAATCCACCACGTCTTGTGGACAAGGAAGATTCGAAGTCGCACGCGGCCGTTTTTCGATTGAAAAATCGATTGAACAGAATAAAACCCGAATTCGTGGAGACATCTGTGAACCTGTTTGATATGTCCAAGCGCACCTCGAGTCTCGGCGCGCTCGCCTTTACGCTGACAGCGGCCACGCTTACCGCCTGCGGTGAAAAATCCGCTGAATCCGCTGTGGAAAAGAGTTCTGTGGCTGTCGCTGCAAAGCCCGGTGTTATTGCCACCCTGGAACTTTCCAATCCCTCGGATTTCCCGCGCTTGGACGAAGCGGTTTACCTCAGCTTTTACGAACTGGGACTGAAACAGGGCTTTGCATCGCCGATTGCGGTGTGGAGCCAGACTCAGCAGATTCCCGTGCAAGCCATCGACAAAGATGCGGATGGCAAGAAAGACGGCATCCTGTTCACAGTGGATGTGGCAGTCGATGAAACGATATCGCTGCGTATCGCTGAAGCCGACGCGGCGGGCGAAACCGTGACCAAGCGCACCCAGGCGGAAATATCCCGCAAGGTGGGGGGAGCGTGGAAAGAGCGCGAATATCTTGGTGGACGTTTCGAAAACGTCAGTACCCTTGAGGTACCGAAGGAGCACACTGACCACTCCTGGTATATCCGCTATGAAGGCCCGGGTATCGAGTCCGATCTGGTGGGCTACCGTGTGTATCTCGACTGGCGCAACGGTTTTGACATTTTCGGTAAATCCACCCGGCAACCGGTGCTGCAGCATGTAGGCCAGGATGGATTTGATTCGTACCACCAGCCCGCTGACTGGGGCATGGACATCCTGAAAGTGGGTAGTGCTGTTGGTGTCGGGGGCTACGGCTACTGGGATGGTGAAAAAGTCATTCGTGTGAGTGATGTACAAGACTGGCGCGCCGAGATCACCGAGAACGGTGATCTCTATTCCGCATTCAAAATCGACTACCTCGGCTGGAAACCGGTCGACGGTGTTGAAACCGACCTCGCCGCGCAGTTATCCATGCACGCAGGTAGTCGCCTGGTGGAAGTGAACGCGAAAACCACCAGTGAACTGGACAATATGATCGCCGGTATCGTCAGTCATCCGGGCACAGAGCTGATTGTCGGTGATATGGAGATTACCGGCCACGCCTATACCTACATCGGCACTTACGGCGCTCAGAGCCTTGACGGTGCCAACCTTGGCATGGCGGTCCTTGCCAAACGCAGCGCCATCAAGGACGTCACCAAAGATGAGCACAACCAGGTTGCCATCCTGAAGCCCGCCGACAAGGAAATTCAGTACTACTTTGTCGCCGCCTGGGCGAACGAAGTGGAGAGCCGCCATGGCCCGATTACCAGCAAGGCCAAGTTTGAAACCTACCTCAAGCAGGAGGCGGAAAAACTCACCATGCCGCTACGCCAGCGTCTGACCACGGCGGCGAGTCTTGCAGAAACCCAACAGCCGCTGACCGCGGATGTCGCGCTGGCGTGGAGCAAACGCCTGGCGGACTCCGAGCTCAAGCGCAAAACCCTGGATTATCGCTTTGGCGGTTTCGACCACATCCGCAAGCGCCCTTCCTACTTCGAATACACCACCGGGATGGTGATGCAGGCCTACGACGAGCTGAACCTGGTTGCACCGGAAGCGCGTTATGCCGATGCCATACAGACCGTAATGGGTTCCTTCGTCAATGAAGACGGCAGCATCAACGGCTATGAACAGTCGAAGTACAACATCGACAGTATTCGCGCCGGCACCATGCTGTTGCGCCTGTACGAGCGCAATCGTGATGAGCGCTACAAGAAAGCGGTTGACACCCTGTACGAGCAGTTGGAACACCACCCGCGTACCGGTGCCGGTGCGTTCTGGCACAAGAAAATTTATCCGCATCAGGTGTGGCTCGATGGCGTTTACATGGGTATTCCGTTCCTCGCCCAGTACGAGCAGCTGATGCACGAGAAACCCAACGTGGATGAAGTGCTGGCTGAATTCAAAGTCGTACGTGACAAGCTGCGCGACCCGGATACTGGCCTCTACTACCACGCCTGGGACGAGAAGCGCGAGCAGGTGTGGGCGGACAAGGAAACCGGTCTTTCAGCGTACCACTGGGGGCGCGGTATGGGCTGGCTGGCCATGGCGCTGGTGGATGTGCTGGACTACATCCCGCAGGAATATACTGAACAGCGGCAGTACCTGCTCGACATGATTACTGAAATTGCACCGGTCATTAAAAAGTACCAGGACCCGGCAAGCGGCACCTGGTGGCAGATCATGGACAAGCCCGGAGAGCGCGGCAATTACCTCGAGTCTTCCGCCAGCACCATGTACACCTACTTCTTCGCCAAGGCGCTGAACCAGGGTTACCTGCCAGAGGAACAATATCTGGAAACCGCGAAGCGAGCCTATCAGGGCCTGCTGGATGAATTCGTTCAGGTGCACGCTGACGGCAGCGTCACAATCACCGACATGTGCCAGGTGGCTGGTCTCGGTTATGGTCGTGACGGCAGCTACAAGTACTACATGAGTGAGCCTATCTACGACGACGACCCCAAGGGTACCGCGCCGTTCATTACCTCCGGCGTAGAAATGTACAAGCTGCTGAAGTCCAAATCGTAAGCGGATTTAAAAAGATTTACCGGAAAGAATTATGAACACCGTATTCGACGAACGTTACTCCAGCCATCCGGCAGACTATGTGAACTACGACACCGAGCGCCTGAGAAAAGAATATCTGGTGCCGAACCTGTTTACCGCGGACACCGTTAACCTGACCTATACCCACGTGGATCGCGTGATTGTGGGCGGTGTGATGCCGGTAGCTGGAGAAGTGAAGCTCGAAACCGTGGACGCACTGAAAGCGGATTATTTTCTCGAGCGTCGCGAACTCGGCATCATCAATATTGGTGCGCCGGGCTGTGTAGAAGTTGACGGCACTCTTTATGAAATAGGTACCAAGGAAGCGCTGTACGTGAGCCGCGGCTCCCGCGAGGTGAAATTCAGCAGCAATGTGCAGACCACACCGGCGAAATTCTACATTTTGTCCACCCCTGCACACAGAGAGTTTCCCACCCGCAAAGTGGGGCAGGGCGACGCGCAGGTGATCGAGCTGGGTGCGGCAGAAACCTGCAATAAGCGCACTCTGCGCAAGCTGCTGGTGAATGATGTGCTGGAAACCTGCCAGCTGCAGATGGGTATGACCGAGCTTGCCGAAGGCAGCTGCTGGAACACGATGCCATGCCACACCCACAGCCGTCGTATGGAAGTGTATATGTACTTCAATGTGCCGGAAGGCCAGGCGGTTTGCCACTTCATGGGTCCACCTCAACAGACCCGCACTATCTGGATGGCGAACGAGCAGGCGGTCATCTCGCCGACCTGGTCGCTGCACTCCGGAGTGGGCACCAGCAACTATACCTTTATCTGGGGTATGGCCGGGGAAAACCACGATTACGACGATATGGACAAAGTGCAGCCGAATGAGCTGCGCTGATCCACGGAAGTTATTTATTTACTGTAGGCGCCTGCTTGCAGGGCTAATTTGAGCGGTTAGCGAGCACTGCTCGCTGCTCGGACTAGCGCCAGGCCACGGATGGCCTGGCTGGCGATTGCCCCATGGATGGCTGCTTGGTTTGCACTATGACAGTCGCCTGCAAGCAGGCGCCTACAGAATGAGCTTGGAGTTTGTTATGTCCACTTCCCTGTTTGACCTGAGCGGAAAAGTCGCCCTGGTAACCGGTGCCACCCACGGCCTCGGTATGGCCATGGCCGAAGGCCTGGGAAATGCCGGTGCCAAATTGGTGATTACCGGTCACTCCTCCCAGGAAAAACTCGACAGTGCAGTGGCGACGCTGCGCGAGAAGGGGCTTGATGCCCACGGCTATCTGTTCAATGTCACCGATGAAGCGGTGGTACATGAAATGGTAGAGGTGATCGAACGGGAGCAGGGTCCTATCGGTGTACTGGTAAACAACGCTGGAATCATCCGCCGTGTTCCGCTGTTGGAAATGGATCTGGCCGAGTGGAACCTGGTGCTGCAGACCAACCTGACCGGGGTGATGGTCATGACCCGCCCGGTAGTGAAGCGCATGATCGCGCGCGGTGCCGGCAAGATCATCAATATCTGTTCCATGATGAGCGAACTGGGTCGAGACAGTGTCTCTGCATACGCCGCAGCCAAGGGCGGTCTGAAAATGCTGACCCGCAACATGGCCACTGAATGGGCGCGGCACAATATCCAGGTAAATGGCATTGGCCCGGGTTATTTTGCCACCAGTCAGACCGCGCCGATTCGCGTGGACGGCCACCCGTTCAACGACTTTATCATCGGTCGTACTCCGGCTGGCCGCTGGGGTAACCCGGAAGATCTCCAGGGGGCGGCGGTATTCCTGTCCAGCGACGCGAGTAATTTCGTCAACGGTCAGATTGTCTATGTGGATGGCGGTATCCTCGCCACCATTGGCAAGCCCGGCAACGAATAAACGGCGATAAACAACGCCATGAATGGGTAATGCTTTTGTCAGTGTCCTGCTGACTGCGGTAACTCCTGTTGCCGCTGGAAAACCGACGTGTCCTGCGTCGGTTTTCCAGACTCGATAGATATTCGAAATCTGAAAACTGTTTGATGGGTTTCTTTCCTCTCACATAAGCCGATAAGAGGAAAGGCGCGCGAGTGTGCGTCTGAAAAACAAAATAATTCCCTTCGGAGCAACAATGAACGCGATGATCTATCTGTCCCGAAATCTGCGGGATGTTCTCCTGTGCGCCCTGATTATCAGTGTGTCGGCCGTCGCCAGCGCAAAAAATGCAGATACTGCTGACGATTGGGCGCTTGCGGCTGAAATTATCGCGGATATCCAGTTGCCTGTTATTCCCGCGCGGGATTTTCCTGTTTCCGACTTTAATGTAAACGCCGATAACGTGCGTCCGGCCGTGCTTGCGGCGATTGATGCAGCGGTAAAGGCGGGTGGTGGTCGCGTGGTGATTCCTCGCGGTCAATGGATAAGTAGGGGGCCGATAGAGCTGCGGAGCCGTATTGAGCTACACCTGGAAAAAGACGCGGTATTACAATTTTCTGCGAATGCAGAAGATTATCTTCCCGTGGTGAAAAGCCGCTGGGAGGGGACTGAACTCTACACCTATTCACCGTTGATCTATGCCAGCAATGTAGAAGATGTAGCCATTACCGGAGAGGGCATCATCGACGGCAACGCTGAGAGTAATTTCAAACGCTGGCACCCGAAGCAGGATACTGACATGCAGCGCTTGCGCCGCATGGGTGCTGACGGGGTGCCGGTAGAGCAGAGAATTTTTGGCGAAGGTACGTTCCTGCGGCCGCCACTGGTGCAATTCTTCCACGCCCGGCGTGTGCTGTTACAGGGTTTTACCGCAATCAATTCACCGTTTTGGGTAAATCATCTGGTATACGCCGAACACGCCACCGTTCGCGGCATCCGTGTGGACAGCCACTTTCCCAATAACGATGGTGTGGATATCGAATCCAGCAGCAACGTACTGGTAGAAAACAGCTGGTTTCGCACCGGTGATGATTCTGTCGTGGTGAAGTCCGGTCGCGATCTCGATGGTCGCAGCATCGGCGTCCCCAGTCGGCGTATTGTTGTGCGCAACAATGATATGGGTGGTGAAGATGGCGTTGCACTTGGTAGTGAAATGTCAGGTGGAATTCGCGATGTATTTTTTACCGATAATATCCTGCGTAAAGGCATCTCGGCATTTCGCTTCAAGGCCAACCTGGACCGCGGTGGACTGGTAGAAAATGTTCGCTTGCGCAATCTTACGGTTGAGTCCTTCGACAACCTGTTCTGGTTCCAGCTCAATTATCCCGGTGAACTCGGTGGATTTTTTCCGTCCACTTATCGGGACATCGTGTTCGAAAATATTCAGGTGCAGGAAGTGGGTACTTTCCTTGAGGTACACGCGCCCGAAGCCGCTCCCCTGCGCGACGTATTGTTCAGGGATATTCATGTCGAGAAGGTGGCGACACCACTCGTAATCGAAAATGCGGTCAATCTGAAGTTTGAAGAGGTAAAACTTGGTAGCCAGCGCATAGATGGTGTATTGAGCTGGCGAAAATAATTGACGAGAGAGTAAGGAGCGTTAGTAATGAGCAACTACAAAATAAAACCGCTTGTTCTGGCCATGGCGCTGGCAGCCCCCGCGTTTGCACAGGAAGCCATACAGGATAACGAATCGCAGGATGGTCAGGTTCTGGAAGAGATTGCGGTAACCGGTTTCCGGCAGTCCCTGGAACAGGCACTGGATACCAAGCGTACCAGCGCCAACAACACCGACAGCATTATCGCCGAAGACATCGGAAAAATGCCTGATTTAAACTTGGCCGAATCTCTACAGCGCGTGCCTGGGGTGGCGATTACCCGTGAGGGCGGCGAGGGGCGCAATATCACCGTACGCGGGCTTGGCCCCGGTTTCTCCCGTACCACACTGAATGGTATGGAAGTACCCGCGAGTACCGGGGGACTGGATACCTCTGGTGGAGTAAACCGCAGCCGAGATTTCGACTTCAACGTATTTGCGTCGGAGTTGTTCAACCGCATTACCATTCATAAATCACCGATTGCCTCAGTAGAAGAGGGGGGGCTGGCGTCAACCGTTGAGCTGTCCACCGCGCGTCCATTTGACAAGCCCGGCCAGCACTTCTCCTTCGGTGGCCAGATGATGGTCGACAGTTTCGCCGAGGAAGAGAGCCCGCGTTTTGTCGGTCTTTACAGCAATACCTTCATGGATGACAAACTCGGGGTACTGGTAAGTGCTGCGTACTCCGAGCGCGCCGTGCGTCAGGAGGGTTTCGGCACCGTACGCTGGACCAGTCCATTCGACAACGGCAATCGCAGCTGGGTGGGCACCGATGCCGACGTAGTCATTCATGGCACACCGAACCCTCAGGCGAACTACCCCGATACGGATATCAAGGCGGATGAAAAACTGGACTACATGTGGGCTCCGCGTCTGCCGCGTATGGACTCCTTTAATCGCGACCAGGAACGCCTGGGTCTGACCGGTTCATTCCAGTTCCGCCCCTCGGAAACCATGGAATTCACCCTGGATGTGTTGAACTCCAACCTCAAGGCCGATGTAACTTCCTATAACTATTTCGCGCAGTTCCGCAATAGCTTCAACAGCATCACCCCGTTGGAAGTGACGCTGGATGAAAGCGGTCGCAATATCGTGGCAGGTACGTTCGCCGGTGTGAAACCGCGCTCTGAGAGCCGCGGTCAGTTCAGCGAGACCGACTTCACCCAGGTGGTGTTGTCCGGCAAGTTCGATCTCACCGACAATATCGTTCTGGATGTTATGTACGGCAACGCGGTTTCCAAGCATACCGAAGATCAGCTGCGCTTCAATATCGACGCCAAGGATGCCTCTACGTTCTCCTACTCCTTCCTGGAGAATGGCGACATTGCGGAAATGTCCTATGGCTTCGACATTCTGAACCCAGACAACTACGTATTCTCCGGTCCGACTCTGCGCCGCGATGTGGTTGAGCGTACCAACGATACCTTCCGCGCGGATCTGACCTTCAACGGCGACAGTTCCGTACTGAAAACCGGCTTGATCTGGAACAGTCGTGAGATTGATTCCGAACGCTGGGACCCCACCAAAGGTTCTCTTGCCGATCCGGTTTTGACTGCCGCACTGACCACCCAGCTGGCAAATGAAATCAGTAGCTTTGGCAGTGGCGTGGACTCCCCCTCAGGATTCCCGACCAACTGGCTTGTTAATGACTTCAATGCAACCAAGGAAGCCTACGGCGTAGGCCAGTGGACCCTGAACGACAACGACTCCAGCACTTATAACGTGGTTGAGGAAACCCTTGGGGGGTACGCGGAAGCAACGGTGGATACTCAATTGCTGGGACTGCCACTGACCGTCAACAGCGGCCTGCGTATTGTGGAAACCACTACGGATGTAGATAACCTGCCGGAAGACAGTTACACCGAAATCCTGCCCTCCACCAACCTGGTACTGGAGCTGCAGGAGGATCTGCTGTTGCGTGTGGGACTCGCCCGCAACTTTGCGCGTCCGGGTCTGGGCAGTCTGGCGGCGACCACCGTGACTCCGGTGCGCGGTACCGTAAGTGCCGCCAACCCGGAAGTCGAGCCGATGCGTGCCGACTCCGCGGATTTGAGTATCGAGTGGTACTTCGACGCGGAATCCGTGCTGGCGCTGACCCTGTTCCACAAGCAAATTGACAGTTTCCTCACCAGTGTCACCGTGAACGACCAGAAACTGCCGGCGGAACTTGCTGCGATCGTTGCCGCGCGTCCGGAATACGATCCTTCCAGCCCGTTGTACGACGCGAACGTGGAAGATCCATACAGCAGTGGCTGGGATATCACCACCACAGTGAACGGTGAAGGTGCGACGGTTGATGGCTACGAAATTTCCTATCAGCAACCGCTGAGTTTCCTCCCCGGCTGGGGCAGTAACTTCGGTGTGCTGGCCAACTTTACGCATGTGAAGTCCAATGCGGAGTACGGCAATGGTGTGCGGGGGCCACTGGAAGGGCTGTCTGAAAACAGCTACAACTTCGGCGTCTACTACGAGGTGGATCGCTTTGGCGCTCGCGTAGTGGTTAACGATCGTGACGATTACGTAACCTCTGGTACCGGCGGCGAGGGCAACGCCTCTTTCGCGACCACTGGCCCGACCCGAGTGGATATGTCGGCTTTCTATGACATCAATGACAATATCAAGGTCAGCCTGGAGGCCATCAACCTGACCAATGAGGTCGAGCGCCTGTATACCACCGGTCCGCTGGGTGACCAGGATCTGGTGCGCGAGTACAACAGCACCGGTCGTGAAGTATTGCTGGGTCTGCGGGTTAACTTCTAACCGGCTGTCGTCATCCGAGAATACGGCGACACCGAATACCGTTGTTGGTTATTCTCATATCCGCAATTTTTTGCCGGGCCCTGGCCCGGCTTTTTTATGTGGCTATGTATATATCTCACGCAAAAAAATCCCGCGGTGTTGGCCGCGGGATTGAAGGGGCGTTTCCGCAAAACATCTTCAAATCGAAGAGCGGGAAACGAAACTGGAAAAGACAAACAAAGTTAAAAACTGACAAACTCAAACGGTGCCCAAAAATACAAGGGGCGCATCAAATAAAAAGTCTAGCTAACAACATCAACCGGCAGAGCCGAAATACGCCTGCACGCACACCAGGGTGCCTTTCGCATCCAGTTTGTCCAGCCAGCCGGCCACTGCACTGTGCAGGCGCTCACTGCTGCGCAGGTCGTCACCGAATACCGGAGTGAACGCCAGGAAAGCCGCGGCCAGCTCGGCATTGCCTTGGGGTTTGTACTGGTGGCACAGAGCCTTCAGATCAGCCGCCATCGGGTCGGAAACTTCGATGGCATTGCCGTTTTCATCCACCGCAGACACATAGCGAATCCAGTTCGCCAGCGCGAAGCTCAGTACCTCGACGGGGCCGTCGTTGGCCAATTGGTGGCGCAGGGTGCCCAGCCAGCGCTGCGGAATCTTTTGCGAACCATCCATGGCAATCTGCCATGTGCGGTGGCGCAGCGCGCGGTTTTCAAAGCGCTCAATCAGCTCTGCCTGATAGGCTGCGATATCGAAGTCCGCCGGCACATCGATGGATGTGGCAGCCTCGCTCCTCATGAAGTGCAGTGCCAGCCTGTTGAACGCGGGCTCCGCCATCACATCCGCCACGGTTTCAAAACCGGACAGATAACCGCTGTAGGCCAGCATGGAGTGCGAGCCATTCAGCAGTCGCAGCTTGATCAGTTCGTAGACTTCCACATCGTCCACAAAGGTCGCACCGGCCTTGTCCCATTCGGGGCGACCGCGCAGGAAATTGTCCTCTACCACCCACTGCGAGAAAGGTTCCGCCATCACCGCCGCTTCATCGCGACAGCCGAGAATCGCTTCCAGCTCAGTGCGGTCGTTGTCGGTGGTCGCTGGCACAATGCGGTCCACCATGGTGGCCGGCGTGGTAGTGTTCTCGGAAATCCACGTCGCCAGTTCCTCACTGACCTTTTGCGCATACTGCACCAGCACCTTGCCCAGCAGCTTACCGTTGGACGGCAGGTTGTCGCAGGACAGCACGGTAAAGCCGGCAAGACCGCGCTCCTTGCGCAGCGCCAGCGCACCGACGATATAACCCAGTGCGGACTTCGGCGCTTGCGGGTTCGCCAGATCGTGCACCACATCCGGATGCTGCGGGTTCAGATTGCCGCTCGCCGGATCGTGGCAGTAACCCTTCTCGGTAATGGTCAGGGAAACAATGCGCACGCTTTCCTGGGCCAGCAGCTCCAGCAATTGCTGTGGGTTTTCCGGTCCCACAAGCACATCGCTTACCGCACCCACGATCTGCACCCTGGTGCCGGCGTTGGATTTTTCCACCACAGAATAGAGGCCATTCTGCGGCACCAGCTGATCGCGCACACCCGGTGAACGCAGGCTCGCGCCCACAATGCCCCAACTCTTTTCACCGGCGGCAATACGGCTTTCGGTGTACCAGGCCTGGTGCGCGCGGTGGAAGGCGCCGATGCCCAGATGCACGATGCCGGTGGTGACTTCACTGCGGTCATAGGCCGGCTTGATCACCTCTGCGGGGAGGTTTTCAAGAATGCTGTTGTTGAGTCTTTCTTGGCTCATATTTTTCTACTCTTTTTGAGTAAATTTTTGCTGGTTTACGAAGCAACGAAGGTCAACGTAAAGCCGGAGTGCTGGGTGGGAATTTTTTAAAGCGTCAGCAACATGGATGTTGCTGACGCAGTGTACAGGGATGTATTCACAGCGGTTTCAAAAATCCCCACCCAGTGATCCGGCGCCACTGAAACCAATTCAGAGCGCCAAGCCACCGAGCATGAATCAAAGTTTGTAAGCTTTCTTCGCCAGGTTGTAAGCGAGGTCGGCGGCCAGTTCGAAGGCTTCGTCTTCCTGCAGGCGGTGGTCGCTGACCAGCTGCGCCAGCCACACACAATCCATACGGCGCGCCACGTCGTGACGGGCAGGGATGGACAGGAAGGCACGGGTGTCGTCGTTGAAGCCAACGGTATTGTAGAAACCGGCGGTCTCTGTCACCTGTTCGCGGAAACGGCGCATACCTTCGGGGCTGTCGTGGAACCACCAGCTCGGACCCAGTTTCAGCGCCGGGTAGTGACCCGCCAGCGGTGCCAGTTCGCGGCTGTAACTGGTCTCGTCCAGAGTGAACAGAATGATGGTCAGATCCGGCTCGTTACCCACCGCTTCCAGCAGCGGACGCAGTGCGCGCACGTATTCCGTCGGCGATGGAATATCACAACCTTTGTCGCGACCGAAACGCTCGAACACCACTTGGTTGTGGTTGCGGAAAGAGCCCGGGTGAATCTGCATCACCAGGCCGTCCTCGATGCTCATGCGCGCCATCTCGGTCAGCATCTGGCCGCGGAACAGTTCCGCATCTTCTGCACTGCCGTTGCCCGTACTCACTTTCAGGAACAGTGCCTCGGCTTCTGCCGCAGGCAGGTTCGCGGTGGTTGCCGTGGGGTGACCGTGGTCGGTGGAGGTCGCGCCCATCTTCTTGAAGAATTCGCGACGGTTGCGCAGGGCTGCCAGGTAACCGGACCAGGTGGAAGTGTCTTCTCCGGTGATCTCCGCCAGCTGTGCCAGGTTATCGGTAAAGCCCTCGAAATCCGGATCCAGTACCGGGTCCGGGCGGAAGGCGGTGATCACACGGCCTTTCCAGCCGCTGTCCAGAATCTTCTGGTGGTGACGCAGATCCTCCAGCGGGGACTCGGTGGTGGCGATCACTTCAATATTGAAACGCTCGAACAACGCGCGCGGCAGGAACTCCGGCTTTTTCAATTCGCTGTCGATACGCTCGTAGTACAGCTCGGCAGTCTCGCTGCTCAGTTGCACATCCAGACCGAATACATCGTGGAACACCGTATCCAGCCAGGTGCGCGACGGAGTGCCGCGGAACAGATGGTAGTTGTCCGCCAGCAGTTGCCAGATCTTGCGCGGATCTTGCTCGACTTCGGTGCCGTCCTGAGTGCGGATACCCAGGCGCTCCAGGGCAATACCCTGAGAGTAGAGCATACGGAATACATAGTGATCCGGGCGAATCAACAGGTTGGCGGGGTTGCCGAAGGGCTTGTTTTCCGCGAACCAGGACGGGTCGGTGTGACCGTGGGGGCTGATAATCGGCAGATTTTTGACGCTCTCGTAAAGATTGCGGGCGATATCCCGGCTTGTTTTATCGGCCGGAAACAGACGGTCGGGATGCAGGATTAGAGGGCGTGTCATGTGGATACTTCCAGATTTCGGGTTTGCCATCTAAGGTCGAGCGCTCGGGCTCCGGCCTCATTTATTCTTGTAAGGTTTCATCATCATCGCGAGTATCGGTATCTGCTAGAGCCTGTTAATAACAGGTCCCAAATCCGCTTCACAAAAGAAAGGCCCGGCTCGCCACCCGGCGGGGCCGGAGAGGGAGCGGGCAGTTTGCGCTAAACAAGGGCGGAGGGGGTCCAAACCAGCCCCCGAGCCCGGTGCGCCAGGCGATGGAGAAATCCCCGATACCGGCTCACGGTGTGAATCGGCATCAGTTGTTGCCATGTTGCCAAAAATTGGTTATACCAGTCAACCATTCTGGTAAGGCATTTGTGCGCAATTAATCGATCTCAGACCGTGAGTAGCGTTCCGATGTGGGGTGGACGAATTCGCTTGAGGCGAATCTTACCAAATAGTAATAAAGACTATTAGATAACATTTTCTGTATATTTGGAGCACTGAGTGAAGCTGGCAGCACTGGGAGAAGTCATGGTGGAACTGGCACCGCAAGCGGTGGACCAGGGGAATGGGCAGAAGGCACCGTCCTGTTTTTCACAATCATATGCCGGAGATACCTACAACACCGCCGTGTATATCGCCCGCGGTGGCGTCGACGTCAGTTACGTCACCCTGCTGGGAGAAGATCCCTATAGTGAGGAAGTGCTCACCCGCCTCGCTGCCGAGGGCATCGATACCAGTGCCATCGTGCGTCTGCCGGCCCGTTGTCCGGGGTTGTATATGATCCAGAACACCGCTGACGGCGAGCGCTACTTTACCTACTGGCGCGGAGAGGCGCCGGCGCGCGAACTGTTCGCCGACCCGGCGAGACGCGAGGTGCTGAAGGCGCATCTGAACCAGATGGATTGCCTGTACCTGTCCGGCATCACGCTCGCCATCATGAATCCGGAAGCCCGTCGTGAACTGCTGGCCTTTCTGAGAGAGTACCGTGCCAATGGTGGCCGCGTAGCCTTCGACAGCAACTACCGCCCGCGTCTGTGGGCATCGGCGCAGGCCGCACGGGCAGCGGTGGAGGAGTTCCTGCGGCAAACCGATATGGCGCTGCTGACGTTTGAGGATGAACAGGCTCTGTGGGGCGATGAGCGTCCAGGCAGCTGCCTCAAGCGCAACAGCGAATTCGGTGTGGCGGAACTGGTGATCAAGCGCGGTGCCGAGCCGGTACTGCTGCAGGTCGACGGGACTTTGACTGTTGTCGATGTACCACGGGTATCCTCGATCGTCGACACCACTGGCGCCGGCGACTCATTTAATGCCGGTTATCTGGCCGCGCGCCTGCGGGGAGCCAGCCCGCAGCAGTCTATTGCTGCCGGCAACCGCTGCGCGGCGCGTGTAATCGGCCATCGCGGCGCGATCATTCCGCGTGCGGATTATTTCGCGGCCGCCGCCGTGGCTGAGGCAAGCTGCTGATGACAGGTCCCCGGGGATTTCTGTGGGTGGGTTGCGACTGGTCAGGCGCCGCTGGCCGGACCAGAAGGGAAATAAAGATCAAAAAAGCGCCATTTTGGCGTAAAATACAACGCGGCCTGTAAGGCTGTGGGTGTGTGCTGTTGTGGCGGTGAGCTTCGCTGCCGTTTTGGCGCTCGTATAAATGCAGGGCCGAAGCTGGTTGACCCCGGTCGCGTTGCCCGAGAGATAGTGGTAGGACCGGACCGGTGTTGAAAACCGAAATCACGGATTGCACGCGCTGACCGGTTATTGGTAGCATGGTATGACCAATTTGGTCTGCCAGAAGGGCTGCTATACCTCCCGCTGCGATAACAGCACGGCACACCGAAAAACCTGTACCCGATAAGAAATAAATCGCAGGTCACGATGATGATAACCAGAACAATCTTGCGGCAGTTGAGCGCCGCGGCACTGGCGAGTGCCACCCTGCTGATGGCCAGCTGCGGATTCAAAGAAGAGCAGGTGGCCCTGAAGCTCGCCCACACCCTGGATCAGCAGCACTCAGTGCACCGCGCCATGGTGTTTATGGACAAGCGCCTGCGTGAACTCTCCGGCGATAGCATGCGTATCGATATCTATTCCGGTGGTCAGCTGGGCAGCGAGCGCGAACTGATTGAGCTGCTGCAGATCGGCAGCCTCGCCATGACCAAAGTCTCCGCCAGTCCCATGGAGGGCTTCGTGCCGGAGATGAAAATTTTCAACCTGCCTTACGTGTTCCGCGATTCGAATCATTTCTGGGATGTATTGCAGAGCGATATCGGCAAAAACCTGTTGCTCGCGTGTGAGCGCGCACGTCTGCGCGGCCTGGGTTATCTGGATGCCGGCAGTCGCAGCTTCTACATGAACGACATCGCCGTACAGACACCAAAAGATCTCAACGGTCAGAAAATCCGTGTCCAGAACAGCCAGACGGCCATCAAGATGGTCAACACGCTCGGCGGTGCCGCCACCCCGGTAAGCTGGGGCGAACTCTACACCGCCCTGCAGCAGGGCGTGGTCAACGGAGCCGAGAACAACCCGCCGAGCTTCTACCTCTCCAAACACTACGAAGTGTCCAAGTTCTATACCCTGGACGAGCACACCTATGTACCCGACCTGCTGCTGATCAGCACCGAGGTGTGGAACAAACTCGAACCGCAGCAACAAGCCTGGTTGAACCAGGCGGTGGCAGAGGCCGTGACCTACCAGCGCCAGTTGTGGCAGGAGTCCACGGAAGAATCCCTGGCCGCGGTGAAGGCCGCGGGGGTAGAGGTGATCTATCCGGACAAGCAGCCCTTTATCGATGCGGTGAAGCCGCTGCACGACAGTTACAAAGGCACCGAAGTGGGTGACCTGCTGGAGCAGATCCAGGCGATTAATTAATACGAGTGCGTGCAAGCAGGCTCCTACAGCACAGCATTACAGAACGCAGGTTGGGCAAAGCGCAGCGTGCCCGACAAAAAACATAAAAAGCCCACTGATAAACAAAAGTGGAAGGCAAAGATGATGCAGAAAATTGAACAGGCACTGGCCTTCGTGCTCGGTGCGCTGCTGGCACTGATGGTAGTGGACGTCACCTGGCAGATCCTCACCCGCTTCCTGCCGATGCAGCCGAGTTCCTACACCGAAGAGGTGGCGCGCTATCTGCTGGTGTGGATAGGTATTCTCGGCGGTGCCTACGCGTTCCGCAAAAAATCCCACCTTGGCATCGACCTGCTCACCAATGCATTGCACGGTGCGATGCGCAAAACCGTGCAGATTTTCGTGGTGCTGGTGTGCTTCGCTTTTTCCGCTTCCGCCATGGTCTATGGTGGTGCCAAGCTGATGTTGCTCACCTTCGAGCTGAAGCAGTATTCCGCCGCGCTGAATATCCCCATGGGGTATGTCTACAGTGTGCTGCCGCTGTCCGGCCTGCTGATTTGTCTGTTCTCCCTCGATCAGCTGGTGGAGCTGGTGGCCGCGAAGCAGGAGCTGCCCGCGGAATTCGACTCCGGTGTACACCCCTATACCGAAGATTCGGAAGTCGTGGAAAAACAACAACAAAAGCAGCCTGAAGCTGCCGTTGAAGCCTAAGCGAGGAGAGCCACTGTGGAAGTCGCCGTTATCGTACTGCTGGTCAGTTTCCTGATCCTTCTCGCACTGAACGTACCTATTTCCATCAGTATTGGTGCGGCCACCGTGCTTACCATGCTGTGCACCATCGACTTTGATCCGGCCATGATCACCATGGCCCAGCGTATGGCCAGTGGTATCGACAGCTTCGCGCTGCTCGCCATTCCGTTCTTCATTTTTTCCGGCATGCTGATGGGCAGCGGCGGTATCGCCCGGCGCATCATCGACTTTGCGCGCGTACTGGTGGGTATGTTGCCCGGCGGTCTGGCGTTCGTGAATATCATCAGCTGCACCCTGTTCGGTTCCATCTCCGGTTCTGCGGTGGCGGCCACCTCGGCCATCGGCGGTTTCATGATTCCGTCGATGACCAAAGAGGGTTATGACAAGAACTTCAACACCGCGGTGACCGTGGCTTCCTCCACCACCGGTCTGCTGATTCCGCCGAGCAACATCCTGATCGTGTTCTCGCTGGCGTCCGGCGGTGTGTCCATCGCCGCGCTGTTTATCGCCGGTTACCTGCCGGGCCTGCTGCTGGCGCTGGGGCTGATGATCGTGTGCGGCATCTGGGCCAAGGCCAAGGGTTACCCGGTGGGTGAGAAACCGTCTCTGAAATTCGCTCTGCAGAAAACCCTGGATGCAGTGCCGAGTCTGTTCCTGATCTTTATTGTGATCGGCGGCATCATCAGCGGCTTCTTCACCGCCACCGAGGCCAGTGCGGTGGCGGTGCTCTACTCGCTGCTGCTGTCCTGCGTGGTCTACAAGGAAGTGAAGTGGGGTGAGTTGCCGGCGCTGCTGACCAGGTCTGTGGAAACCACCGCGATCGTGATGTTCCTGATCGCCGCGTCCTCCGCCATGTCCTGGATCATGTCCTACCAGAATATTCCGCAGACCATCAGCCAGGCACTGATCACCATCAGCGACAATCCGCTGCTGATCCTGCTCACCATCAACCTGATTCTGCTGGCTGTGGGTGCGTTTATGGATATGACCCCGGCGGTACTGATCTTTACCCCCATCTTCCTGCCGGTGGTTACCGAGCTCGGAATGTCGCCGCTGCAGTTCGGTATCGTGATGATCCTGAACCTGTGTATCGGCCTGTGTACGCCGCCGGTGGGCAGCGTGCTGTTCGTGGGGGCGAGTATTTCCAAAACATCCATCACAGCGTTGATTCGTCCGCTGATGCCCATGTACCTCATGATGTTTGTGGTACTGGCGCTGGTCACCCTGGTGCCGGCGATCAGCGAGTTTCTGCCGCGGGCGCTGGGATTGATCGAGTAACCCTGCCGGGATACTCACCCGGGGCGGAGGCCCCGAATTGACTGCGGTGTTTCATTGATTTCCTCGCATCATCATCAGGATGGCATTGCCGGGCTGTTTAGCCCGGCTTTTTTTATCCGAAGTTTGAGATTCTGGCGAGATGGCTTGGATATCTATCAATCAGTGGTCATGCAAGATTGGTAAATCCACTTTGCAGATCTCCGCTGCTCGACTTCTTAATTTTTGCGCCTCCTGATATTTTTGGCGCAAAAAACATCGAAAAATGGAGATATTTTTCGTAAAAAGTCACAAAACGGAATGTTGTGCCGGTGTGCCGCGTTTACAAGCCTTCTCTATTTGCCTAACCTCTCTCTGTTCTTTGGTATTGCCAATCATTTAAGTGGTAAAATAATAATGGCAAGCCGAACTCACGGGACGTGTCGCGGTATCCACCTCCCCAAGCGATGATGATTGGTCCTGCTATCCCTCAAGTTGTATCCGGGCATTAGCTTTCAGGTGTCTCCCCCGTGGAGTGCACGCCTGTGGCCTTTCGTCTGAAAAATCTTCTCGATAAAAAAATAAACGGAAGGTCACATGCAATTTGAGCTGAAGAAAACAGTGGTGCTGGGTGCACTGCTGGGTAGCGTGATGGCAGCGGGTGCAGCGGCACAGCCTGTCGGTTACGCGACACTGAACGGAGGTACCACCGGCGGCGCCGGCGGCGATGTGGTGTATGCCTCCACGGGTACCGAAATCCACGCGGCCCTGTGCAATCGCCCATCGAGCGATACCCCGGTCATCATTCACGTGGAAGGTACCATCAACCACGGTAATACCAGCAAAGTCTCTGGTGACAGCTGTAACACCGCCGACGGTGTAATCGAAATCAAGGACGTGAGTAACGTCTCAATCATCGGTGTGGGCAATGGTGCGCTGTTTGATGAACTGGGTATCCACCTGCGCAATTCCTCCAACATCATTCTGCAGAACCTGCACGTACGGAATGTAAAAAAATCCGGCTCTCCGACCTCCAACGGTGGTGATGCCATCGGTATGGAATCCAACGTGTACAACGTGTGGGGCGATCACCTGACCCTGGAGGCGTCCGGTGGTGAGAGTGAAGGTTACGATGCGCTGTTCGATATGAAGGCCACCACCAAGTACGTGACCCTGTCTTACAGTATTCTGCGCAATTCCGGCCGCGGCGGTCTCGTCGGCTCCAGCGACAGCGACGACAACAACGGACCGGTCACCTTCCACCACAATCTGTACGAGAACATCGACTCGCGCACACCACTGCTGCGCCACGCCACAGCGCACGCCTACAACAATCATTACGTGAGCCTGAACAAATCCGGCATGAACCCGCGTATTGGCGGAGTCATGAAGGCGGAAAACAACTACTTCGAAGATTCCAAAGACCCGCTCGGCACGTTCTACACCGACGATATGGGTTACTGGGATGTGAGCGGTAATATTTTCTCCAACGTCACCTGGACCGCGGAGGATTCCGACAACCATCCGGCGGGGCCGAATCCGGTGTCCACCACCACCCTGAATGTGCCCTACAGTTACACGCTGGATGATGCGGGATGTGTGCCGCAGATCATTCTCGCCACCGCTGGCGCCAACAAGGGCCTGCTGACGTCCGATGGCAATTGTCAGTCCTCGTCCAGCTCTTCCAGCAGTTCATCCTCTGGCGGTTCCAGTTCTTCCAGCAGCTCCTCGAGTTCTGGCGGCGCCAGCTCCAGCAGCTCTTCCAGCTCCGGCGGCACGTCGTCCGGTGGTTCCGCGCCCGGCGAACTGGGGGCAAACCTGTCCATCGGTGCCGGCTCCGACGGGTCCAGCAAGGGCAGCGGAAGCTACGGTGATGTACGGGACGGCGACCTGAGCTCTGCCTGGCAACCCTCGTCTGCAAGCGGTGAACGTGTTTCCATCAAGTGGAGCAGTGCCACCAGCTTCAACACCGTCATCATTCGCGAGAGTGGCGATGCGGTGCAGGACTGGCGTCTGGTGAATAACGATACCGGTGCTGAGCTGGCATCCGGCACCGGAATCGGCAGCGCGTTGCAGGTGTATCTGGGTGATGTATCCATGTCCAAGATCAACCTGCAGATCGACAGCGCCAGCAGTGCGCCGTACATCGCTGAATTCGAGGTGTACAACGCGACCGGTGATGTGGGCTCTTCTTCCAGTTCCTCGTCCAGCTCCGGCGGTTCTTCTTCTGGTTCCTCGTCCAGTAGCAGTTCTTCCTCCGGTGGTAATGGCGGTACCGTGTCCACCCTGGTACTGCAGGAAGCGGAAGCCGGTTTCTGTGCCGTGGATGGCGCACTGGAAACCGAGCACGCGGGCTACACCGGTTTCGGCTATGCCAATACCGAAAACACGAGCGGTGCCGGCATCGACTGGTCCGTGGTGGTTCCGGCCGCGGGCACATACACCCTGGAATACCGCTATGCCAACGGCTCCGGTGATCGCCCGGCGAATGTGATGGTGAATGGCGCGAGCGCGGCAGCCGTGGCGATGGGCGTGAGCGGTGGCTGGACCAGCTACACCACCGAATCCGTGACCGTGACCCTGGCGGTGGGCTACAACGAGATCCGACTGCAGGCAACCAGCGGTAACGGTCTCGCCAACATCGACAGCCTCGCGGTGACCGGTTTAGATCCGGCGGCCGGTGACTGTGCCGGTGGCAGCGATGGCGGTTCCTCTTCTGGTGGCAGCAGCTCCTCCAGCAGTTCTTCCTCCAGTGGCGCGGGCAGTTCCAGTTCTTCCAGCAGTTCGTCCTCCGGCGGCTCATCTTCGGGCAGCTCGTCCTCCAGCAGTTCGTCCGGCAGCGGCTCTTCTTCCGGCGGAGCCTTCCCGTCACCGGATGTCAGCAACGCCTGTTACATTCTCGCGACCGATCCTAACGTCAACTGGCGTGACTCCAGCGAGCTGGATACGGACCAGGAAATTGTCGAGTGCCTGTTTAAAACCCTCGGGCGCGCTGTGGGCTACGGTGAAAATGCGCTGGGTGGTTACGATCCCGATGGCAACAGCACGCTGACCGTGATTACCAAAAACGACAGCCAGGGCCGCTCTGTGGAGCAGCAGATTCTGGATGCGGTTACCGGAGACGAGCCCAACTGGATCGTGTTCGATAAGTTCGAGTTTGCGAATGAAACCGAAGTGGCCATGTACCGGAATTTCTGTGGTGACACATCCGTGCAGGCGGCGATCGGTGGCACAGCGGCGCAGTGCGTCGACTATCGCCAGTGGTGCGCCGACAACGGTTACAACGATCACGAGTCCTGCATGGCGGAGTTCTTCAATGATCGCCTGAATGACCAGGATCTGCCGATCCGCAATACCAAGATCGGTTCCCGTAAAACTCTCGACGGTCGCCAGGCCAATGCCTACTTCCGCTTCAACGGTTTTGCCATCGGCGCGGACAGTGCCGGTCAGCCGACCCAGACTTCCGAGCACGTGATCCTGACCCATCTGGACTTCCGCGGCGCAGGCCACACCGAAGATCACGGTCTTGATCCGGACATGATCCGCAACACCGGCGCCTCCCATGAAATCTGGATTCATAAAAACACCTTCGACACTACCGGTGACTCGGCATTTGATGTGAAAGTGGGTGCTTACAACATCACCATGTCGTTCAACAAACTGGTGAATGTGAAGCGCGCAGCGCTGCACGGTTCCAGCGACAGCCGGACCATTAACGCGCAGATCCGTACCACCATGCACCACAATGCGTTTATCACCACCGATGATCACTACAGCAGCCTGGGCAACACTCTGCGCCGGGTGCCGCTGATCCGTCGCGGCACCACACACATGTTCGACAACTTCTTTATGAACTATCGCAAAGACACTCTGAGTGTGCGTGTCGGTGCGAGCGTATTGTGGGAAGACAACATGTTCCTGATGAACAGCATCCATCAGGAAAAAGACGATGTGGTACAGGCGCTGAACGAGCGCGGTGAGGAGCTTGCGCGGGATGTTGACGATGGCAACTTCCGCAGCGAGGGCAGCAAGGTTTGGTTCTCGGACGCGGCGTGCAACCTCGACCCATCGCTGGTGTATGAGATAGCCGACGCATCGGGTTCCGTGGCAGATCTGAAGCAGGACTACTCGCAGTACTCCCGCGACCTGATCGCCGCCGAGCGCCGCCCGGCTGGTCAGGCACTGGCGGATTATGTGGCTGCGACAGCGGGCAAAAGCGGTGAGATTCCGTTCAATTCTCCATTGGGCTACAGCCAGAATTATGTAATTGGACTGGGCGAAGTGGACTGCCAGTAAGATCTGTTACTAACCTGACTTAAGTCATGCGGAAGCCCGTGTATCGGTCGGTACACGGGCTTTTTTATACTCTGGCGAATTAAGCCGGTGACCAAGAACGCCTGTGCGGGAAGCCTGTGGTATGTCGGCACAACGATGTTGTTGTAAATGGTGTCGGAAATCGCGCCTCTCAGATGACGATAACTCGTAAAAGGCTTTACACAAAAAAAGTTTCTGACTAACCTCTTTTTAATATTGGTATTGCCAATTGTGGCTTTCAAAAAGTTGCGCAAAACAATAATGGCAAACCAATATTCAGGCCGCCTGTCCCCTGGCGGCAAACAGCGATGATGATTAGTCCCTATGTTGTTCCCGTTAGCCCTGCATGCCTGCATGAGGGGGCGTATTAGGGCGTTGTTTCCGGGTGTGGTGCCTGTGACTGGTCGTCTGACTTCATCTTCTAATAAACATAAATACGGAAGGTCACATGGAATTCAGACTGAAGAAAACAGCGATGCTGGGTGCATTGCTGGGCACCCTGGTGGGAGGCCTCACGGCCGCAGATGTGTCTGCGCAGGCCACAGGGTTCGCCACGCAGAACGGTGGAACCACCGGCGGTGCTGGCGGCGATGTGGTGTATGCCACCACCGGAACGCAGATTCACCAGGCGCTGTGTAATCGCGCTTCCAGCAGCACGCCGATTATTATTCACGTCGAGGGCACCATCAATCACGGCAATACCAGCAAGGTCTCCGGTAGCAGCTGCAATACCGCCGATGGTGTGATTGAAATAAAAGAAGTGAGCAATGTTTCGCTGATCGGGGTCGGCAACGGCGCGCTGTTCGATCAGGTGGGTATTCACCTGCGCAGCTCTTCCAACATCATTCTGCAGAACCTGCATGTACGGAATGTAAAGAAATCCGGCTCTCCCACATCCAATGGCGGTGATGCCATCGGTATGGAAAGCAATGTCAGCAACGTGTGGGCGGATCACCTGACCCTGGAAGCATCTGGTGGTGAGAGTGAGGGGTACGACGCGCTGTTCGATATGAAAGCGAACACTAAATACGTCACTCTCTCATACAGTATTCTGAAAAACTCCGGGCGCGGCGGCCTGGTCGGCTCCAGTGACAGCGATCTGAACAACGGTCCGGTCACCTTTCACAACAACCTCTATCAGAACATTGATTCGCGCACCCCGCTGCTGCGCGGCGCCACGGCGCATGCATACAACAACCACTACATGAGCCTGAATGAGTCCGGTATGAACCCGCGTATCGGTGGCAAGATACGTGCGGAAAACAACTACTTCGAGGATTCAAAAGACCCGCTCGGCACCTTCTATACCAACGATATGGGGACGTGGCAGGTGAGCGGTAATGTGTGGTCCAACATTCAGTGGACCTCCGAGGGTGACAAAAATCACCCCGCCGGCCCCAATCCGGTCTCCACCACGTCCATCAGCATCCCCTACAGCTACTCTCTGTGTAATGCCAACCTTGTTCCGCAGATTGTTGCCTCTACGGCCGGTGCCAATAAAGGACTGGCGCGGGCAAGCAACTGCTCCACCAGCTCCTCCTCTGGCGGTAGCTCCAGTTCGAGCTCCAGTTCCAGTTCTTCAGGCGGTTCCTCCGGTGGCAGTTCTTCCAGCAGCTCCTCATCCAGCAGTTCGGGCGGCTCCGGCAGTTCCGGCGGTGGCACCCTGGGGCAGAATCTGGCACTCAGCGCCGGTGCAGATGGCAGCAGCAAAGCCAGCGGCTCAAGCTATGGCAATGCCATCGATGGCGACACGTCCAGCTACTGGCAGCCCAGCTCCAGCAGCGGTCAGCGTATTTCCGTCAAGAATCTTACCGGTACCTTCAATACCGTGGTGATTCGCGAAATTGGCAACCGGGTGCAGGCCTGGCGTCTGGTGAACAACGACACCGGAGTGCAACTCGCTTCCGGCACCAGCATCGGCGCGGCGCTGCAGGTGTATCTCGGCAATGTGAGCATGAGCAAAATCAACCTGATGATCGACTCCGCCAGCAGTGCGCCGCAGATTGCCGAGTTCGAGATCTATAACGCGACTGGAGGCAGTGGCAGTTCTTCATCATCCAGCGGGTCCTCCGGTGGATCATCCGGCGGGTCCTCGGGCGGCAGTGCCACCATCACGCTGCAGGAAAATACGGCGGGTTTTTGTGGTGTAGATGGTGCGATTGAGTCCGAGCACAGTGGTTATACCGGTGCGGGATACGCCAACACCGATAACGTCAGTGGTGCGGGCGTGAACTGGTCTGTGGTCGCCCCTGGTGCCGGTAACTACAACCTGCAGTGGCGCTACGCCAATGGTGGCAGTGACCGCCCTGCGGCAGTGCTGGTGAATGGCGGCAACCAGGCCTCCCTCGGTATGGGCGGCACTGGCGCCTGGACCAGTTACAGCAACAGCAGCACCGTCACTGTGTGGCTGAATGCCGGCAGCAACGCCGTCCGGCTGGAAGCAACCGGCAGCAGTGGGCTCGCCAATATCGACAGTGTTGCCATCACCGGATCGTCGCCCGCGGCCGGAAACTGCGGTGGCTGATACCGGGCGAACATGACGAAGCGGCCGGGCTGAGCCAACACCCTTTAGGGTTCGCCCGGTTTTGTTCGCCGGCCCATCCCGTGCCGCTATCCACCCGGCAACACTGAGTTGCCGGGTGGATAAAACGAGCAGTAGTGCAATGGCTCATTTACATCCCGTTGAATGAGTCATTTTCCTCTCCTCACCTCCGCGCCGCTGTTGGTCTGGCCACTTTCCGAGCTTTCGGGCATCGCTCTGGCGCTGGTACCCCCGCAATCTTCATCAGCATCCCTGCAGTTCCATCCCGGAAAACCGCGGATTCGCGCAAAATTTGCGCGATTTTGGCGCCTATTACCCCATGGCCAAGCCAGAGGGAGTCTGTGTGGTAACCAGTTGGTACAAATGGTTGTATATGCCTAACCAATCTGGTTAGATTGCCAAACCAATAAGTATCAAGGCTGAGCCTGGGTGGTAACCGCGCATTCAAAACTGAACAGCGCATCCATCGCGAAGCTATCCGGGCGGAAGACCCGGGCTCATAAGAATAACGATTGAAAATGAGAGAGAAGGGGTGAGTATGAAACCTTTACCTTGGGCGAAATCCGCACTTGCACTGTGCGTCATGGGAACACTGACCGCCTGTGGCGGCGGTGGCAGCAGTTCCTCGGGAGAAGGCGACATCGCAGAACTGCCGGCGCCGCCACCCGTGGTTGTGGTGCCGCCGGAGGAGAGCGGCATCATTAACACCGCGCTGCCGGTTCTGGAAAATTTTGGTGAGTACACCAATTTCGACCAGAGTGATGTGATCGACTTTTTCAGTCCAAATTACAAAGCGTTGGCCACCGCTGACAGTAGCGAATACGTCGACGAACGCCCATCGTTCTACTATCCCACCTGCTGTTTCTTCGATCAGGACAACCCCGACAGCGAAATTACCGTCGACCACGAAACCCGTCTGGGTATCGTCAGTGACAACGGTGATCCGTCCCTGTTGATCAGTAACGCACGTTTTACCATCGGCCAGACCAAGTCCGACATGGCCGACGCATCGAAAAATGACCCGAAAAAAGATTCCACCCCCGGCACCGACGGCGGCAGCGGCTGGGGCGAGCTGGATCTTTCCGAGCCCTACCGCATCTCGTTCTGCGTGTCTTCCGCGAGCGGCTCGGGGTCCATGACCCAGATTTATGTAAACAACAACACGACCGGTGAAGCGAACTCCATTCACGGCGGCGGTGGTGCGGGCTCTCGGATTTTCAACGTGGAAACCGGCAGCCTGGTTCCGGGTAAACGCGTGGAAATTAACGTGCCGGGAGACGTGACCCTGGAGCCGGGTGCAACGCCTGTGGATATCAAATCTCAGGTAGTGGGAACAGAAAATTCCTTTCTGCACTTCCGGGTTTCCAGTGGCGGTACGGCGATTATCGATGATCTGCTGATCGAAAAGCAGTCTGATAATGGTCAGGCGACGTTGCCAGTGTGTACTAAGTTCAAATCCGCCGAGGAACCCGTCGCGCCGAACGCGCCGACAACCTTTGCTACCGACGCGCAGATGGCCGTGAGCTGGAATTCCGTGCTAGGAGCGGCGACTTACGATCTTGCTTATGGCACCAGTGACGATGTGTCCGGGGCCATTATCGTCAATGACCTGACCGACACCAGCACCACACTGACCGAATTGGAAAACGGTACCACCTATTACGTGTGGGTTCGTGGTGTGAATAACATCGGTGCGGGTGCCTGGAGTGAATTTGCAACGGGTACACCGGAAGCCCCGCTAGGCGATAGCTGCAGTCCCACTACTACCGTAAATCCGTCTGTATCCCATGGCATTCTTTGGAGCGTGTACGATGGATGTACACATCCGGGTGAGCTGGGTGCTGTTGTTATCAATGGTAGCGAGCAAACCAACTTCGAATTCTCCGATGAAGAGAAGCCGTGGTTTACCGTCAGTGATGAAGGTGTCATGACCATGGATACCCTCGCCGGAGACTCCAACACCAAACCGGTGGGTGACTTGAGCGGCGTGGTTGCCGATGGGACCTATCCAAAGCATTTCACCTGGATTGCGCGCATCGACAATGCGTATGCGGAAACGCAGGGGGCTCGTGGCTTTGAAGTTGAAACTCATATCGACGAACGCCGTATCAAAGCGATTCTGCGTCCGGACTCCGGCAAGGTTCAACTGGAGAAATTCCTGGCGGCGGAGGAGACCGCGGAAGTTTCCGATGTGGTGTACAGCGATGGCTACCACGTATACCAGTTCAGTTTTACCGTAAATGACCCAACGGCCGAGGCCGATAACATTACTGCGGTGATTTACCGCGACGGTAACGAAATCGGCAGCTTCACTGGCCCTGGTCGCTCCGGTGGTTCCGCCAGTCTGCTGCGTGTGGGTGAAGGCTCCGGAAGTGCATTCCACGCTAACCTCGACTGGCTGGTGTGGAGTGACGACATGGCCGCAGATGTAACAGCTGAAGCGTTGAAGGGAGAGTTGCCTGGCGGCATCGGCGAATTGGGATTCTATGCGGCCGCTGACATTTCCGCGGTCATTGAGGAAAACTTCGAAGGCGCGGGCCTTGTAGAAGACTCTGAATCCGGTGCGGGTAACTTTTTCAGTGCTGACTACAAAGCGCTGAGCGGTGACGCCACCAAACCCATGTACAACGCAACCGGTGGCGGTTCGCGCATATCCGTAGCTGGAGGTCAACTGTCGCTTCACGATGCGCGTTTCACTATCGGTGATGCGATGCACGGTACCGACACCAGCGCAGACGATGCCGCCGGCCGCGGCGACTTCGACTTGAGCAAGCCGTACAAGATCTCGTTCGATGTTGTGGAAAACCCCAACGTTTCGTCCGAGGCCGGAAAATGCCAGGTATATGTGGATAACAACACCTCGGGTTCTGGAAATTCAATCCACGGTGCCAGTTCGAAGATTTTCGAAAGCGTTGCTTCGCAAATGGCCGCTGGTTCTGCGACAGGTACCGTTACCGTTGAGAGTGATGTTGGTACCGCCAGTTCCTTCATACAGCTCCGTTGTGACAGTGGCACGAGAGACAAGCCTGTAGTGATCGATAATTTCTCTATCACCTACCAGTAAGCCTGAGAGAGATCGCCGGTTGAGTAATCAGTCTAGCCGGCGATAAAAATAATCATCGATACGGCTGGATACGATGGCCGAATAAAAACGATGGGAGAGTCACAATGACTTATAAAAAGCAGATTCTCGCCGTGGCGATCGCCATGGCCGCTTCCACGAACCTGATGGCTCAGGAAGCACAGCAGCAGAAAGCAGAAACTACTTCCGACTTCTCCATGGAAGAAGTTACGGTTGAAGGTGTACGCAATGCCGAGCTCAACGCCCGTCAAGCGGAGCGCGACAAAAATATTTTCAGCTCCGTTATTACCCAGGACGATTCCGGTAACTTTGCCGATCAGAACGTCGCGGAATCCTTGCAGCGCCTGCCCGGTATCACCTTGCAAAGCTCTGAAGGTGAAGGCAAGTTCATCAACCTGCGCGGTCTTGGTCCGGGCTTCGTGTCGGTACAGATGAACGGCTCTGAAATGGCCAACAGCGGCGGTGGCCCGGCGGACAGCGAGAGCCGCGGTTTCTCTCTGGACGCATTGCCCGCCGATGTGCTGCAGTCCATCGAGGTACTGAAATCCCTCACTCCGGACATGGACCTGAACTCCATCGGCGGTAGTGTAAACGTCACTACCGTTTCCGCGCTGGATCGCGGTGAGAATACCTTCAAGGTACGCGCCCAGGGGGCGTATCAGGATCAGAGCGGCGAAATGTCGCCCAAACTGACCTTGCAGGGCACCAACATTTTTGCCGATGAAAAGTTGGGCTTCAGTTACTCGCTGTCTTATGAAAACCGCGTGAGCGAAGGGTACGAATCCCGCGCTCACGACAGTTCCCTGCCGCGTTACATTACCCTGGATGGCGCCGACAGCCCGATGCTGATTCCGTTCGAGCTTCAGAACCGGCAGGAAAATGCCGAGCGCGAACGTATCGCCGGCATCTTCGATCTGGAGTATCGCCCCGACGACAACAGTAAGTATTACGCGCGCTACAGCAATACCGTATATACAGATAAAGACACGGCCTTGCGTGAATACTACCGCTGGGGGCAGGCAAGTGATGACGAAGTCGTTTACTACGATGCTGCCAATAACGTATTCGGCTCCGGCGGAATCGACCTTCAGCACCAGTTCTTTATGCAGGAGTCCGAGAGCGACACCAAAGTGTTTGCGCTCGGTGGCGAAAATCTGTTTGGCGATAATTGGACTCTGGACTATGAGCTGACCCACTCCAGTGCCACTCAGGATTCTCCGGACAGCAGCCGTGTGCAGTTCCGCGTGCGCGATATTACCGCGCTCGGTCGCACCGGCGAAGATTTCCTCAACGGTCAGATCGTGCATCCCTCACAGCTGGCCGAACTCGCCGGAATGGAAAGTGTGCCCGGTTCAGGTGGATTCGGACCGTCTGGGTACCAGTACGGCGAGAGCGTTCAACCGTTCATGCTGTACGACAACCTGTTCATGGAAAACAGCTTCCGCGAAGACACGCTCGATCAGGCTATGGCCAATCTGCGTAAAGACTTTGATATTGGCCCGGTCAACTACATCAAGACTGGCTTCAAGATCAAAAATCGCGAGCGCAATCGCGACAAGAACCGTATCAGTGTTCACCCCGGTGACAAGAAAGCGGCGGGTTGTGCAGGCGATCAGGCGTGTATCGACGCGGCAGGGGTTCGTCTCGGCGATGTCGAGACCTTCATGCCGGACAACCCTCTCTTCGACCACGCGTTCATTACTGAGGCCGAGGCCAAGCGCTTGATTGAGCAGACGCGGATCATCGGCGAGAACTACGACCCTGAACAGCGCGAGCTGGACAGTACGCGCAACGACTATCAGTTGTCGGAAGATACCGCCGCGGCCTACATCATGGGTGAATTCCAGGTGACCGATACCGGTACCCTGATTGCCGGTGTGCGCTACGAGAAAACCGATTTCAACTCCACCGGTTACCTCTCTATCCGCAATGATCGCGAAGAGAGTGCCGACCAGCTGGAATCCTTCGACATCGCGGTACCACTGGACGATACCTCGAATTCCTACGATGGCTTTTTCCCCAGCCTCCACTATCGCGATGAGTTACGAGAAGACCTGTTGTTCCGCGCCTCCCTGTGGACCTCCTTCTCCCGTCCGTCTTTCGATGAAGCCCGCGCTTATGCGCAGGTGGTCGACCGGGTGATTTTCTGCAACTACGATCCGGCGGCGAATCTGGCGGTGGAAAATCAATGCAGTGATCAGCCGGCGGATCTGCAGGGTGACATTGCCGAGGCTGACTACACCGATACATACAAGCAGCAGCATCTGACCATGTCCCCGGACAACGTGGTCGAGCTTGGCAACCCGAAACTGGACGCAATGCGTGCGACCAACTTTGATATTTCTCTGGGCTGGTACGCCAGCGATGACCTGTTTATCCAGGGCGCGGCTTTCTATAAGAAGATTGATGACTTCATCGTCAATGTGGCCGGTGCGGATCTGAACCTGGCGGAGCTGCCTTACACCCTGCCAGTGGATCAGGTCACCATGTTCCAGATTCCCGCGGATCTGCAGTTGGCTAACGCCAGTACTTACCTGAATGGTGAAGGCGCGGATGTGTACGGTCTGGAAGTGACGTACAACCAGTATTTCACTCAGGGGTTACTGAACAACTTCTTTATCCAGTCCAACTTCACACTGCTGCATTCCGAAGCCGATGCCGGAGCCAGTGTGCGCGCGGAAAAAATCCGTTTGCCGGAACAGGCGGACGTGACCGTGAACACCACGCTCGGTTGGGAGAACGACTTCTTCTCGGTGCGCTTTATCACCAACTACCGCAGCGAAATCCTGAAGCGCATCGGCTCCTGTACCGAAGCGGATATCGCCGCGGACGCGGCCCTTGGCTACTCGCAAAACTGTGCCGCCTGGTCTGACGTTTATCAGGACGCCGGTGTCACCTACGACATCAAAGCGACCTACGACGTCAGCGATAACGTGAAGCTGTATCTGGATGCGGTGAATATTACCGACGAGAGCAATATCCAGTACTTCGAGGGCAATGAGTTTTCCAGCGGACACATGATGTTCCTGAGAGAGACGTATGGCCCGACATACCAGCTCGGTGTGAACGTTCAGTTCTGAACCTGACTGGATTTCCCCCTTTGCCATTTTTGCCCCGCTCGCGGGGCTTTTTTGGCTTTGGATGCAGAAAAAGACAGCGGTAGGGGTGACCTCGCCGCATAGAACGTACGCCTGTATTTCGGTGCAAGGCCGTTGCGAACAATAAACACAGCCGGTTTAAGAGGTAGACCATGCAGCAGAAATTAATCATTACAGCGGTCGCGGCAGTGCTGTCTGTCATGTTGACCGCCTGCGGCGGCGGAAGCAGTGGTTCCGAAACGAGCCCTCCTGCGTTCAATTCTTCCAGCAGTTCATCCGGTTCATCCTCCGGCGGAAGTTCCAGTTCCTCCAGCAGCTCATCGTCTTCCGGTGGCGGCTCCAGTTCCTCGTCATCCGGTGGCGATGAAGCGGTGGTACTACCGCAGGCCGGCAACCCGATTTACGGTGAGCTGGACAATTACAAGTCGTGGAAAGGTAGCAGCCTGTCCGCTGACCAGAGCCTGGCCGACAATATGATCAGCTGGCAGATGCCGCACGGTGGTTTCTACAAGTTTGGTGTATCCAAGTACGCTACGCCGTGGGATGGCAGCAGTGCCCGCTCCGAGTGGACTGGCGCAGATGGGGTTGAGCTGGGCACCATCGACAACGACGCTACAGTTACCGAGCTGCTGTTTCTCGCCGATGTTTACCAGCGCAGTGGCGACGCCGCGTACCGCGATGCCGCGCGCAAGGCGCTGGAATTTCTGTTGACCATGCAATACGCCAGCGGGGGGTGGCCACAGGTCTATCCCGCGCGCACCGGCACCACCTACTCCAACTATGTGACCTTCAACGACGGCGCCATGGCCCGCGTGCTGATCCTGCTCGACCAGGCCCAGCGGCAGGAAGCGCCGCTGAATGGCGACCTGTTCACCGAGGAGCAGCGCACACGTATGGCGACCGCCATCGACAACGGTGTCGACTTTATTCTCAAGGCGCAAATCGTGCAGGCCGATGCGAAAACCGTCTGGTGCGCCCAGCACGACCCGGAAACCTATGCTCCGCGCCCGGCGCGTTCCTACGAGCTCGAATCCAAGAGCGGCAAGGAGTCCATGCTGGTGGCGGCTTTCCTGATGTCGCGACCGCAGACCCCTGAAGTGGAAGCCGCGGTGCGCGCCGCGCTGGCGTGGTATCGCAGTGAAGCGGTGAAGGTTGCCGACACAGCGTATATCAAGCGATCCAGCGGCAGCAGTGACGACACCTACAATCCCATCCAGACCAAAGCGGGCAGTACCATGTGGTACCGCTTTTATGACCTGGGCCAGGACGTCGGCTTCTTCAGCGGCCGCTCGGTGGCTGAGGGGGGCGCGGGCAAGCAGTACGACATCATGGCGATTGAGCCCGAGCGTCGCTACGGCTATGAATGGGGTGGAAATTACGGCACCCCGCTGATCAACTACGCCGACAGTGTTGGTTATTACTGAGCATCTGGTGGGAAGAGGCCGGTCTCGGAGGCAACCGTGAATCAGCCGCCGGGGTAGGGGATAAATTCCTCGCTATCGCCGGGGACTTTTTCAAAGCGGCCGGCCCGCCAGTCTTCGATTGCCTGGGCGATGCGCTCTTTGCGGCTGGAGACAAAGTTCCAGTCGATAAAGCGCTGGCCCAGGGACTCACCGCCGATAATCGCGATGCGACAGTCTTCGACGGCTTCCACTTCCACCCCTGCTTCCGGGAGGAATACCGCCAGCGCATGTTGTGGGATCCCGGTGTCCCGCGCACGCAGGGCGCCGCTGGCGACGTACACTGCGCGCTCCGGCGAATCCGGTAACGTCAGGCGCTGACCCGCTCGCAGCTGTGCCTCCACATAGATTGTTTCGGCGAAGGTTTTGACCGGTGAGGTACAACCGTAGGCACTGCCCATCATTACCCGCAGCGATACGCCGTCAATTTCCGCGGTGGGAATTTCCGCGGCGGGGTAGTGGTAAAACGCCGGTGGCAGCTCTTCATCGGATGCCGGCAGAGCCAGCCACAGTTGCAGACCGTGCAGGCGGTGGTCTGTGCCGCGTAGCTGCTCCGTCTCCCGCTCCGAGTGCACAATACCGCGCCCGGCCAGCATCAGATTGATGTCGCCGGGGCGGATCGCCTGCAGGCTGCCAAGGGAGTCCCGGTGCAGGATCTCCCCCTCAAACAGGTAGGTGACGGTGGCGATGCCGATATGCGGGTGTGGGCGCACGTCGATGCCTGTGCCCGCGGTAAAATCTGCCGGACCCATATGATCGAAGAATATCCAGGGGCCCACCATTTTCCGCTCGCGGGTGGGCAGCACTCGGCGCACGGAAAAGCCGCCCAGATCTTTGTTTCTGGGTTCAATGATGATGTCGATGGCACCGCAACCGGCGATTACGTCGCATGCCTGTACGGCGTCCTGGGCCAGGTTACTCATGGGTTATTCTCCGGTTGTTGAGAGACTGCGGCAGGTCAGCCCTGCAGCCGCCGGGTCCAATCGCCAAGTGCGGTGACGAGCTTGCCGATAAACAGGCGGGTGTCGTCATCGCCGAGGGTACCATCGTCATCGAATTTTTGGTGGGCGAAGGCGATCATCACCTCAGGCTTATTCACAAAATGCGCATCCAGGTAAATCAGGATGCGGCGCAGATCGTATTGTGCCCGCGCACCGCCGAACGCACTCATACTGGCACTCATTACCGCGACCGGCTTGTCGGCAAAGGGCTGCGGATCAAGACGGGAAAGCCAGTCAATGGCATTTTTCAGAACGCCGGAAACCGAGTAGTTGTATTCCGGCGTGGAGAACAGGATGGCGTCCGCATCCAGTACCTGATTGCCCAGTGTCTGAACCGCTTCCGGCACATGTTTATCGCGCAGGTCCTGATCGTAAAGCGGGATACCGGAGAGGTCGGCGAAGGTAAAGGATGCGCCATCTCCCGCCAGTTCTTCAGCGACACGCAGTGCGGCACTGTTGAACGAGCTTTGACGCAGACTGCCGGAAATGGCGAGGATTTTGATGGGACTGGATGCCATGGCTGCTCCCGCAGAGGATTGAACAAGCAAGCCTCAAAGATAGCAGGTCGACGTCGCGGTGATCGAACTAATGGGAATGACGACCCACCGGGTGTGCATCGAGAACCCGGATGAATTCCTCGTCGGTTTCCATTACCGCGCCGGTACTCAGTGGGCTTACCGTTTTGCGATAAATCTCCTGCCAGGGCGTCTGATTCACCAGCTGGGTGCCCTGCAAGTGTCGGCGGCGCTCTGTCAGCGCTTCGTCGCTCAGCAGCAGATCGACCCGATGGTTGGCGAGGTCCACACGGATGCCGTCGCCCGTCTGCAACAGGGCCAGGCCGCCGCCTGTAACCGATTCCGGGACAATGTGCAGAATCGAGGGGCTGCCGGACGTGCCGCTCTGGCGGCCGTCTCCCATGGTGGGCAGACAGTTGATGCCCCGCTTTACCAGCCGTGCGGGTGGCAGCATGTTCACGACTTCCGCAGAACCCGGGTAGCCCACCGGACCCACGTTGCGGATAACCAGAATACAGTGTTCGTCGATATCCAGCGCCGGATCGTCGATGCGCGCGCGGTAATCCTCCGGTCCCTCGAAGACGATAGCGCGGGCGGTAAAACACAGAGGGTGCCGGGGATCGGACAGATATTTTTCGCGGAACCCGGGGCTGATCACGGATTTTTTCATCAGTGCGGAATCGAAAAAATTACCGCGCATGATGGCGAAACCGGCTTTCTCCATCAGCGGTTTGTCAGTCGGAAAAATCACCTCGCGGTTGCGTACCGGAAACGCCTCGCAATTGTGCGCGAGTGAGTGGCCGGTAACGGTATTCTGGCTACCATCGATCAGGCCATCGCGGATCAGCTGATTTAGCAGAGCCGGTACGCCGCCGGCGCGGTAAAACTCTTCACCGAGATATTTACCGGCAGGCATACAGTTCACCAGCAGCGGAATGTTCTCACCGTACTGCTGCCAGTCGTCCATGGTGAAGTTCACGTCTTTCATGCCCCGTGCCAGCGCTAACAGATGTACCACGGCGTTGGTCGAACCACCGAGCGCGCTGCAGGCTACGACCGCATTGAGGAAAGACCGACGGGTGAGAATATCCGATGGTTTCAGATTCTCAAACGCCATTTCCACGATGCGCCGCCCGGTGTGGTAGCCCATCTGCGCGCGCTCTTTATATGGCGCGGGAATGGCGGCACAGCCGGGCAGGGACATTCCCAGCACTTCTGCAAGGGCATTCATCGAAAGCGCTGTGCCCATGGTGTTGCAATGGCCGACACTGGGGACAGACGCCGCCGAGGCCTCCATAAATCCCGTGTAGTCCAGCTCTCCCTTCGCCAGACGCTCGCGGTTCTGCCAGATGGCAGCACCGGAGCCGACACGTTCCTCCTTGTCCGTGCCACCATCGCAACTTACCGGTCGCCAGCCGTTCAGCATCGGCCCCCCGGAGTAAACAATCGCCGGGATATCCAATTGCAGCGCGGCCATTAATGTAGCCGGTGTGGTTTTGTCACAACCGGTGGTGAGTACCACGGCATCAATCGGATAACCGTGCAAAATTTCGATTAGCCCGAGGGTTGCCAGATTGCGGTCAAGCGCCGCGGTGGGGCGCCGGCCCTGCTCAAAAATGGGGTGCACCGGGAATTCCATCGGAATACCCCCGGCATCGCGGATGCCGTCTTTTACCCGCTGCGCCAGTTCCCGGTGGTGTCGGTTACAGGGGGTTAGATCGCTGCCGGTCTGGGCAATGCCGACGATCGGCCGCCCGGATTGCAGCTCTTCGCGGGTGAGACCGAAATTGAAGTAACGTTCAAGATACAGTGCGGTGTGATCGGCATTCGCCTTGTCGTCGAACCAGTGGGCGCTGCGGAACCGGGGGGTCGATTTTCTGCGGGGATCGGTCATGATGAGTACGGTTTTTTTTTGTTATTGAGGCGATGGCAATTTGTTATTCACACCGGCTATGAGCCAACACCGGTTATACATTTTTGATGTAACGGTACATCTGGTATGTAAGACGGTCGAACAGGGCAAAAACTCCCCATTGCTATGGAGAGTTTTCAGTGGAAAAAACAGATAATGTGAACGACTCAGTTATTTCCGAGTACAAAACAGCGTTCCAGATCCTTTGGGTATCGCAGGCCCAGGTTTGCAGCGCTTTTGCCGGTTTTGGGCTGTAGGTTCTGCTCTTCCTGCTCGTGCTTCTTCTGTGCGGCGAGCAATGCGGGTTTGGAAGAACTGTGGGGCTTTACCGACAAATGCGTATTCATGGTGGCGACCTCGACTACTTATACGCTACTGCTTATATCCTTGCTGCTCTCGGTGCGCGCTGCTCCCGACTGAAATGACCGGGTTCGGCGCGGCTACTAGTTCTAACTGTAGTGTAAAACTCGCTGAATCCGCTGCCGGCGATGATCTTTTAGTGAACTTTTATCGAACTTTGCGCGCAATTCCCGGTCGCCGTAAGATGCTGCGCAATATTTCGTTAGTAAGGTGTTTCTGCGCGGAAAATTTGCCGCGGCGGGGATCAGCCGGGGGCTCTGCCAGTGGACTTGCGTACGATCAGCCTGTGGGGAACGATCTCCGGTGTACTGTCGCCTTCGCCACCGTCGATCACCTGGCAGAGGCGGCGCATACTGCGCTCGCCGATTTCTTCCGCCGGCTGGGCAATGGTGGTCAGCGGGGGATCCGCGATTTCCGCGTAGCGGATATCGTCGAAGCCGATTACGGAAATATCCCGTGGAATTCTCAGGCCGGCACTTTTGATCTCATGCAGGGCACCCAGGGCCATTTCATCGTTGGCACAAAACAGCGCGGTGGGGCGCTGTTCCAGATCCAGCAGGCGCCGGGTGGCGCGACGGGCACCGTCGATGGACTGCTCGCCCTCTACGATCCAGTCATTGGATACCGCCAGTTTCGCTTTGCGCATGGCCTTGCGATAACCCTTCTCGCGATCCCTGGTGAGTAGAGAATCCCGCTTGCCGGTAATAAATCCGATGCGCTGGTGGCCGAGCTGGATCAGGTAGTCGGTACCATCCGCGGCCGCAGCGATGTTGTCTACGCGCACACTGGGGAAGTGACTGAGTTCCGCGCTGACGCTTTCCAGTCCCAGTACCAGTGGTGGGTGCGCGCGCGCGCTGCCGCGGTTGGCAGTGGCTTCTTCAAACGGAGAAATACTGGCTAACAGCAGGATGCCATCCGCCTGTTTGGAGAACACCATGTCGGTGTACTCGTCGAATTCGTGGGAGTTGGACTGGGTATCGCGAATCAGAATACTGTAGCCCTGCTCATCCGCCACCCGCCATACCCCGCGCATGACACCGTCGAGAAACGGGTCGCCAACGGCCGGCAGCACCACCACGATCAGGCTGGTCTTGCCGCGGCGAAAGTTGCGCGCCAGGGCGTTGGGCGCGTAGCCCACGGCGTCGATGGCGGCCTGCACTTTATTGCGGGTTTTTTCCTTCACCTGTTCCGGGCTGTTGAGATAGCGGGAAACTGTGGCGGTAGATACACCGGCGAGCTTGGCGACTTTTTTGATGGACACTGGCGCCCTCTGTTCTGCAATTCTGATGATACCAGTGTGTCCTGGTAGGCGAAGGGCCAGATGGTAGCGCCTGCGTCGCCGGAATGGTATCCGGGGCATAAAAAAGGGCCTGCAATGGCAGGCCCAAACCAGAGTCATCTGACGTTGAGGTGATATCAATCAATCCTGGGTATTGCGGAAAAGCGTAGCGGATGGATGGCAGAAGGTGGCCGCCAGGAACCCGCGCAACCGCTTTATCGCGATACTCAGATGTATTGATTGATCAGGTTCTCATACAGCTCCTGCTTTCCGCTCGCCGGGTGGGGCTCGCCATTTTCGGCAGCCAGGTTGCGCAGGTCTGTAAGGCCAAGTTTACCTTCGGTAAAGGCCTTGCCGTTGCCCTCCGCAAAACTGGCGTAGCGCGCGGCTTTCCAGCTTGCGTAGGGCGATTCGGTGAGAATTCTGTGGGCCACTTCGAGGCCGCGGGCGAAGGTGTCCATACCGCCGATATGGCCGAGGAAGATATCTTCCATATCCACGGATTCACGGCGTACCTTGGCGTCGAAGTTGAGGCCGCCGGCTTTGAAGCCGCCATTTTCCAGAACCACCATCATGCCGTGCACTGCATCGTACAGATCGGTGGGGAACTGATCGGTGTCCCAGCCGTTCTGGTAATCGCCGCGGTTGGCATCGATGGAACCGAGCATGTCGGCATCGGCGCACATCTGCAGTTCATGGGCAAAGGTGTGGCCGGCGAGGGTGGCGTGGTTGGCCTCGATATTAAGTTTGAAATCCTTGTCCAGACCCCAGTGGCGCAGGAAGCCGATCACGGTCTGCGCGTCGAAATCGTACTGGTGTTTGGTGGGTTCCATGGGCTTCGGTTCGATCAGGAAAGTGCCTTTGAAACCGATGGAGCGGCCGTAATCCCGCGCGGCGGTCAGGAAGCGCGCGAGGTTCTCCTGTTCGAGTTTCGTATTGGCGTTCTGCAGGCAGATATAGCCTTCGCGGCCGCCCCAGAATACATAGTTCTCACCACCGAGCGCCACGGTGGCATCCAGTGCGGCCTTCACCTGGGAGGCGGCGTAGCTCAGTACCTTGAAGTCCGGGTTGGTCGCGGCGCCGTTCATATAGCGCGGGTGGGAGAACAGGTTGGCGGTACCCCACAGGAGTTTCATGCCGGACGCATTCTGGCGCTCCGCCGCCAGCTCCACCATTTTTGCCAGGTTGCTCTCATACTCATGGATGCTGCTGCCTTCCGGAGACATATCCACGTCGTGGAAACAGTAGTAGGGCACACCCAGCTTGGTGGTGAATTCAAAGATTGCATCCATACGCTGGCGCGCTGCGCTGAGTTCATCGGCAGCGTCGTCCCAGGCGAACACCTGAGTGTTGCGGCCGAACGGATCGGCACCCTTGCCACAGAAGGTATGCCAGTAGCACACCGCAAAACGCAGGTGTTCTTCCATGGTCTTGCCGCCGATTACTTTATTGGCGTCATAGAATTTAAAGGCCAGCGGGTTGTCGGAACCACGGCCTTCGAAAGGAATCTTGCCGATGCCGGGGAAATATTCTCTATCACCGATAAAAAGATTTCTGCTCATGATCTGCTCCAGAATTATTCGTTGATTTGTACGCTCGGGTACTGCTGGCCGAGCAGTTCGAGGAATTTTTGGTAAAGAGACTGATACGCGGCCGCGGCCGCTGCATCCGGTGTGCAGCCGAGGCGGGTATCCACCGCCAGGTGTTGCCGGGTGAGTTCCAACAGATCAGCGTGTTCATCGCAGGCCCACAGTGCCTGCATGGCGGCGCCGAACGCCGCGCCTTCCTGTTGTATCGGTACTTCCACCGGCAGGTTGAAAATATCTGCAACCATCTGCCGCCAGTGGGCACTCCTGGCGCCGCCTCCGGTCAGGCGAATAGCGCTGAACTGCTGGCCTGCACGGGCGAAGGCATCGAGGCCGCGACGCAGGGTAAACGTCGCCCCTTCCATGGCGGCGCGGTACAGGTTCGCGGGTGTTGTATTGCCGTCGCTCATACCGTGCAGGCTGGCGCGGGCATGGGGCAGGTTGGGGGTGCGCTCTCCGTTGTACAACGGCAGGCTCAGCAGGCCGTCGCTGCCGATCCGTGATTGCGCCAGCAGCGACTCACATTCATCGATGGTTTTTCCCAGCGCCTTGCGGGTGATTTCCGTGGCCACGGTGCAATTCATGGTGCACAAAAGCGGTAGCCAGCCACCGGAGGAAGAGCAGAACGCCGCGAGTTCACCGTCGGGATCCATGGCGGGTGTGTCGCTGTGGGCGAACAGGGTGCCGGAAGTACCGAGGCTAAGTGTCAGCACGCCGGGCGCTATCGAACCGGTACCGAAGGCGGCCATCATGTTGTCGCCGCCACCGGTGGAAACTCTGACCCCCGCCGGCAGCCCGAACTCCCGCGCAGCGTTGGCGCTGAGCGGAATGGTGGCATCGGCTTGCAGCAGCGGTGGCAACAGCGGCAGTAAATCCCGATCCGGATCCAGTGCGCGCAGCATTTCACGGTCGTATTCGCGGCGCAGGATATTCAGATAGCCGGTGCCGGACGCATCGCCGAACTCGGTGAAGATTTTTCCTGTGAGATAAAAGTTCAGATAGTCGTGGGGCAGCAGGATATGTGCGAGTTCCCCGTAGGCCTGTGGGTTGTTTTTCTTCAGCCACAGAACTTTGGAAATGGTATATCCCGGCAGAATCGGGTTGCCCACCGCGTCGATGCAACGTTCAGTGCCGCCGAAGCGAGCGGTAATTTCCTCGCATTCGGCGATGGTGCTGGTATCACACCAGAGCTTCACTGGTGCGATGACGTCGCCATTCTTGTTCAGTGGCACGAATCCGTGCTGCTGGCCGGATACTCCGATGCCGCGTACGCGGCCTTTGATCTCCGTTGGCAGTTCACTCATGCACTGGTGCAGCGCGGCGAGCCACCAGGCTGCCAGCTGTTCGCGGCTGCCGTCGTCACGGCTGATCAGTTCCAGTGGCGCGGCGGAGACGTGCAGAATTTTTTTCTGCTCGGCATCGTAGGCCAGCAGTTTCAGGCTCTGGGTGCCGGCGTCGATGCCCAGGAATACTGTTTGTGACGCGCTCATTTACACCGCCTCGAAATTTCTGGCGCGGGTCTGCAGCTGGCTTTCCAGTGCGCACTGGTCGAGCACGAATTTACGGATACCTTCGCCGAGCTTTTCGTGTGCCATAGCGTCGTCGTTGTGCTGGAAGCGGAAGTCACTTTCTGCCAGGGGGGCGGCGGTATTGCCTGTGTCCGCCGGCGCTGTCAGCGCGCGCGGAAGTTCGCTCTGGTCGGCGGCGAGCTGCGCGAGCAGGTCCGGGCTGATGGTGAGACTGTCGCAGCCGGCGAGCGCCTCGATCTGCCCGGTATTGCGAAAGCTCGCACCCATGACGGTGGTGCGGTAGCCGTGCTCTTTGTAGAAGTGGTAAATACGGCGCACGGATTGCACGCCGGGATCCTGCTCCGGAGTGAAGCCGTTGGCATCGGTATTCTTCAGATGCCAGTCGAGAATGCGACCTACAAACGGAGAAATCAGGGTAACCCCGGCGTCGGCACAGGCGCGGGCCTGGGCGAAGCTGAACAGCAGGGTCAGGTTACAGTGAATTCCCTCGCGCTCAAGAACCTCCGCGGCCTTGATGCCCTCCCAGGTCGAGGCGACCTTGATCAGCACGCGCTCCGGTGCCACGCCTATTTGCGCATACAGCCCCATCAGCCGGCGCGCGCGCTCCAGAGTGGCTGCGGTATCAAAGGACAGCCGTGCATCCACTTCGGTGGAAATACGCCCGGGGACGATCTGCAGGATTTCACGGCCAATGCCAGCGGCCAGGTAGTCACAGCACAGTGCCGTCTGTTCATCGTCGCTGCCACCCTGCGTGGCTGCAAAGGCGATGGCGCGGTCGATCAGCGGCTGGTATTCCGCCTGCTGCGCGGCCTTCAGCAGCAGAGAGGGGTTGGTTGTGGCGTCCAGCGGGGTGAACTGGCGGATCGCGTTGATATCACCGGTGTCTGCCACCACAGCGGTCATCGACCGCAACTGACTGAGCTTGTCCATGAGGTATTGATTTCCCATCTATCGCCTGTTTCCGGGTCGATGCATTCGGCGATGCCCTGCACCCAAAATGTAAACGTTTTCATTTTGGCGTAGTGTGCATGATCCTGGGGAGGAATGCCAGAGTTGGGTTTGAAAGAATTATTCGATGTCTGACGTTTACATCTATTGGGTCACCGCAGCTGATAAAGAATATGTATAGGTAAATTTGATGAGGTCGAAAGGTTTATTTGATTTCAGCTATTGCTGCGTTCTCCTTACCTTTATCCGTGTTTGGAAGCCTCAGTGAAGGAGAAAGCGAATGAAAAGTCTGATTTCAGTTTCCGTTGAGTCCACCGATTTGGAATGTAACTACAGCGACAATTACTACGGAGATCAGGTATGCATTCCGAAGACATAGTGACGACGCTGGTGACCAGGATTCTGCTGTGTGCCCTTGAGTCCCAGTTGCGCAGCCCGCCAGAGAAATCTGCGGGCGGCGATCGGGCTGGCGGGTGACGTGGTCTCGAACCGGCGGGAGATGCTGTGCACTCGCAGCTCCCGCAACTGGCGGCCCACCTGGTATCGGCTAGGCTTTTTGCAGTATTTCGCCATATAAGGTTACCGTCATGCGTTTCATTCCCCGCCCGGAAGTCTTCGCGAGTGTGCTGCTTGGAGCGGCGATCGCTCTGAGTGCTGTTGCTGCAGAAAAACCCAAGCCCGCAAGCGACGCCACAAAGCGTGCGAATGATGCGCTGCTGCAGGAGCTGCCCTTTGCGGATAAAACCGCATTTGAACAGGCACATAAGGGATTCATCGCGCCACTGCCCGGCGCCCTGATCAAAGGTAAACAGGGCAATGTGATATGGAACCCTGACCAATACAGCTTTATCAAGGAAGGTGACGCCGCGCCGGATACGGTTAACCCCAGTCTGTGGCGGCAGTCTCAGCTCATCAATATTTCCGGGCTGTTCGAAGTTACGGATGGCATCTATCAGGTGCGCAACCAGGACCTCTCGAACATGACCATCGTCGAGGGAAAATCCGGTCTCACCATTATGGATCCGCTGATTTCCGCGGAAACTGCCAAGGTCGCATTGGATCTGTACTATCAGCATCGACCGAAAAAGCCGGTGGTAGCGGTGATTTATACCCATAGCCATGTGGACCACTACGGTGGTGTGCGCGGTGTGGTAGACGAAGCGGATGTGAAATCCGGCAAGGTAAAAATATACGCGCCGGTCGGCTTTCTCGATGCCGCGGTTGCCGAGAACGTGATGGCGGGTACGGCCATGAGCCGTCGCGCCAGCTATATGTACGGCAACCTTTTGCCGCCAGATCCCAAGGGCCAGGTTGGTGCCGGCCTCGGTACCACCACCTCCGCCGGTACGGTGACATTGATCCCGCCCACCGACATCATTGAGAAAACAGGCGAAACCCGCACCATTGACGGGTTAACCTACGAATTTCTGTATGCACCCGGCTCTGAAGCGCCCTCGGAAATGCTTTTCTATATAAAAGAGAAAAAGGCATTGAATACCGCCGAGGACTCTACGCATACCTTGCACAACACCTATTCCCTGCGCGGCGCGAAGATTCGCGACCCGCTGGTGTGGTCCAAGTACCTGAACCAGGCATTGGATATGTGGGGCGACGAGGCGCAGGTGATGTTTGCCATACACCACTGGCCGGTATGGGGCAATAAAGAACTGAATACGCATATTGGCCTGCAACGGGATATGTACCGCTATATCAACGATGAGACTCTGCGGCTCGCCAACCAGGGTTACACCATGGTGGAAATCGCGGAGCAGATTCAGTTGCCTGAAGCCATCGACAAACACTTTTCCAACCGCGGCTATTACGGTTCCGTCAATCACGATGTAAAGGCAACCTATGTTCTGTATCTCGGTTGGTTTATCGGCAACCCCGCCACACTGCATGAACTGACGCCGGTCGACGCTTCCAAGCGCTATGTGGAAATGATGGGTGGTGTAGATGCGTTGCTGAAAAAGGCAAAAACCTATTACGACAAGGGAGACTTTCGCTGGGTGGCGCAGGTGGTGAACCACGCGGTATTTGCCGAGCCGGGTAATCAGGCGGCAAAAAACCTGCAGGCGGATGCCCTTGAGCAGCTCGGCTATCAGGCGGAAAGTGGTCCCTGGCGTAACTTCTACCTGACCGGCGCGCAGGAGTTACGCAACGGTGTCGCCAAGCTGCCGACACCCGACACAGCCAGTCCGGACACCGTGCGCGCCATGGATCTGGATCTGTTTTTTGATTACCTGGCCATGCGACTCAATGGCCCCAAAGCCGCGGGAAAACATATCGTCATCAATATGGACTTCACCGACACCGGCGAGAAGTATCTTCTGGAGATGGTTCATGGCGTACTCAACCATACGCCAAAGCGGCAGGCAAAAGGCGCGGATGCGACCTTGCAGTTATCGCGGGATACATTGAACAACATCGTGTTGCAGCAGACCACGATGAAAGATGCTATCGACAGCGGAAAAATAAAGGTGAGTGGCAGCGCGGCAAAGGTAAACGAGTTGATGTCTTATATGGACAATTTTGAATTCTGGTTCAATATCGTTACGCCATAGCTTTTGGGGGGCTGGCATGGGTACATTCCGTGCCAGTGTCTACCGCGTTAGAAGTTTCATCGGATGTAAAGCAGACGTAATTGTCTACGCGAGTTTCTGGAGGAATTCCGGTGCCCACCTAAAATCCATGGGTGAAACAGATAATACGAAATGGAACTTCGTTACTGTGGCCGGGCCGCGCCTGCTGGGTTCGTTGGATGGGCGTATTTGGACTCGCCATCGGTATCACCCCGGCGGTTGCGGGCAGTCTGTCCCTGCAACTGGAAAACGACTCTTTTGATGGCGCCAGCGATGCGGATTACACCCAGGGCCTGCGCTTGTCGTACACGTCGGATTCCGCCCCAGGTTGGATGACCTCGCTCCTTCCCGACCGCTACCGGGAGCGAGAGCTTCGCGCGCAGTATATTCTCGGTCAGGCTATTTTTACCCCCTACGAAATTTTTGAGGCAGAGCTGCTGGAGTACGATCGGCCCTATGCCGGCTGGCTGTACCTGGGGGCGGGGCTACATTCGGTAAACCTGATGCCCGAATCGCGACTGGCGGTCGCCGAACGCTTTGAAGTCACTGTCGGTATAGTCGGCCCATCTTCCGGTGCGGAATCCGCACAGCGTTCATTTCATCGCGTTCTGCAAACCTACGACGTAAACGGTTGGGATAACCAGCTGAAGGACGAAGCGACGCTGATGCTGAGTTATGCGCGCAAGTGGGCGCATATCCAGCCCCTGGGAGAATCCGGGCTGAATGTCGAATTGTCCGGAACCCTCGGTGGCAACCTCGGCAATGTGAATACTCAACTGATGTCGGGAGTTGGCCTGCGTGTTGGCCGCGATCTGTTTTCCAGTGTGGGTGTGAATGCGCTGGCACCTGCCACGGCGGCGCCAGACGGTGGCATGGGAAGTGATGCCGGCTGGTATCTTTTTTCCGATTTCCAGGTGCGTTTTGTAAACCGGGATATCTTCCTCGACGGCAATTCCTTCAAGGAAAGCCACAGTGTGGAGAAAGAACCCTGGGTGGGTGAATGGCGGATGGGTCTGGTATTTTCAACCGGTCCCCTGCACTGGAGTCTCTACCACGCGCGGCGTTCCCAGGAGTTCGTTGACCAGTACGCGGATGTGCAGTTTTCCGGCATTGGGCTCAGTGTATCGTTTTAAGATTTTTTGACTTGGCCGATGCGGACGCACTACTGCATCATAAACCCGTCAGGGGTGAGTCTTCGCCGTGTTCCGCAGTCGATAACTTCAGTTTTTAAAGGCTCCATGCTCAGCGCGCCAGCGTGCGGGTGAGACGCCAAACTGGCTGGAAAACCAGCGAGTAAATGAACTCGCCACGGAATAACCGAGCATATCGGAAATTCGCCCCAGGGAATAATTCGGGTTTTCCATATAGTGAAGCACCAGGTTGCGGCGCACATCGTTGATCAGGTCGGAAAACGAATCACCACTGTCCTCGAGACGGCGCTGCAGTGTGCGCACGTTCATACCTAGAGCCTGGGAAATCTGCTCGATATTGGCATGTCCCATGGGCAGAAAAAGATAAATCGCCTGGCGTACTTCCTGCGCAAACGGTTGCTGTTTGGAGCCGGGCAGCGACGAAATAAAAGTCTCCGCGTATTTCGCCATGGCCGGATCGGCATTGGGGTTGGGGAAATCAAGATCCGCCGCCGGGCACACGATTCCATTGAAATCCGCACCAAATTCAATTTTGCAGTTGAATATGCGCTTGTGCAGTTGAAGGTCGGGCGGTGCACCGTGGGTGAAGTTGACGCTCACCGGGTGCCAGTGGCTGCCGAGCAGCGCGCCGCACAGTCGATACAGCACACCGATGGCAAATTCCGTCGCCTGTCGGGAAGGTCGCGACGCCCCGGTGACCACCTCCTCGCGAATGACCACTACCTTACCGGCATCCTCGATGTGCATGATCAGGGCGTCATTCATCAGATGCCGATACTTCATGGTGGTATGCAGTGCATCGCGCAACGTCTGCAGGTGTGGCAGCAGCAGGCTGATGGCACCAAAATCCGATAACTGGCGCACCTCTGCCAGGCGCAGTCCAAAGCTGGGACAGTGACTTTCGCTGGCTGAAATTTCCAGAAGCTCCACCACCGCGTCCGCGGAAATACGGCTGTCCGTCTGTGCGATCATCGCCGCACTCAAACCCACCTGATGCAGCAGGCGCGCGGGGTTCAGCCCCAGATGCTGAGCCAGTTCTCCATAGTTGTTCAGTACCGCGGCACGAATCTGGCTCGTCATCGGTATTCCCCTATCGCTCTCGTCATTATTCTAGTGTGTCATGAAAAGAAAAGTATATGTCGTTCAGGGTGAAGATGGGGAGGGGGGGAAGGCATACAGTTGGTCTGTGACAGGTAACCGCCGCCTTTTATCGGTGGAACGTGCTGACAGAAACAGGAGAACAAGGCATGGCCAAGGCAGTTCGCTTTTATGAATCCGGAGGCCCGGAAGTGCTGCGACTCGAAGACGTCGAGGTCGGAGAGCCGGGGCCGGGAGAGGTGCGGCTGCGCCATGTGGCCGTGGGCCTGAATTACGCCGATACCTATTTCCGCAACGGCACCTACCCCATTCCGCTGCCCAATGGTATCGGTGTGGAAGCCGCCGGTGTGGTGACGCAGGTGGGCGCAGACGTGACCAATGTGGCGGTGGGTGACCGTGTTACCTACACCGGTTTTATCAATACGCTGGGCGCCTATGCCACCGAGCGTCTGATACCCGCGGCACCACTGATCAAACTGCCGGAAACCATCGGTTTTGAAACCGCTGCGGCGATGACCATGCGAGGGCTTACGTCCGCGTACCTGATGCGCCGCATTCACGACTTCAAGGCCGGCGATACCGTGCTGCTGCACGCCGCCGCGGGTGGTGTGGGCCTGATTGTTTCCCAGTGGGCAAAACTGCTGGGGGTGCGTGTGATCGGCACGGTTTCCTCCGACGCCAAGGCGGAGGTGGCGCTGGCCCACGGATGCGATCATGTGATCAATTACAGCCGTGAGGATGTTGTCAGCAGTGTGCGTGACCTGACTGGAGGTCGTGGTGTCGATGTGGTGTTCGACAGCGTCGGCAAGGACACTTTCATGTCGTCGCTGGATTCGCTCAAACGCCGTGGCCTGATGGTCTGTGTCGGCACGGCGTCCGGCACCATTCCGCCGTTTGATCCGCAATTGCTGGCGATGAAGGGGTCTCTGTATATGACCCGTCCGGCGCTGGCGGATTACATTGCCGATCCCGCGGAAAAGGCGGAACTGGCGGGTGAGTTGTTTGATCACGTGGCCAACGGGCGTATCAAAATTGAAATCCACCAGCACTACGCGTTGCAAGACGCCGTGCAGGCGCACCGTGATCTGGAAGCGCGCAAGACCACCGGCTCTTCGATTTTTGTTATCTGAGGTGCAGACCATGCGAGTAGAACAGCTGACCTGCAGTATCGGCGCCGAGCTATCGGGCGTAAATCTGGCGGATGCCATACACGACGACGCCCTGTTCGACGATATCCGCGCGCTGCTCGTTACGCACAAAGTGCTGTTCCTGCGCGACCAGAATTTTTCCCGTGCGGAGCATGTGGCGTTTGCCGAGCGATTCGGTCCGCTGGAAGACCACCCCGTAGCGGGGTCCGACCCGGAGCACCCGGGGCTGGTGCGTATCTACAAAAGTCCGGAGCAGCCGGCGGACCGCTACGAGAACGCGTGGCACACCGACGCCACCTGGCGTGAAGCGCCGCCGTTTGGTTGCGTGCTGCGGTGTGTCGAATGCCCGCCGGTGGGCGGCGACACCATGTGGGCAAATATGGTGAAAGCCTATGAAATGTTGCCGCACCATGTGAAAGAGCAGATTGCCGATCTGCGTGCGCGCCATTCCATTGAGGCGTCGTTCGGTGCCGCCATGCCGCTGGAAAAGCGCCTTGCGCTGAAAGCACAATTTCCCGATGCGGAGCATCCGGTGGTGCGGACGCATCCGGATACCGGAGAAAAAATTCTGTTCGTCAATGCGTTTACCACGCATTTCACCAACTACCACACACCGCAACGGGTGCGCTTTGGTCAGGATGCCAATCCGGGCGCCGCGGAGCTTCTGCGTTACCTGATCAGCCAGGCATATATCCCGGAATTTCAGGTGCGCTGGCGCTGGCAGCCCAATAGCGTGGCAATCTGGGACAACCGCAGCACCCAGCACTACGCGGTAATGGATTATCCCGCGTGTCATCGCAAGATGGAGCGCGCCGGCATTGTCGGCGACAAGCCCTATTAATTTTTCAATAAAAATAATTCACGACTGATGAGGAAAAGATCATGCAATTTCTAGACGATTCCCTGCACCCGCAAAACCAGGACAAGGTGGTCATCACCGTTGCACCCTATGGTCCCG